>CAMNOL010000007.1 GCA_946546815.1 uncultured Oscillospiraceae bacterium
TGGCGGAGAATAAACCGCAAGGCGCCGAAGTTCTTATTGTGCGGTGATGCCTTAAGTATACCATACCTGTCAATGGAGCAAAAAGGCCAGTGTTTTGATGTTTAAAGCCCCTCCGGAGGGTGCATACTGAGGAAAAGGCTGGAATCCAGTCAAAAACCAGGTCCCCGTGACCGGAAAGGAACCGATCTCATGTCCATGCCAAAGCTCCGTTTTTCGCTGCTGGCCATTGCGCTGACCCTGGCGGCGGCGCTGTCCGTCTCCGCACTGCTGTACGCCGCCTCCCCCGCCGTCTCCGCTTCCTCAGCGGAGCAGGTCCCCGCCGCCGAAGCTCCTCCCCCGCCTCAGGAGCAGCCTGCCGATGTCCCGGAGGAATCCCCCGCCGCTCCGGAGCCATTGTACGTGCTCCGGGATGTGGACGGGGAGCTGTGCATCTTCCGGAACAGCCGTCTGCTCCGCCACACCGGCGTGTACACCGCCTCCCTGCCCCGGGAGGACCGGGAGCTGCTGGCCGGGGGCATTGCAGCCGGGTCGGAGCAGGCCCTTGCCTCCCTGCTGGAGGACCTTTGCTCCTGACCCGGAAGAGTCAGAAAGGGCGGCATCTGCAGAAACCCCGCAGGTGCCGCCCTGAATGTTTGAAAGAACTGATTATCTTCCGTACTCCGCAAAGAACTTGTCGTGAACCGCCTGGACTGCCCGGTCCGCGTCGTTCTCATCCACCAGCACGGAGACCTTGATCTCGGAGGTGGAGATCATGTTGATGTTGATACCCGCGTTGAACAGGGCCTCGAACATATTGGCGGCCACGCCGGGGTTGCCAATCATGCCGGCGCCGACGATGGAAACCTTGGCCACGTGATCGTTGATCTCCAGGCGATCGTAGCCCAAGGACTCTTTGCGCTCCTCCAGCAGTGTTTTGGCCTGCTCCAGGTCACTTTTCTTGACGGTGAAGGAGATGTCCTTTTCCTCGTTGCGGCCGATGGACTGCAGGATGATGTCCACATTGATCTTCTTGCCCGCCAGCAGAGAGAAGATATGGAAGGCGATACCCGGCTCGTTCCTCAGGCCGACCAGCGCCAGACGGGCGATATTCTTATCCTTAGCGACTCCACTGACATGAGATTTTTCCATCTTTTTCACGACCTCTTTGACTTTAGTTCCGGGTTTGCCGGTGAAGCTGGAGAGCACCTCCAGGTTGACATGGTAGCGTTTTGCCATTTCCACGCTGCGGTTGTGGAGCACCCCGGCGCCGACGGTTGCCAGCTCCAGCATCTCGTCGTAGGTGATCTCCTCCAGCATATGGGTGCCCCTGACCTTGTTGGGGTCGGAGGTGAACACGCCGTCCACGTCGGTGTAAATCTGGCACAGGTCCGCGTGCAGCGCGGCAGCCAGCGCCACGGCGGAGGTGTCGCTGCCGCCCCGGCCCAGCGTGGTCACATCCCCCCGGCGGTTGATGCCCTGGAACCCAGTAAACAGCACGATCTTGTGCTGATCCAGCTCCATCTGAAGGCGCTCCGTGTCAATTTTGGTGATCCGGGCGTCACCATAGGTGGTGTTGGTCTTGAACCCTACCTGCCAGGCGTTCAGGGACACCACGGGGTAGCCCATGCCCTGGATGCACATGGCGGCCAGCGCCACAGACTGCTGCTCGCCGGTGCTCATCAGCTGGTCCAGCTCCCGCTTGCTGGCTCTGGGGTTGTACTCCATCGCCTTGGCAATCAGCTCATCGGTGTATTTGCCCTGGGCAGAGAGCACCACGACCACGTCGTTGCCCTGGTTGTAGGTGTCGGTGATGATTTTGGCGACGTGCCGGACCCGGTCCAGTCCTCCCACGGAGGTGCCGCCGAATTTTTGTACGATCAATGCCATTTGAAAAAATGACCCCCTGTTCGTTTTCATCCGGAACGGCAGAAGAGCACACAGAAGCAGCTGAGGCGTTCTGGGGCGCCGTTGCCGGCGCAGTCCCCTCATTGATTCTGCGCGGCGCTGCCCTGACGTTCCGAATTACCTATTTCTATGTCGAATTACAGCACCCGGTACATGGCTTTGACGTCCATGTCCTTCGTCAGCTCCCTCACCTGAGCGGGCGTCAGCGCCTCGTCGGTGATAAAAGCGTTCTCGCCGTCCTTGGCGTCGCCGTTGCGCAGGCGGCGGGTGCCCTCTACGGCGAAGTCGCCGGCCACCCGGACATACCACTGGTTGGCAATCTCTTCCACGGAGTAAACGGTGTCCTCACCGCCCTCTTCCCAGCTGATGACCTTCTTGCCCTTCATGCGGACAATGTCCATCACATCCGCCACAACCGCAGAGGCGGTGGGCAGCTTGCCGGCGCCCCGGCCGTAGAACATCACGTCGCCGATGGAGTCTCCGGTGACCTGGATGGCGTTGAACACGTCCTCCACGTTGGCCAGAGGGGAATCCTCCGCCACCAGATGGGGGGCAACATAGGCGCAGACCTTCAGGTCGGAGTCCCGGCGGATGGAACGGCCCAGCAGCTTGATCTTGTAGCCGCCGCTGCGGGCATAGGCCACATCAGACAGGGTGATGCCGGTGATGCCCTCGGTGGGCACCTGATCGGGGTAGATATGGCGTCCGAAGCCCAGGGAGGACAGGATGCAGATCTTCCGGCAGGCGTCCCAGCCCAGAATATCGGCGGAGGGGTCGCGCTCGGCGTAGCCGTTGGCCTGGGCCTCCTTCAGCGCAGCGTCGAAGGACAGACCGGCGCGGATCATGCGGGTCAGAATGTAGTTGGTGGTGCCGTTGAGGATGCCGACGATCTCCTGCAGCTCATTGGCGGCCAGGCAGCTGGTCATGGGGCGCAGGATGGGAATGCCGCCGCCCACGGAGGCTTCGAACAGATAGGAGCAGTGGTTCTCCTTGGCCAGCTTCAGCAGCTCACAGCCGTGGGTGGCCACCAGCTCCTTGTTGGAGGTGACCACGCTCTTGCCGGCCTTCAGCGCCCGGCGGGTGCAGTCCAGGGGGAAGGGTACGCCGCCCATGGTCTCCACCACGATCTGGACCTCGGGGTCATTCTCGATCACAGAGAAATCATGGACCACCCGGTCAGCAAACACGCTGTCGGGAAACTCCCGCCGATCCAGGATATATTTCACATTCACTTTGTTGGCAACGCGCTCGGAAATGTGCTGGCCGTTCTTATAAAGAATCTCGCCAACGCCGCTTCCCACGACGCCGTAACCCAGAATTGCTACGTTTACCATAATACACCTCTCTATTCAATCAGGAATCCGGTCTCCCTTGCTCCGGTTCAGCCCCGGCAGAGACGAAACTGCCGCGCCTGGTTAGAATCGGGGGGCCGGATCCAAAATCAACATTACCCGGCCAGTACCTCAAACTTCACCACGCCGCTGAGCTCCTGGACCTGATGCACGAGCTCCTCCAGGGACACCAGCAGTCCGCTGGTCTCGGCGCTCAGATTCACCGCAGCCACGCTGCCGGTGGGAATGGTCTGGTTGATGGTGAGAATATTTCCGCCGCTGGCGGCAAAAATATTCAGGATGGCGGAAAGAATGCCCGGTTCGTCCCGGAGCATCGCCTGGAAGGTGACAATGTGACCGTTCATCATGTCGTTGAAGGGCCGGACCGCATCCTTATACTTATAAAATGCGCTTCGGCTGATGCCCACCCTCCGGGTGGCCTCGTTTACGGTGGAGACCTCACCCAGTTCCAGAGCCTGCTTTGCCTGGACAACCTTGATGAAGATCTCCGGCAGCGCGCTGGCCTCTACAATAAAAAACTTGGGAACCTTCGGCATATCTGTTACTCCTCCTACATCTGTCCACGCAGAGTGGTCATTTGTATTCGCTATGCAGAAGCCATTATAGCATTCTGCTTTAACAAATTCAACTGTAGAATTACCGATTTTTCCGGCGGACCGGAATTTTTCTTTGGTGAGTTAGAAAGAAAACCGGGTTTTTCGGCATTGGCCCTGGAAAAACTCCCTGATTGCTCCCCGAATTACACCCGGAAGGACGCGCAAAAAGGAGGTATTTATGTCCCAGACAGCAAAGAAAATCCTCCTCTCCGCCCTGCTGCTGCTCTCCCTGCTGATGGGCCCGGTCCGGCGCTGCGCCGCCGCCGCCGGCCTTGCTCTGCTCGCCGCCGCCGCCGCAGACCGTCCTGTAAGCTGGCTGGAGCGCCGCCGGGTGCCCCGCTGGCTGGGTGCGCTGCTGGTGGTTGGCGGTGCGGTGAGCGGGGCGCTGCTGGCGCTGTGGACGCTGGCCAGCCGGCTGTGCGGCACGGTACACCGCATCAGTCCGCTGTTTCCCGACCTGAGCACCCTGTTCCGGCGGCTGAGCACCGCCGCCGCCGTGCTGCCGGAGGGCATGGGCGCGCTGGCCAGGCAGGGGCTGGAGCTTCTGAATCAGCGCAGCAGCGCCATCCCGGGACAGATCACCGCCTGGGCCGCCCGGGTCAGCGGGAGAGTGCTGTCCACCCTGCCGGAAAAGCTGTTTTTCCTGCTGATTGTGGTGCTCTGCGGTTTTTACGCCGCGTCGGACTGGCCAAACCTGCGCCGGCAGCTGGGCGCAGTGATCCCCGCAGCGTGGCGGCGGCACGTGCTCTCCGCCCTGCACTCTCTGAAACGGGGCCTCACCGGCTGGCTGCGGGCACAGGGCCTGCTGATGCTGATCCAGTTTCTGGTGCTCACCGCCGGCCTTTCCGTTCTGCACATCCGGGGCGCCGGAGCGGCGGCGGCGCTGGTGGCGCTGGCGGACGCCATGCCCCTGCTGGGCACCGGAGCGGTGCTGCTGCCCTGGGCGGCGCTGCTGTGGCTGGAGGGGCACACCCTGCGTGCGCTGGGGGTCTGTCTGCTGACGCTGGTGTGCTGGCTGACCCGGACCATGCTGGAGCCCCGGCTTGTGGGGAAGCAGGCGGGACTCAGCCCGTTTTTCACGCTGCTGGCCATGTACCTGGGACTGCAGTGCTTCGGCCTTCCCGGGCTCATTGGCGTTCCGGTTGCGGCAGCGGCGGCGGCGCAGCTGAAAGGGCATCGTTTGTGAGACTTTTTCCTGTTACAGAAAAAGTTCCCGGCTTTTGCCTCTGCACAGCCGTTGAAAACAGAAGTTTCTTCCATTCCATGAGACTGGCAAAATAGTTCTTGCTTTTTTCTGGCGATTCGGGTACAATACCAATGAAAGGCTGGTGAGTATCATGAGCGACAAGCCCAGGAACAACCCCAACGAAATGGATGAGGACTACGGCTCCACCTTTATCACTCTGACCAGTGAGGACGGAGAGGAGCTGGAGCTGGAATATCTCGACACCCTCGAGTATAAAGACAACATTTATATGGCCTTCTTCCCCACTGTCCCCGAGGACGCTGATCCGGATCAGCTGGAAGAGGATGAGGAGTACGGCCTGATTATTATGAAGGTCATTGAAGTGGACGGCGAAGAACAGCTGGCCACGCTGGACAGCGAAGAGGAGGCCGAAGAGGTCTATCAGCAGTTTATGGAAGAACTGCTGGAGGACGAGGAATAATCCCCTGTTCCATGGCATAAGATCAAGTTGAGCCCTGCGGGGTGCGTGATGATCCTTTTTTTAACCCACATTTCTGAAAAGGGACGCAATAGCTCTCATAACTGTTTGCAGACCTCCCGGTCTCGGCCGGAAGCTGGTAGCAGTAACGTTATGCGGCGGCGACCCACCTGCCTATTTGGTGCAGGTTGAATCGGGATCACACGGCTCATGCGGGGTTTTTCTTTTTCACAATGCAGCGCCTTACGTGATATAGCACCAAGCAGAGGACCGCCGGGTCCTCATTTTTTTTGAAACTGCACCTTGTTTTTTGAGGTCTCATCCTATATAATGAGCTACGATTGCAAAGCATTACGTCCATCCTAGAGCAAGATTCAAGAATACTGGCACAAAGGAAGGAGTACAAAATCATTCAGAACGAGGCGGAGGACGCAGGCAGGCTGACGCCTGTCAAGGATGACAACGAAGTTGTGGAGGATTTTGCGCCCTGAACTGTGTCAGGGTTTTTAAAGATTGCAATAACGAGGAATCAATTTGGAGGTTAACAGAGCAGCTATGAGTGTTCAAAAGAAAGAAACGGACAAGCGACTGGAAGGCCTGTCCATCAAAGAGCGCAACGAGATTCTGGCTGAGCAGAAGGAAGAGCGCAAGTGGCGCGTTTACGGCGTCATCGCCGTGGTGGTCATCGCACTGATCGCCGCCCTTCTGTTCTGGGACCACGGCTTCATCCAGAGCCGCGCCACCGCCGTCACCATCGGGGAGAAATCCTACTCCGCCGCCGACGTGGATTACTACTACTATTCCCAGTACAACACCATGTACGCCTACGCCAGCTACTACGGCATTGACACCAGCAAGAGCCTGAAGGAGCAGGAGGCTTACGACGGCCAGACCTGGTACGAGTACCTGAGAAGCAACGCCGAGTCCTCTCTGCGGGAGGTCAGCACCCTGGCTCAGCAGGCTGAGGCCGCCGGCTACACCATCTCCGAGGACGGCCAGAAGAACATCGACGATATGCTGGCCAACGTGGAGAAGGCCGCAAAGACCAACAACGTCTCCCAGGCCTACTACCTGCGGCGTATGTTCGGCCGTTTTATGACCATGAGCCGCTTTGAGAAGATTATCACCGAGTACTTCTACGCCTACGACTATCAGGCCAGCAAAACCGAGGGCTTTGAGGTCTCTGAGGACGAGATCAAGGACTATTATAAGGAGCACAAGGACGAGCTGGACACCTTTGACTTCGCCGCCTACAAAGTGAACGTGGAAACCGAAACCGATGAGGACGGCAACGAAATCCCCGCCACCGAGGAGCAGATCGCTGCAGCAAAGAAGGGCGCTGAGCAGCTGAAGGATGCACTGAAGGACGGCGACCAGAAGAAGATCGACCAGCTGGTCAGCGCGCTGAATGCTGCGGATTATTCCGATGTGGTCGGCGCAAACCTGGGCAACTTCGCCTTTGGCAAGTGGCTCACCAGCAGCGACCGCAAGAAGGGCGACGTCACCGTTATCGAGGACGCCGAAGCCTCTTCTGAGGAAGGCTCTGACCAGGATGAGACCAGTGTGACCGGCTACTTCGCCGTGAAATTCAACAGCCGCAAGCGCGATGAGTACAAGGCCGGTTCCCTGCTGGCCGTCAGCATTCCCGCTGAGCAGGTGGCCGCCGAGCCCGCCGATGGGGACAGCTCCGCCGAAGCCGAGAGCGAGGACGCTGAGCCTGTTTACGACATGGAGGGCGCCAAAGCCGCCGCCGATGCCTTCGTAAAGACCTGGCTGGACAACGGCGGCACCGAAGAGGCCCTGCGCCAGATGACCACCGACAGTTCCGCCGAGGAGGAAGAGGAGGCCGCCGACAGCTCTGCCGAAGGCACCGATTCCGCCGCTCCCACCTACGTTCTGAGCGAGTTTGAGAGCGTCAGCAAGGAGTCCGGCGCACTTCCCGAGGAGGCCGTGACCTGGCTGTACAGCGGGGAGCACAACGTCGGGGACTGCACCGTGGTGGAGGACGCTGACGCCAACCGCTATCTGGTGATTTGCTTCAACGGCTACGATGAGCTCCCCTACTGGCAGGAGACCGCCAAGAGCGCCATTCAGTCTGACAAGTACACCGAATGGTACGAGGGCATTCAGGACAAGTACGAGCCCACTGAGACCTGGTTCTTCAGCCAGGTGGGCTGATCGGGTCAAAAAAGCAGGCAGCTCTGTGATTTGTGTCACGGAGCTGCCTTGTTTTATTTTTATAATATATAGTAATCGCTGGCCCCCTCATTATATTTCAGTCTTTTTTGATAAAAATGGCAGCTTTTTCCTCGCGGAATCTGTGCATCTTTTCCATTGAGACTTTTCCCCCTTCTCTGATATAGTAAGATTGTTAAAAGATGTGCTTCTGGGGATTTTTCACCAGCAGACAACAGAAAGAATCACAAGGAAGGGTATTGGTATATGTCACTTTTAGAATTTTTCTCCCTGTTGGGCGGCGTAGGGATGTTCCTCTACGGTATGTCCCTGATGTCCTCCGGCCTGCGGAATGCCGCCGGTGAAAACCTGCGGGTCATTTTGGAGAAGGCCACCAGCAACCGCATTATGGCGGTCATGGTGGGCCTGCTGGTGACCCTGATGATCCAGAGCTCCTCTGCAACGGACATGATGGTCATCGGCTTCGTCAACTCCGGTCTGATGACCCTGGCCCAGGCCATCGGCGTCATCATGGGCGCCAACATCGGCACCACCGTCACCGCACAGCTCACCGCCTTCAACCTGAGCGCCTATGCCCCGCTGATTCTTTTCGTCGGCGCGGTGATGTTCCTGTTCCTGAAAAAGACCTTCGTGAGGGATGTGGGCACCATTATCATGGGTTTTGGTATGCTCTTCCAGGGCATCGGCATTATGAAGACCGCCATCGCCCCCCTGTCCCAGACCCAGGCCTTTATCAACCTGATGCGGGGGCTGGACAACCCGCTGCTGGCCATCCTCTTTGGCGTGGCTTTCACCGCGCTGCTTCAGAGCTCCTCCTCCTCCATCGTCATTTTCCAGGCCTTTGCGGTGCAGGGCATTATCGAATACCACACCGCCGTCTACCTGGTCATCGGCGCCGCCATCGGCTCTGTGACCCCCAACCTGCTGGCCTCCCTCACTGCCAACCGGAACGGCAAGCGCACGGCTATCCTGAATCTGGTGTTCAACCTGATCCGCGCTCTGATCCTGGGCACCCTGGTCACGGTGTTCCCCCAGATCCTCACCGCCATTCAGAGCCTGTCTCCGGACAGCGTGGGCCGTCAGATCGCCAACACCCACACCATTTTTGCCATTACGGCGGTGCTCATCGAGCTGCCCTTCTCCCACCTCATCGTCAAACTGGCACAGACCATCCTGCCCCAGCTGCCCGAAGAGACCAGAAAGCAGGAGAACCAGCAGCTCATTTACATCAACAACTTCGAAGGAATCCCTGCCGCGGTGGCCCTCGCCAACGCCAAGCTGGAAATTGTCCGTATGTGCAGCTTTGCGCTGGAAAACCTCCGCACCAGTGTGGAGTGCTTCTTTGAAAAAGACTACGCCAAGGTCCAGCAGGTGGAAGAGGGCGAGGACACCGTGGACTTCCTGGATCACAACATCACCGAGGCGCTGGTTCGCCTGCGTTCTTACCGGCTCAACAGCCGTGACCGGGACCGCCTGACCAAGCTGCTGCTGGATGTGTCCGATCTGGAGCGCATCAGCGACCACGCCGTGAACCTGACAGAGTACATGGTCAAAATGCAGGAGCGCAAGGGAAGCATCTCCCCGGCGGGCATGGCAGACCTGAAGAAGATGGCGGATGCCGCCCTGGCCAGCATCGAGCTGAGCCTGGAGGTTTTTTCCACCGGGGACTTCTCCCGCCTGAAGGAAGCGGAAGATCTGGAGCAGCGGGTGGACGAGCTGGAAGAGTACTGCATTGCCAGCCACGTCGAGCGCCTGATGAACCAGGAATGTGAGCCCTACGGCGGCGTTGTCTATTCCGACATCGTCACCGACCTGGAGCGCTGCGCAGACCACGCCATCAACGTCGCCTTCTCCCTCAGCGGGAAAGATGAGAACGATGTCTGATCGCCGCTGAAACAGACAAAAAACCATTCAATCACCCGCCAGTGGTTGAATGGTTTTTTCGTTTTATGACATTTCATCCGTCCGATCAGAACGCAAAGCTGTTGGCGCCGAAGTCAAAGGCGTCCAGATTCTTGATCTGGAACAGATCAAAGACCGCCTGCTCCAGCCCGTCATCGTTCACCGGAGCATAGCTCTCCGGCTTCTGGTCGTCCTCCCCCACCAGGCGCAGAATGGCGACGTCGCCCTCCTTCTCGTCGGCGGGCAGAAAAATGCCGAATCCTTCCTTGTTGTACTCCACCACGTCCAGCAGCTCGTAGGGCTGCACATTTCCCAAGGGGTCCTCCAGGTTCAGCACGATTTTGTTGTTGTTGGTGTCCAGCATCATAGTCCGGTTCCTCCCTCAGTTCTCATAATCTCTGATTCCGCCGCCCTGAACAGGGGGCACGCACAGCAGCTGGGCCGCTGTTTAAAGATGTCCGTTTTTCCGGCCAAGGTAGCCCTCCAGGATCAGCGTCGCCGCCACCGCGTCCACATTCTTCCGGTGCTTGCTGGTCTTCCGTCCGTTGGAGCGGAGGATCCGATGGGCATCCACCGTGGTCAGCCGCTCATCCCACAGCGTCACCGGCAGGCCGGTTTTCTCCCGCAGCAACCCAGCCAGCTGCTCGTTCAGCTCTGCCTTCTCGCCTCTGGTGTTGTTCATGTTCTTGGGATAGCCCAGCACAAGCTCTTCCACCTGGTGCTCCCGGACGAGCTTCACCAGCTCCTCCACCACGACCTCCTGCCGCCAGCTGCTGATGACGGTGGTAAAGCCCGCCAGCACTCCCATCGCGTCAGAAATGGCCACGCCGGTCCGGGCGTCGCCGTAATCGATTGCCATAATCCGCATGGTTTCCCCTCGCTTTCTCTTGTGATTGTACCATTGTTCCGGGAGATTGGCAAATGGTTTGCAAGAGCGTCTGCCGAAAAAAAGCGCGGCGGACCCGGCGGGCAAATTTCCCGAAAAAAACGGTTGACAAGCCTCCCGAAAAAATGGTATAGTAATTCTACCTGCGGGAAAGCAGCGATGCGTCATGCGTTTTTCAGCGTATGGGTCCGCTTTCCGGGTGAAAAGCCGCGCAGGGAGGCAGAACCTCTGCCGAACCCCAACCAAACGACAGTCCCGGAGGATTTCTGCGGGAATTGCTGCGCTGGAGTTCGACAGATCAGCCTGTTTCAGGGCGTGTCTGCCGGAATTCCGGCTTTTTTACTGTTCTGAAACAGAACTACCCAAATTAAGGAGGTGCCGAATATGGCCAAGGCAAAAGGCGTCGCACGCACGAAAATCACTCTGCGCTGCTCCGAGTGCAAGCAGAGAAACTACAACACCATGAAGAATAAGAAAAACACTCCTGAGCGTCTGAAAATGAGCAAGTACTGCCCGTTCTGCAAGAAGCACACCGAACACACTGAAACGAAGTAAGTCTGTTTGTTTGCTTTAAAGAAAGGTGTGTAACATGGCAAAAAAAGCAAAAGAGTCCCAAGACACCGGCGCAAAGAAGGAAAACTGGTTTACCCGCCGCTGGAACGGCCTGAAGTCCTGGGCTCACGACATGAAGATCGAGCTGAAAAAGGTTCACTGGCCCACTCGCGACGAGCTGGTTAAGGCCTGTATCTCCGTGCTGCTGTGTGTCGCCATCATCGGCGTTTTTGTCTGGGTTCTGGACGGCCTGGCAGCCGCAGTGATCAGCGCCCTGCTCCGTTTGTTCCGGGGTTGAGTGAGGTGACTGAAAATGAGTGGAACACCTGAATGGTATGTACTTCACACATATTCCGGCTATGAGAATTCCGTAGCCAGCACAGTCAACCAGTATATCGCCAACCGTGAGGACCTGCGCAATCTGATCTGCAAGGTTCACATCCCTACCGAGACCGTCATCGAGCCTGTGAAGGTCAAGAAAAAGGTCGTTCGGCAGGAAGAAATGAAGCCCGGCAAGTTCATTGAAATGACGGACACCGTTGAAGTCACCGAGAACCGTCAGGTGGAGCGCAAGCTTCTCCCCGGCTACGTACTGGTGAAAATGGTCCTGACAGACAAAACCTGGCATATCATCCGCAACATCCGCGGCGTCACCGGATTCGTCGGCGCCGACCTGCAGGAGACCGGTATGAACGGCGTCCCGCTGAACGAGAGCGAGCTGACTGCGCTGGGTATTGACATCACAGAAGACGAAAACGAGACCGTCAACGTCAACCTGGGCTTCGCCGAGGGCGACAAGGTCCGTGTCATCAGCGGCCCCTACTCCGGCAACACCGCCGTGGTGGACGAGATCGATGCGGAACGGGAAATGGTTTACCTGAGCGTCTTCATGTTTGGCCGTGAGATCCCCGCAGAGGCGGAGCTCAGTCAGGTCGAACCCATCCGGGAAGATTGATGATTGTCTTCCTGTTGTCCCTATTTGAAATTTTCTGACAGATATTAAGGAGGTATTCCTCGTGGCACCTGCAAAAAACAAGAAGATCACCGGCTATGTAAAGCTGCAGATCCCCGCCGGCAAGGCAACTCCGGCTCCCCCTGTTGGCCCCGCTCTGGGTCAGCACGGCGTGAACATCGCCGGTTTCACCAAAGAGTTCAATGAGCGCACCAAGAAAGATGTGGGCATGATCATCCCGGTCATCATCACCATCTACGCTGACCGCTCTTTCACCTTCGTGACCAAGACTCCCCCCGCAGCCGTCCTCATCAAGAAGGCCTGCAACATCGAGTCCGGCTCCGGCGTGCCCAACAAGACGAAGGTCGCAACCATCAGCAAGGCTGACGTGCAGAAGATCGCTGAGCTCAAGATGCCCGATCTGAACGCTGCTTCTCTGGAGGCCGCTATGTCCATGATCGCCGGTACCGCACGTTCCATGGGCGTTGTCGTCGGCGACTAAGGAGGTAAAGAGTAATGGGTAAGAAATATAACGACAGCCTGAAGCTGATCGAAAAAGGCAATCTCTATGATTCCAACGAGGCCCTGGACCTGGTCTGCAAGACCGCCAAGGCAAAGTTTGACGAGACCGTTGAGCTGCACATTAAGCTGGGTGTCGACGGCCGTCACGCTGACCAGCAGGTCCGCGGCGCTATCGTCCTGCCCAACGGCACCGGCAAGAGCGTTCGCGTGCTGGTTTTCGCCAAGGACGCACAGGCTGAGGCCGCCAAGGCCGCCGGTGCTGACTATGTCGGCGAGATGGATCTGGTGGAAAAGATCCAGAAGGAGAACTGGTTTGACTTCGACGTGGTCATCGCCACTCCCGATATGATGCGCTTCGTCGGCCGTCTGGGCCGCGTGCTGGGCCCCAAGGGCCTGATGCCCTCCCCCAAGTCCGGCACCGTCACTCCCGACGCCGCCAAGGCTGTCCGGGACGCCAAGGCCGGTAAGGTGGAGTATCGTCTGGACAAGACCAACATCATCCACTGCCCCATCGGCAAGGTTTCCTTCGGTGCTGAGAAGCTGCAGCAGAACTTCGATGCTCTGGTGGGCGCTGTCATCAAGGCCAAGCCCGCCGCTGCCAAGGGACAGTATATCCGTTCCTGCACCGTCGCCTCCACCATGGGCCCCGGCGTGCGTGTGAACCCCGCCAAGCTGTAATCTGACGGCTTCGGCAAAAACGTAAAAAATCTGGCGGAACAGGTTGACAAATCCGTTCCGCCAGGTTATAATAATCATCGCGTTCAAAGACAGCAGGTTCCCGTCCGGGGTAATGCCTGCCGAGAGTGCATCGAAACAATATGGATATACTGTTTTGCTGCTTACTGTCCTCCTGTCTTTTGACGCGGAGGATTTTTTAGTTGTGAGGTGAAAACGAAATGCCTAACGCAAAGGTTTTGGAATCCAAGAAGGCCATTGTCGCCGCTCTGGAGGAGCAGCTGAAGGGCGCCGCTTCCGGCGTGCTGGTGGATTACTCCGGCATCACCGTGGAGCAGGACACCGAGCTGCGCACCGAGCTGCGCAAGAACGAGGTCAGCTATGGTGTTGTGAAGAACACCATGGTGCGCCGCGCTCTGGACGAGTCCGGCCTGTCTGAGCTGGACGACGTGCTGCACGGCAACACTTCTCTGGCTACCGCTACCGAGGATCCCATCGCTCCCATCCGGGTGCTGGCTGACTACGCCAAGAAGATGGGTGATGAGAAGTTCCACATCAAGGCCGCTTTCATGGAGGGCAAGGTGCTGTCCCAGGCTGAGATCGCTCAGCTGGCAACTCTGACCTCTAAGAAGGATCTGTACGCCCAGCTGGTCGGCGTGCTGGTCGCCCCCGTGGCCAACCTGGCCGCTGTTGTCAACGCAATTGCTGAGAAGGACAGCGAGGCCGCTGCTGAATAAGCAACCTACTTTTATCTGAAAAGCTCTATTTTAGGAGGTAACTAACATGTCTGAGAAGATTACTGCTATCGTGGAAGAGATCAAGGCTCTGTCCCTGCTGGAAGTCAAGGAACTGACCGACGCCCTGAAGGAGACCTTCGGCGTTGAGGCCATCGCTGTTGCCGGCGGCGCCGGCGCTGCTGCCGCTGCTGAGCCCGTGGAAGAGAAGACCGAGTTCGACGTCGTCCTGGCTGGCCTGGCTGACCCCAAGGCTAAGATCAAGGTCATCAAGGTTGTCCGCGAGATCACCGGCCTGGGCCTGGCTGACGCCAAGGCTGCTGTCGAGAACGCTCCCACCACTCTGAAGGAGGCGGCTTCCAAGGAGGATGCCCAGGCTCTGAAGGAGAAGGTCGAGGCCGTCGGCGGCAAGGTCGAGCTGAAGTAATTGCAGCGACTCTTTGCATAAAAAACGGGAGGCTGTCCGGTTGGACAGCCTCTTTTTTGTTTGATCGGATCATAGCGTCCGGTCCGGGACGTCCGGAAACCGCCTGTCCATGGCCCTTCCCGCAAACCGGCACACCAGGCCGCTGCCCAGCCAGCCCCACAGGCTGCCCACCAGCACATCGGTGGGATAATGTACCCCCAGGTACAGCCGGGAGA
Source organism: uncultured Oscillospiraceae bacterium (assembly GCA_946546815.1). Classification (GTDB taxonomy): domain Bacteria; phylum Bacillota; class Clostridia; order Oscillospirales; family Oscillospiraceae; genus Onthomonas. Next base: position 14,558 of record CAMNOL010000007.1, read on the forward strand.
AGGCGATCAAAAACGCCACCAGCAGAATACACCATCTGAGCCACTGGATCCCCAGCGTCCGCCAGTGCCCCCCCGCCGCAGAGAAGGAGGCGCAGGAATGCCCCGACGGAAAAGAGAACGAAGTGGGCGGCTTCACCGCAGGGACCAATCCTTCGATCATAAGAAAGGGACGGGTGCGCTGAACCAGCGCCTTTAAAATCAATTCGCTGGAGGTCCAACAGACCAGCAGCGAGAGCAGCGCCATCACCCCGGCCTTTCGGGTGGGCCGGTAAAACAGCATCAGAAGGGACAGAATGATCCAGATTTCACCGTGCTCGCAGGCGTAGGTCAGCGGGACCAGCACGGAGGAAAGCAGGCTGTTTCGCACGTGTTCCTGTAAGAACAGCAGAACCGTCCCTTCCATTTGGTGGAAAGCTGTCATACAATACCTCCTTTATGGGATTCGAGATGATTATATACCGAATGTTCAGCGGAGACAATGCTCTTTTAATTTTTCCTCCTCCGCTTGCATTCTCATTGTATATCGTATAAAATAATGATTAATCTTATCTTAGAGACAATTCCGTTCGGTTTGATACAAAGATCGCCAAGAGGTGCCCGCTGCAATGCAGATTGTTTGTATTTCCTATACTCTGTGGGACCGGTCCGTTCGTTTCAGGATGCTGACCCAGACCATTCCCAACGCAGAAATCCTGTTTTTTGAACCGGCTCAGCCCCTGCTGTCCAAATACCGCCGCCCCCGGGAGGGCGCAAAAACTGCCCCCAACGTCACCGCTTTTACGCTGCCCGCCAGTGTGCCCTCCGGTGAAGAAGGCGCCGCCCGCATCGCACAGCGCAGCCGAAAAAATGCCGCTTATATCCGCCGGTGTATGCTGGAGCACGCCTTTGACGAGCCGGTGCTGTGGCTGACCTGTCCGGATCAGGCCGGACTCATTTATGAGCTCTCCGAAGCCCGGGGCCTGGTGTACGACTGTGACCGGGACTGGCAGGGCTTTCCCTTCGACTGGGAAGCTGCGCTGGCTGAAGAGGCGGATGTGGTGGTGGCGGCGGCTCCCTCCATCCAGAGCCGCCTCCGGCAGTTCAGCGGCAACGTGGTCATGCTGCCCAACGGGGTGGATTATCCCCTGTTTTCCCAGGCAGCAGGTACCTTCCCCTCCCTGCCCACCGACCTGCAGCGGGTGTTTTCCCCCATCTTCGGTTATCTCGGCGAAGTGGATGACTTTACCCAGCTCTCTCCGGTGTACCGGGCCGCTTCCCAGCATCCGGAGTGGAACTTTGTGTTTGTCGGGCCCTGTTCCCGCCGAAATCCCGGCTTTTCTCAGCTGAGCCGGCTGACCAATGTGTTTTTTTTGGGGGAAAAATCTCTGTCCACCCAGCCCAGATATCTGTCCGGCTTTGACGTGTGCTTCTCCCTGGTCAGCGAGCAGATGGAGGATCCGGCGGTGGCGCCGGAGCAGCTGTACCAGTATCTGGCCTCCGGCAAGCCAATTGTCATGATGACCGGAGGAAAACTGGACGATTTCTACCGCGAAGTGGTCTCCGCCGCCCATTTCGACGCAGAATTCGTCGTCTCCTGCGAGGCTCTTTTGGAGGAGGAGCACGCCCAGGGCCACGCCGCCCTGCGCATCCACTATGCCGAAGGGGCGGACTGGCAGCAGCGCAGCAGGCAGCTCTACCAGATTCTGGACGCCAACGGCCTGTCCTGAGATGCTTTCCCAGGAGCAGCCCCCCGGCAAAAAAGGCTCGTGTCTGTTGTGAGATTTATTCAACGCTTCCCCATTTTTTTCTTTTTCCTTGTGGAACAGTCCAAACTTCTGACTTATGTGCTGGTTCCACTTGAAAAATCCCATTTCGTGGGCTAAAATAGAGGCAAATCAAGGCGAGGAGGGAATCGGTATGACTCAGTTCCGCAGCGGCAATCAGATCGTGAACCCCGGGGCTATTTTCCACGTCACCGGTCTACCCTTTCCTATCAGCAGGCAGCGTGCGTCACTCTGCCTGCTGTTTTTTCTCGCCTGTTACCCCTTTCAGGAGGTTTATTTATGAAAAAAGTTGCAGTTATCATGGGATCTGACAGCGATCTGTCGGTCATGATGGACGCCGTAGAGAAGCTGAAGCACTTCGGCATTCCCTATGAGGTCCACGTCATCTCCGCCCACCGCACCCCCGCCGCCGCAGAGCAGTTCGCCTCCTCCGCCGCGGACAACGGCTTCGGCGTCATCATCGCCGGCGCAGGCAAAGCAGCCCATCTGGGGGGCGTGCTGGCAGCCTACACCACCCTGCCGGTCATCGGCGTGCCCATCAAGACCTCTATGATGGGCGGCCTGGACAGCCTGCTGTCCATTGTGCAGATGCCCTCCGGCATTCCCGTGGCCACGGTGGGGGTCAACGGCGCCGCCAACGCGGGCATTCTGGCCGCTCAGATGCTGTCTCTGGAGGACCCCTCTCTGGTGGAGAAACTCTCCGCCTTCAAGGAGGACATGGCACAGAGCGTGGCAAAGAAGGACGCCAAAATTCAGAGCAAGGTCTACTGATCCATCAGCAAACAATCTCCCCAACCATCAGATTGAAAGGAAGTAATGATTATGGAAAAGCTGCAGCAGCTGTATGAGGGCAAAGCCAAGAAAGTATTCGCCACCGACGACCCCAACGTCGTTATCGTGGACTACAAGGACGACGCCACCGCATTCAACGGCCTGAAGAAGGGCACCATCGTGGGCAAGGGCGTCATCAACAACAAAATGTCCAACTTCATGATGCAGAAGCTGGAAAAAGAGGGCATCCCCACTCACTTCGTGGAGCAGCTGTCCGACCGTGAGACCGCCGTCAAGAAGGTCACCATCCTGCCGCTGGAGGTCATTGTCCGCAACATCTCTGCCGGTTCCTTCGCCAAGCACTACGGCGTGAAGGAGGGCATCGTGTTCGATGAGCCCACCATCGAGTTCTCCTACAAAAACGACGACCTGGGCGACCCCCTGCTGAACGAGTACCACGCTGTGGCGCTGAAGCTGGCCACCTGGGATGAGATCGCTCTGGTCAAAGAGTACACCTTCAAGATCAACGCCTTCCTGAAGTCCTACATGAAGAGCATCGGCATCGACCTGGTGGACTTCAAGATCGAGTTCGGCAAGACCGCTGACGGCCAGATCGTTCTGGCTGACGAGATCAGCCCCGACACCTGCCGCCTGTGGGACGAGAACACCCATGAGAAGCTGGACAAGGACCGCTTCCGCCGTGATATGGGCAACGTGGAGGACGCTTACCAGGAGGTCATGCGCCGCCTGATGGGAGAATAATTCCCCCGCTGTAACCCTGCAAACGGTCACAACGGTAACAGAGGATGTTCATGAGAGCTTCTTTCATGAACTGCCAGCTGAACCCTGTCAGAGCACAGATTCCTCCCCGGAACTGTGGAGTCTGACGCTGATAACTGACAAATCTGAGGAGTTAAACGGACATGAACAACAACAGCAGATCTGAATCCTACGCCGCCGCCGGCGTGGACGTCACCGCCGGCTACCAGGCGGTGGACCGCATCAAGCCGCTGGTGGCTTCTACCGCCGTCCCCGGCGTAATGGGCGGTCTGGGCGGCTTCGGCGGCCTGTTTGCCCCGGACCTGGCCGGTATGAAAAAGCCCGTTCTGGTCTCCGGCACCGACGGCGTAGGCACCAAACTGAAGCTCGCTTTCCTGTTGGACAAGCACGACACCGTGGGCATCGACTGCGTCGCCATGTGCGTCAATGACATCATCTGCGGCGGCGCCAAACCCCTGTTTTTCCTGGATTACATCGCCTGCGGCAAAAACTACCCTGAACGCATCGAGCAGATCGTCAGGGGCATCACCGACGGCTGCAAGCAGTCCGGCTGTGCGCTCATCGGCGGCGAGACCGCGGAAATGCCCGGCTTCTACCCGGAGGACGAGTACGACCTGGCCGGCTTCTCTGTGGGCATTGTGGATGAGCAGCAGATCATTGATCCGGAGCAGCGGATGAAGGAAGGGGACGTGCTGGTGGGCATGACCTCCAGCGGCGTTCACTCCAACGGCTTCTCCCTGGTACGCAAGGTTCTGGACATTGAGAACCACTACAACGACCATTATCCCTCCCTGGGATGCACCCTGGGCGAAGCTCTGCTGGCCCCCACCACCATCTATGTCCGGGCCATCCTGAGTATGCTGAAGGACGGCGTGGACATCCACGGCATCAGCCACATCACCGGCGGCGGCTTCTTTGAAAACGTGCCCCGCATGATGAAGAAGGGCCTGACCGCCCGCATCAATCCCCTGTCCTTCCCCCGCCTGCCCATTTTTGATATCATCAAGGAAGCTGGAAACATCCCCACCCGGGATATGTACAACACCTTCAACATGGGCATCGGCATGGTAGTTGCCGTTCCCAAAGACCAGGTCAGCCTGGCCATGGGCACCGCCGTTCGGGCGGGACAGCACGCCTACGTCATCGGCTCCGTCGTCAAGGGCGAAGAGGGCAAGCGGGGCGTAATCGTGGAAGGCATCGGTGAAGCATGAAGCGCATCGCTGTGCTGGTGTCCGGCGGGGGCACCAATCTCCAGGCGCTGATCGACGCTCAGGCCAGAGGGGAGATTCAAAACGGCACCATCGCCGCAGTGATCTCCTCCTCCCCTGGCGCCTACGCTCTGGAGCGGGCCGGAAAGGCGGGCATCCCCGGTTACGTGGTGAACCGGAAGGACTACGACTCCAACCGGGAGATGACCCTGGCCCTGCTGAAGCAGCTCAGGGAGCTGGACATTGACCTGATCGTACTGGCCGGATTCATGTATGTCCTCACCGAGGAGCTGGTCCATGCCTACCGCAACGCCATCATCAACGTCCACCCGGCGCTGATCCCCTCCTTCTGCGGAGAGGGCTTCTACGGTCTCCACGTCCACGAAAAGGCTCTGGCCTACGGCGTGAAGGTCTCCGGCGCCACGGTGCACTTTGTCTCTGAGGAGTGCGACGGCGGCCCGGTGATCCTGCAGAAGGCGGTGGAGGTCCGGGAGGACGACACCCCCAAGCTGCTCCAGCGGCGCATCATGGAAGAGGCAGAGTGGCAGCTGCTGCCCAGGGCAGTCAGTCTGTTCTGCCAGGACCGGCTGAAGGTAGAAGGAAGAATCGTCCGTATTTTACCGGAATAACCCTGATTTTTACAACGATTTACAGGCGCACACCATGCTCCTGTGGAGATGAAACGGAGAGAGCACTATGAAGATCATCGACATTGCCCAGGCTCTGCGCACCAATGCGTACCCCGGCCGGGGGATTATCCTGGGCCGCAGCGCTGACAATCGGCAGGCAGTCATCGCCTATTTTATCATGGGCCGCAGCGTCAACAGCCGCAACCGCGTTTTCACCCCCACCGAGGACGGCATCCGCACCGAAGCCTTTGACCCGTCCAAGATGGTGGACCCCAGCCTGATTATCTATCATCCGGTCCGCTATTTTGAGGGCAAGACCATCGTCACCAACGGCGACCAGACGGACACCATCTGGGAAGGCTTCAAGGCCGGCCACTGCTACCGCCATTCCCTGCTCACCCGAACCTTTGAGCCGGACGCGCCCAACTTCACCCCCAGGATTTCCGGCGTGGTGAAGCCCAACGGCGACTACAACCTGTCCATCCTCAAGAGCTTCGAGGGGGACCCGGATTACAGCTGCAAGTACTTCTATGAGTACAATGCAAAGCCCGGTTTCGGCCACTTCCTGCACACCTATATGGGCGACGGCAACCCGCTGCCCTCCTTTGAGGGCGAGCCGGAGCTGATGCGGGTGGAGTGCGCCACCGCCGCCGAATTTGCCGACCTGCTGTGGGAAAACCTGAACAGCGACAACAAGGTCTCCCTGTTTGTGCGCTACATCGACCTGGAGAGCGGCAAAACCGAGGATGTCATCAAAAACGTCAACGAGTAACACCGGAGGTTCAAAATGAAAGAACTGGAACTGAAATACGGCTGCAACCCCAACCAGAAGCCCGCCAAGATCTACATGGGCGAGGGCGAGCTGCCCGTCACCGTACTCAACGGCAAGCCCGGCTATATCAACTTCATGGATGCGTTCAACTCCTGGCAGCTGGTCAAGGAGCTGAAGGCGGCCACCGGAATGCCCTCCGCCGCCTCTTTCAAGCACGTCTCCCCCGCCGGCGCCGCTGTGGGCCGTCCCCTCACCGACATTGACCGCAGGATCTACTTTGTGGAGCCTGACGCGGAGGTCACTCCCATCGCCGCCGCCTACATCCGCGCCCGTGGTGCGGACCGGCTTTGCTCCTACGGTGACTGGGCCGCTCTGAGCGATGTGTGCGACGCCGCTACCGCTGCGTATCTGAAGAATGAGGTCTCCGACGGCATCATCGCCCCGGGCTACACCGACGAGGCGCTGGAGATCCTGAAGAGCAAGAAGAAGGGCAACTACAACGTCATCCAGATCGACCCGGACTACGTCCCCAAGGCGCAGGAGCGCCGGGAGATCTTCGGCGTGGTCTTTGAGCAGGGCCACAACTTCCTGAAAATCGACGAGGAGATGCTGGGCAACATCGTCACCGAGTCCAGGGACCTGCCCGAGAGCGCCAAGATCGACCTGATTGTCGCCCTCATCACGCTGAAGTACACCCAGTCCAACTCCGTCTGCTACGTGAAGGACGGTCAGACCATCGGCGTGGGGGCCGGCCAGCAGAGCCGCATCCACTGCACCCGTCTGGCGGGCGACAAGGCCAACAACTGGTGGATGCGTCAGCATCCCAAGGTGCTGGGCCTGCAGTTCGTGGACAACATCCGCCGTCCCAACCGGGACAACGCCATCGACGTGTACACCTCCAACGAGTACGAGGATGTGCTGGCAGAGGGCGTGTGGCAGCAGACCTTTAAGGTGAAGCCGGAGCCTCTGACGGAAGCGGAAAAGAAGGAATGGGTGGCCAAGATGCAGGACGTGGCCTGCGGCTCTGACGCCTTCTTCCCCTTTGGCGACAATGTGGAGCGGGCCTTCAAGTCCGGCGTGAAGTATATCGCCGAGCCCGGCGGCTCCATCCGGGACGACAACGTCATTGAAGCCTGCAACAGCCATGGCATTACCATGTGCTTCACCGGAATCCGTCTGTTCCATCACTGAGTTTACGGGGCAGGAGTCAAGCTCCTGTCCCTTTTCAGCAAAAGGAGGGGTGTAGATGAAACGTCTGCTGACCCTTGACGAGGGCAATTATACCAACGAAATGCCCGTGCACGAGCGCTGGAACGTGCGGGCAGTGATTTACCGGGACGGCAGACTGGCCATGGAACGCAGCCGCCGGGGGGAGTTCAAGTTTCCCGGCGGAACCGTGGACCCGGAGGAGGGCTTCCACGCCGCGCTGTGCCGGGAGGTCCGGGAGGAGACCGGACTGCTGGTGATTCCGGAGTCCATTCACGAACTGGGCGAGATTCTGGAGCTGCGGGAGGACCTGTTTCACAAGGGCGTCAAGTACGTCTGCCACTCCCTGTTTTACCGGTGCGAGGTGAAGGATCACACCGTGGCCACCGCCAAAACGGAAAGCGAGATCCAGCAAGGCCTTCATCTGCACTGGGAAACCCCGGATCGCATCGCCGCAGCCAACGAAGCCTTCCGGCACAAGCGCTGGATTGCCCGGGATACGGCCTTTCTGTGGCTGTGGATGGAGCAGCAGTCCCACGCAGCCCCTCCCCTTCTGTAACCGGCAAATCTGAAAAAACTGCGTATCCTGCAACCGGAGGTGTGTTTCATGGCAAGACGCGACAAAATCAACTATTATCTGGACCTGGCGGACGTGGTCTCCCAGCGGGGCACCTGTCTGCGCCGCCGCTACGGCGCGGTGATCGTCAAGAACGATGAGGTCATTTCCACCGGCTATGTGGGCGCGCCCCGGGGCAGGAAAAACTGCACGGATCTCCATTACTGCATCCGTCAGCAGATGAAAATCCCCCGGGGAGAGCGTTACGAGCTGTGCCGCAGCGTTCACGCCGAGGCAAACGCCATCATCAGCGCCGAGCGCAACAAGATGATCGGGGCCACCATGTACCTGTCCGGCCGGGAGGTCTCCACCGGAGCGTACATCCGCAACTCCAACAGCTGCTCCATGTGCAAGCGAATGATCATCAACGCCGGCATTGAACGGGTCATCGTCCGGGACAATGAGGACGAGTACCGGGTGATTCAGGTACAGGACTGGATCGACAACGACGAGTCCCTGCTGGGCACCTTCGGTTATTGAATTTTACGTTTTTTCTGCGGAAGTTAGTTTCTGCAGCTGATCTGAACCCTTTGCGCCGCCCAGGCGCATGAATCCCGCAAAAGGAGTTTTACCATGAAAGTATTAGTCGTGGGCGGAGGCGGCCGGGAGCACGCCATCTGCTGGAAGCTGGCTCAGTCCCCCAAGGTGACGGAGCTGTACTGTGCGCCGGGCAACGCCGGCATCTCCTCTGTGGCCACCTGCGTGCCCATTGGCGCAACGGATGTGGACGCTATGGTCCAGTGGGCCAAGGACAACTCCATGGACTTTGTCATGGTGGCCCCGGACGACCCGCTGGCGCTGGGCATGGTGGACGCGCTGGAGGCGGAGGGCATCCGGGCCTTCGGTCCCCGGAAGAACGCCGCCATCATCGAGGCGTCCAAGGCGTTTTCCAAGGAGCTGATGAAGAAGTACCACATCCCCACCGCCGCCTATCAGACCTTCACCGATCAGGAGTCCGCACTGGCCTACATTGACCAGCAGGGCGCTCCCATCGTGGTCAAGGCCGACGGCCTGGCGCTGGGCAAGGGCGTCACCGTGGCCGCCACCGTGGAAGAGGCCAAACAGGCGGTGAAGGAGATGATGGAGGGCGGCAAGTTCGGCGCCTCCGGCTCCACCGTGGTCATTGAGGAGTGCATGACCGGCCCCGAGGTGACGGTGCTGGCCTTTGCCGACGGCGAGCACGTGGTGCCCATGCTGTCCTCTCAGGACCACAAGCGGGCCTACGACGGCAACCAAGGCCCCAACACCGGCGGTATGGGCGCCTTTACTCCCTCCCCCAACTACACCCCGGAGATCGCAAAGACCTGCATGGAGCAGATCTTCCTGCCCACTATGGCGGCGCTGAAGGCGGAGGGCCGCCCCTTTAAGGGCGTGATCTACTTCGGTCTGATGCTGACCCCCAAGGGCCCCAAAGTGGTGGAGTACAACGCCCGCTTCGGCGACCCGGAGACCCAGGCTCTGCTCTACCAGCTGGACACGGACCTCTTCGACATCTTCAACGCCTGCGTGGACGGCACCCTGGACCAGCTGGACATCCAATGGAAGGACGGCGCCGCCTGCTGCCTGGTGCTGGCCTCCGGCGGCTACCCGCTGAGCTATGAGAAGGGCAACGTCATCTCCGGCCTGGATCAGGTGAAGGACGCCTTTGTGTTCCATGCCGGCACCAAATTCGGCGCTGACGGCGAGTATCTGACCAACGGCGGCCGTGTGCTGGGCGTCACCGCCCGGGGTGCAACCCTGGCTGAGGCGGTGGACAACGCCTATCGCGGGGCAAAGCCCATCCACTGGAAGGATATGCACTTCCGCACCGACATCGGCAAGGTCTGGATCAACGGATAAAAAAAGGATAAGCAAAACCACCGGTCAGACGATCGGTGGTTTTTTGTCATTCAATGGTTTTATACTTCTGCACCGACGAGATCCTGGTCTTTGATCTCCACCGGCACGCCGTTGACCTCCACGCTCTCATCCACCCGGATGGTGATGTACCGGATGCCGTCGATGACCCGGGTTTTCACCTGGTCCAGGTACTCCGGGTCCACCTTGATGGACACGCTGGGGGTTTTCACCTCAAACTTTTTGCTGTCAATGAGGTTTTTCGGGCTCACCGGGTGGTCGGTGCCGAATTCGCTGTCAAATTTGACGTTGAAGGCCGCCATGCGCTCCTCAGACACGCCGCAGCTCTCCAGCACCTCTCCCACATCGGCCCGGGTGATGGTCAGCGGCTCCGACACCTTGCTCTCTTTATGGGCGACGATCATGGACCGCAGCTGGTCGTGGACGGACTGGACCACCTCCATGCTGCACTCCTCCTCCAGCGCATTGGACAGCACCGCCTCAAAGCCGGCCTTCTGCTCGGCGGCGGGCATGGGGGGCTGGGTGTGGAAGATCCGGTCGATGAACGCCTCATGGGCGTCCTTGATGTCCTTGGTGTAAAACAGCGCGTTGTACAGGTTGGCCCTCCGGTCGTCAAAGGCGGGAAACAGGAAGCCCATCACCGGGGGGGAGACCAGCAGGTCCCCGTACTCCATATGGAAGGCGTTCTGATCCCGGTCGTAGCTCAGGCCGGACTTGCTCTTTTTCACCGGACAGATGCTGCACAGCAGGTGGGAGAACACCTCCTCGGAGCGGTCGCTGTCCCGGTCAAACACGTCGGTTTTGGAGCGGAAGGGCACGTCATAATTGCTGTGGGCGACGAGGATCAGGTAATTCTCCTCCCCCTCCAGGGTTTCAATGACCCTCTGGTAGAACTCCTCCAGCGCCTCCCGATCCTGGAGCCTGGTGTCCCGCAGCTTCATGAGAAACGCGTGTTCCTCCCCCTCCGCCACCTGCATGGTGGTGAAGGAAATGTCCACCAGATTCCGGCCCAGGCCGCCGGACAGGGACTTTTTCAGCAGACCCAGGTACTGCTCCCGCTCCTCGTCGTTGAGCATCCCCATGGACTGCTCAAAGGTGGAAATGATCTTCTTCTGCTCGTTGACATAGCAGCCGTGAATGGTCACGATGGTGTGGCGGTCCGGATGCAGGTGCCGCCGCAGCTCCGCTACTTCTTTTTCGTTCATATAGGCTCTCCTTCAAATGGGAATCTCCAGCATTGTACCCCGCCGGAGAAGAATTGTCAACCGAACGGTGTCTGGTCGCCTTCAGCGCAAAAATAATGGTTTCTTTTTTCAAGTTAGCTCTTGACAACCGAAGAGAAATCCGCTATACTGCAAACAGTTAGCAGAGGCAAACTCCTTTCTCCTTTTTTATTACCTGTTTGACAATCTGTCTCTGCCAGCGTCCTCCTCCATCAGAAGTTCTCCTCGCTTCTGAATCTGCATTGAAGCGGAATGCCATAGCTGCTCCGATGCAATAACCCGCAGGCTGCATCCTGCGGGTTTTTTATGTTTTTATAGGATTCAGCAGCAAAGACCGTGGAGCTGCTCTGGGTCATTTTGTAACAGACACCATTACCTTCTGTTGGAGAACGCCGCGGCCAGCTTGCGGGCAGGCCAAGAGTGATGGTCAGCCCTGGGAACCGGCGTCAAGGAGTCAGTAGCAACGGGCCTCACCCTTTCTGTTCCCTCAGTACCTGCCGCACCATATCCGGCTTGTTGGTGATGATGGCGTCCACCCCCAGCGCGGCCAGCCGCCGAACGTCCTCCGGCTCGTTCACCGTCCACACATGGACCCGCTGTCCCGCCCGGTGGATCTTGTCCACCGCGTTTTTCCGGTACATATCTTCAAACTCCGGATGCAGCGCCATCCAGGAACGGTGATCCAGATGCCGGATCACCAGGGATTTCCAGCCCTCGTACAGCAGCGCAGCGGGAATCTCCCGGTCGATGAGGTGGAGCTTTTTCAGCCGGGAAAAGTGGAAGGAGGAGTACAGAATCCGGTTCGTCATGCCGAATTCCTCCGCCAGCGCCACGCACTTGCGCTCCAGCCCGGTGTCGGAAAAGATGCCGGTTTTCAGCTCCACATTCACCGTCAGGTTCGTGGGTGCGATCAGCTGGAACGCCTCCCGCAGGGTGGGCATGGTGACGCCGTGAAACTCCGGGAACGTGTAGGAGTAGTCGTAGCTTCTCAGCTGCTCACAGGTCATTTTTCTCACCTTTCCGGTGCCGTTGGAGCAGCGATCAATGGTGTCGTCATGGGCTACCATCACCTCGCCGTCCCGGGACAGACGGACATCCAGCTCAATGCCGTCCGCCCCCAGCTCAATGGCCTTTTCAAAGGCGGGAAGGGTGTTCTCCGGCGCGTAGGCCGACGCCCCCCGGTGGGCCCAGATTTTAATCATTCTTTGTTCTCTCCTTTGTGCTGATGCAGCGCCCGGTTCAGCGCGTTCAGCACCCTTTTTTTGTCTCCGCTCCACAGAGGAGCGATGAGGATCCGTTTGGGACCGTCCCCGGTGAGCCGATGCACCACCATATCCTCCGGCAGCAGCGACACGCAGTCCCGAACCAGCTCCACATACTCCTCCAGCTCCAGCGTGGGGAACTTCCCCGCCCGGTAGTCCTCCGCCAGGTCCGTTCCCTCCAGCACATGGAGCAGCTGCAGCTTGATGCCGCCGCTGTGCACCTGCACCACATGGCGCACCGTGTCCAGCATCTCAGACCGGCTCTCCCCGGGCAGCCCCAGAATGACGTGGGTCACCGTGTGGATGCCCATGGGGTTCAGACGCTCCACCGCCCGGTCGTACACCTCCAGCGGGTAGCCCCGGCGGATGTACGCCGCCGTTTCCGGGTGGATGGTCTGGAGCCCCAGCTCCACCCAGACGGGCTTATACCGGTTCAGCTCCTCCAGCAGCGCCAGCACTTCCTCTCCCAGGCAGTCCGGCCTTGTGGCGATGGACAGCGCCGCCACATCTTCCCGGCGGATCACCGGCCAGAACAGCCCGCTCAAGTACTCCACAGGTGCATAGGTGTTGGTGTACGCCTGAAAATAGGCGATAAACCGGCTGCTTCTGGCTTTTCCGGCCACCCGTTTCTTAGCCTGCCGGATCTGCTCCTCCAGGGGCAGCATGGCAGAGGGCGCAAAGTCCCCGCTGCCCCCTGCGGAGCAGAAGATACAGCCCCGGGTGTCCAGGGTCCCGTCCCGGTTGGGACAGGTCATGCCCCCGTTCAGGCTCAGCTTGTAGAGCTTTTCCCCGAAGCGGGCCTTGCAGTACTCAGACAAGGTGAGCATGCTCACCCTCCGGCAGCAGAAACAGCCGCACCCGTCCCATGGTGGAGATCTGGTCCCCCCGGACGATGACGCCGCCGTCGTTGTACACCGCGATCACCGGCCTCTTCTTCTCCCGGAGGACCCGGTGGATGCTCCGGTGCTGCAGCTCTGTCTCCTTGTAGTGGACCTCAATGTCAAACCGGTCCAGCATCTTCATGCCGTGGTAGTATCCGAAATCGGAATAGTCTGCGTCCGGAGTGATGTGGTAATCCTGCACCTGCACCATGGCGCCGGCGCTGCAGCCCATGACAATGCCGTTGAAGGACTCGATCAGCTCCACCAGTCCCCACCGGTGAAGGCGGTACATCATATGGTCCGGCCACCCGCCGGTGAAAAACAGCACATCGCTGTTCCGGATTTTTTTCCGGGCGGTTTCCGGGGTGTCCAGAAACCAGTTGACCAGCTCGATCTGGGCCTGGGGGATTCCGTAGGCGGCAAAGGCAGGCAGCAGGTCCCGGCGGTGCCCCTCCGAGGCAGCCTGCATCTCGTCCATGCCGGCATTGAACGAAAACGCCACCACTGTCACCCGCATGGTGGGATGCAGAATCCCGGTCAGCGCCGACTGCGCCCACGGTTCGTGAAATGCGTATGTATTCAAAAGGACGTTGGTCCGCATGGAAAAACCACCTCAGATGAGATTTTTGCTCTGAAGCGGCAAGTCCGCTTCTGCAGCGTGTATTATAGCATAAAACAGGGCTGACAAACAGGGAGAAACTGTCTGTCAGCCCGTTTTTTCAGAAAATGTTAATAAGTCTCTCCGATTCTACTTATTCGGGAAACTCGGTGTCCAGCGTCTCCTTCAGGACCTTGGCGGAAGCCCGCAGCTGCTCCGCCTCTTCCTCGCTCAGATGGATGGGCACACGCAGCTCCATGCCGTCCTGACCCACCACGGTGGGCAGGCTCAGGGCAACGCCCTCGATGCCGTAATCCCCGTGAATCATGGTGGAGACGGGCAGGATGGAATGTTCATTGCGGACAATGCACTCGCAGATGCGCTTGACCGCCATGGCCACGCCGTAGTAGGTGGCGCGCTTCTTCTCGATGATGGTGTAAGCGCTGTTCTTCACTTCCTCATAGATCTTGTGAGCGGCGGCAACGTGGTCGTTGTGGTGGCCCCGCAGCTCGCAGAACTCAGGCAGAGACAGTCCGCCCACATCCACGCAGCTCCAGGCCGCCAGCTCGCTGTCGCCGTGCTCGCCGATGATGAAGGCGTTGACGCTGCGGTTGTCCACGCTCAGGTGCTGGCCCAGCAGATACTTCAGGCGGGCGGTGTCCAGAACGGTGCCGGAACCGATGACCCGGTTCTCGGGATAGCCAGACAGCTTGACGGCGGCGGCGGTCAGAATATCAACAGGGTTGGCCACGATCAGCAGGATGCCCTCAAAGCCGGAAGCGGTGATCTGAGGAATGATGCTGCGCATGATGCCCACGTTCTTGTGGACCAGGTCCAGGCGGGTCTCGCCGGGCTTCTGGGCGGCGCCGGCGGTGACAACGACGACGGCCGCATCGGAGACCGCCTCATAGCCGGCGGCGTAAATCTTCATGGGGCTGGCATAGGGCAGGCCGTGGCTGATGTCCATTGCCTCGCCCTCGGCACGGTTCTTGTCCGCGTCGATGAGCACCATTTCAGAGAACAGCCCGCTCTGCATCAGGGCAAAGGCAGAGGAGGACCCAACGAAGCCGCAGCCCACAATTGCCACTTTTCTCATGTTGATCATTGTAATCAATCCCTTCTTAACTGAAATCATAAAAGAAATCTGTCCCGGACAGCAGCCTGTCCGGATTCCCTGTGGTTATTATAGACCAAATTCCATAAAAAGTCAGCAAAAAACCGCAAAAGAGTTGGACAAGTTTTTCAAATTTTCGTCAGCGTTTTTCCTTATTTTCTGTTGACAACAAGTTTTCCCTTTGCTATAATAATAAGGCTAAATTGCGGGTATGTTGGAATTGGTAGACAAGCAAGCTTGAGGTGCTTGTGTTCAATTGGACATACGGGTTCGAGTCCCGTTACCCGCATAAGGAAAAGAACGGAGCTGGCTGAGCGTCAGTTCCGTTCTTTTTTGTTTTTCATCCACTTTTCTGGGTGACAGTTTTTTTCGCAGCTGCAAAAGGCACAGCAGTCCGGCCTCACACGGGCTGCTTTTTCACGTCGCCCCGGCTCACTACCACCCGGTAGCCTACGCTCTCCATACGCCGTTCCAGACAGAACCGGCATTCCGCCGCCTCTTCTCCGGTGCAGATTTTGTTCTCATACAGCTCGTATTTTTTCCGCACCGCCGCCGGGGACAGGTTTGGCATGACCACGTTGGCGCCGGCCTTCATGCCCAGCTCCCGTCCCTGGGGATGGATGGTTCCCAGCGCTGTGGTGGCGGGGATCAGCGCACCCGGAAACAGCAGCCGCAGAATGGACAGCAGCCGCAGGGTCTCATGGAGCCCCCCGCTGGGCATATCCCGGAAGGGCGTGTCCGCGTGGGTGATGTAGGGGCCGATTCCGATCATATCCGGCTGAAGCTCCTGCAAAAACCGCAGGTCCTCCAGAATGTACTCCGGCTTCTGGTACGGCGCGCCCACCATAAAGCCCGCGCCCACCTGGTAGCCCAGCTCCTTCAGATCCCGGAGGCAGCGCTTCCGGTTTGCGCAGGACAAAGGCTCCGGGTGCAGCTGCCGGTAGTGGTTCTCATTGGCGGTCTCATGGCGCAGCAGGTACCGGTCCGCCCCCGCCTCCCGGTAGGCGGCGTAACTCTCCCGGCTCTTCTCCCCAATGGACAGGGTGACGGCGCACTCCGGGTACTCTCCCTTGATCCTCTTCACCAGATTGCAGATCTTTTCGTCGGTGTACCAGGGATCTTCGCCCCCCTGGAGCACAAAGGTCCGATACCCCAGCTCCCAGCCGGCGCGGCAGCAGCGGAGAATCTCCTCCTCCGTCAGTCGGTAGCGGTCGGCATGGGTGTTGCTCCGGCGAATGCCGCAGTAATAGCAGTCGTTTTTGCAGATATTGGTGAACTCGATCAATCCCCGGACGTAAACATCTGTGCCGTACCAGCGCCGGCGGACCCGGTCAGCTGTCTGCGCCAGATACCGCTCCGTTTCGCTGTCTGTATTCCGGATCAGCGCCAGCAGCTCCCCGTCCGGGAGGTTCTGCTGCTGTGCCAGTCTGTCGATCAACTCTTTCATCATGTTACTCCATCCACTCCCCCGGTTTTATCGGACCCGGAGCTGCTCCGCCAGCTTTTTGTCCGGATCCACATAGGCGGTCTGGTAGGTGGTGTAGATCACCATGCCGGGCCGGGCGCCGCCGGGTTTTTTCACATATTTCACGCTGGTGTAGTCCACCGGCACATGGCCTCCCTCGCTGGCCTGGGAATAGGTGGCCGCCAGGATCGCCGCCTCGGTGACGGACTGCAGATCCGGCTGCTGACCCTCACACCAGAGGATGACGTGGGCGCCGTGGATCTTCTGGGTGTGGAACCACAGGTCCCGCCGATCCGCCAGCTTGCAGGTGAGCTGGTCGTTCTGGGTGTTGTTGCGTCCCACGGAAATCCGCATTCCTGAGGAGCTTCGGAACTCCATGGGGCCGCCCCGCACCCGCTTGGGGGCTTTTTTGCCGTTGCCCACCTTTTTCCGGCGCACATAGCCGGTGTCCTCCAGCTCCTGGCGGATCTCGGCCAAATCCTTTTCTCCCTCCGCCCGGTTCACCGCCTCCAGCACGCTCTCCAGATAATCCAGCTCTTTGCGCCCCTTTTCCAGCTGTTCGGTGAGGATTCTGTCAGCAGTTTTCGCTTTGGTGTACTTTTTGTAGTACTTCGCCGCGTTCTGCTGGGGCGTCAGCAGCGGGTCCAGGGGAATGGTGATGGGTTTGTACTCCGGGTCGTAGTAGTTCTCGCAGGTCAGCGCCTTCTCCCCCTTGCCCATCTGGTACAGGTTGGAGGTGATGAGGTCGCCGTACACCCGGTACTGCTCCCGGTTGGCAGCGGCGGCCAGCTCCTTTTCCTGCTGGGCAATTTTTCGCGCGGTTCGGTTGCGGGCATTGGTCAGGGTTTTCAGCAGCTGCTGCCCCTTGGCGCGCACCCGCTCCGCCTGCTCCCGGGCGGAGTAGAACTCGTCCAGCAGCAGAGAAAAGCTGGGGTAGGTGCGGCACTCCATGGACAGGCCGTACTGATAAAGGTACAGGCAGGAAAAATCTTTGGGCTTTCCCTGCTGGTACAGCGCGCAGGGAATCAGCTTTCCCGCCCGGACATTTTCCAGAAATCCCCAGAAACTCTGCAAAAATGTGTCATTTGCGCAGGGATTCAATTCGGAAATCCGGGTATCCACACCGTCTGTGGCCTGACACACCAGCTCCCGGCACAGCAGCGGGGACAGTCCGGAAAAGTGATCCATCAGCCAGTCCGTCAGCTTCCGCTCCTGAGGGGCCTCGTAGAACAGCCCGGCGATGCGGTCAAAGCTCAGCTCCAGCGGATTGAGCTTGTCCTCCCGCACCGGCGGCAGCCGATAGAGCATGCCCGGCAGCACCGGGCGCAGCTCGCTCATCTCCGTGTCCACCCGGTGGATGCAGTCCACAATGTGGCCGTCCTGGGTGGTGAGAATCAGGTTGGAGCGGCGGCCCATGGCCTCCAGAATCAGGTGCATGGTCACCCGGTCCCCCAGCTCGTTCAGCGTCTCCAGCTCCAGATCCACCAGCCGCTCCATTGGGGGCTGGGTGATGGACAGGATCCGGCTGCCCGACAGATACTTGCGCAGCAGCATACAGAACATGGGCGGCGTCGCCGGATTCTCCCGGCGGCTCTCCGTCAGCTGGATGCGGGGATGGGCAGGGTTGGCAGTGACCAGCAGCTTGCAGTTTCCCTTCTGGGTCCGCAGCAGAAACATCAGCTCATCCTTTGCGGGCTGAAAAATCTTGTCGATTTTGGCATTTTCCACCACCGGGCGCAGCTCTGCGACGACACCGGTGAGGGTGGCGGCGTCAAGTGGCATCGTCCGTTCCCTCCTGTTGCTGATTGTCCTCTGTTTCGCCCATAATGACGGCGAACAGCTGGTTGATGCGGTCTTTTTCCCCCTGGAGATACAGCCAGCCGAACAGCGCCTCCAGGGCGGTGGCGTGGGCGTACTCTCCCCGGGTGGCGTTTTTGGGAATCTGGTGCACATTGGCGTTGCGGCCCCGGCGGAACACTGCCGCCTCCCGCTCCGTCAGAAAGGGTACCAGCCGCTTCATCGCCGCCGCCTGGGCAGGGGCCTTCACCATGTTCACCGTGGCCCGGTGGAGGTTGCCGATGGTCTCCAGCTCATGGCTGCACAGCCAGCCCCGGCACAGCACCTCGTACACCCCGTCCCCCATATGGGCCAGCGCCAGAATGTTCATATTGTTCAGCTGGGTGCTGCTGATGTTCAGTGTAAAATAGTCCTTCATACCGATTCCTCAGTTCCAAGTCAGGCGGCTTTCCCCGCCGGCTCCGTCTTGTGTCCCCCCTCTGCGCCGGGGCGGTTGTTGTACAGGAAAATCCCGATCGCCGCGCCGATGATGAGCACATACCCCAGAAAGCTCCAGCGGTCGGGCAGGTCCCCGAACACGGCGTAGCCGATGAGGGCGGAGAAGATGATCTGGGAGTAGTCAAACACCGACACCTCCCGGGCGGGGGCGTGGGTGTAGGCTGCGGTGATGGAAAACTGTCCCCCGGTGGCGGCGAGGCCCGCCGCCAGCAGCGTCAGCGTCTGCTTCAGCGTCATGGGCACGAAGTGGGTCACCACCCACGGCAGCACAAACAGACAGGAAAAGGCGGAGAAAAACAGCACGATCACCGTGCCCTTCTCCCCCTTCAGCCCCAGCACCCGCACAAACGTATAGGCAAGACCTGCGCTGACGCCGCCCAGCAGCCCGATGAGGGAGGGGCCAAGCTGCAGATTGGCAAAGGTGGGCTTGATGATGAACAGACTGCCCCCAAAGGCCACCAGTACCACCCCCACCTGCACCGGCGTCAGCTTTTCCTTCAAAATCAGGAAGGAAAAAATCAGCACGAAAAAGGGGGACATCTTATTGAGCATGGAGGCGTTGGACAGCAGCAGGTGGTCCACCGCGTAAAAATTGCACAGAATCCCAACGGTGCCCCAGAAGGAGCGCTGCAGGAAAAAGGGGATGTTCTCCCGCTTCAAATGGAGCCCCTCCCCGCTGCGCCACAGCATCACCGCTGCAACCACCAGCGCCACGAGGTTCCGGAAAAAGCTCTTCTCCACGCTGGGCAGGTCCCCGGACAGGCGCACAAAGGCATTCATCCAGCTGAAACAGAACCCGGAGCAGATGATAAACAGCACTGCTTTTGTTTTTTCTTTCATTCTCTTTTCTTCTTTCCTCAGTCATTCGGCGGCGCAGAGAGTTCCTCCGCCCCCGCCGATACAGGCTAAGTATAGCACAGTCGGGTGGAAAAGCAAAGACTCCCCTTTGCAGGAGAACCGGACTTTTCCTGCATTTTTTACCGAAGCCTGTCGATTCATTTCGTTAAAGCGGTTGCAAGAGCGTCGGAGTTTATGCTATAATAAGGAGCGAAGTACATTTTTTCACTGGAGGTACTCTGTTATGCTGCAAATACTCCATTCCGGCGCATATTACTCCGGCGGGCGGTTTATTCCCCTGTCCGAGGGGGCTGCCGCCGGTCTTCCCGCTGC
Source organism: uncultured Oscillospiraceae bacterium (assembly GCA_946546815.1). Taxonomy (GTDB): domain Bacteria; phylum Bacillota; class Clostridia; order Oscillospirales; family Oscillospiraceae; genus Onthomonas. The sequence goes on from CAMNOL010000007.1 coordinate 34,168, forward strand.
TGAGCAGGCCAAAAAGGGCACCATGTCCTACAACATTCTGGCCAGCCACAACACCAGCGGGGATATGACAAACCTGAAAATCCGCTTTGACGCCATGGCTTCCCATGACATCACCTATGTGGGCATTATTCAAACCGCCCGAGCCTCCGGCCTGAAGGAATTCCCCCTTCCCTATGTGCTGACCAACTGCCACAACTCCCTGTGTGCTGTGGGCGGCACCATCAACGAGGACGACCATGTGTTCGGCCTGTCCGCCGCAAAAAAGTACGGCGGCGAATTTGTCCCCGCCCACCAGTCCGTCATCCACTCCTATATGCGGGAACGCTACGCCGGAGGGGGCAAGATGCTGCTGGGCTCCGACTCCCACACCCGTTACGGCGCCTTCGGCACCATGGCCATGGGCGAGGGCGGACCGGAGCTGGTGAAGCAGCTGCTGAACAAGACCTATGATATCGCCTATCCCCGTGTGGTGGCCATTTACCTCACCGGCGCCCCCCGTCCCGGCGTGGGTCCCCAGGACGTAGCGCTGGCCCTCATCGGCGCCACCTTCACCAAGGGCATCGTGAAAAACTCCGTCATGGAGTTCTTCGGCCCCGGCGTGGCCTCTCTGGCCATGGATTACCGCTGCGGCATCGACGTCATGACCACGGAGACCTCCTGCCTGACCTCCGTTTGGAGCACTGACGACACGGTGAAGCAGTACATGACTGCGCTGGGCAGAGGGGACGAGTTCAAGGCGCTGGCCCCCGCCGACGGCGCCTACTACGACGACGTTATTACCGTGGACCTGAGCAAGGTAGAGCCCATGATCGCCCTGCCCTTCCACCCCTCCAACGCCTACACCATCGCGGACTTCAAGGCCAACATGATGGACATTCTCCACGAAACCGATGAGGCCACCATCCGCCAGTTCAAGCTGAAAACCCCGCCGGAATCCCTGACCAAGAAGGTCCGGGACGGCAGGTTCTATGTGGATCAGGCGGTGATTGCAGGCTGCTCCGGCGGCACTTACCAGAACCTGATGCGGGTGGCGGAAATGCTCCGGGGCAAGGGACTGGGGGATCAGGCCCTGTGGCTGAGCTGCTACCCCGGCTCCATGCCCGCCTTCCTGGCCCTGTCCCGGAACGGCGCCATCTCCGACCTGCTGGCTGCCGGCGCCTCCGTCCGCTCCTGCTTCTGCGGCCCCTGCTTCGGCGCGGGAGACGTACCAGCCAACGGCGCCTTCTCCATTCGCCACTCCACCCGGAACTTCCCCAACCGGGAGGGCTCCAAGCCCGCAGATGGTCAGCTGAGCTATGTGGCGCTGATGGACGCCCGTTCCATCACCGCCACCGTGCTGAACGGCGGCGCGCTGACCGCCGCCACCGAGCTGCCCGACGTGCCCGCAGACCCCGCTTATGAGCCCTACGATTACGACGACACCGCCTACAGGAACCGGGTGTACTTCGGCGTGGGCCATCCCAAGCCGGAAACCGAGCTGGTCTTTGGCCCCAACATCGCGGACTGGCCCGAGCAGATCGCCATGCCCGAGGACCTGCTGCTCACCGCTGCCTCCGCCATTTATGACCCGGTGACCACCACCGACGAGCTGATCCCCTCCGGCGAAACCTCTTCCTACCGTTCTAACCCGCTGAAGCTGTCTGAGTTCGCTCTGAGCCGCAAGGACCCGGCCTATGTGGGCCGTGCCAAGGCCATTCAGGCGGTTGAGAAAAAGCGCCGCAGCGGCATTGTGGATGACGAGGTCACCGCCGCTCTGGCCGGACACGACCCGGCAAAGACGGGTCTGGGCTCCTTCGTTATGGCGCTGAAGCCCGGCGACGGCTCCGCCCGGGAGCAGGCCGCCTCCTGCCAGCGGGTGCTGGGCGGCGTGGCCAACATCGCCGCGGAGTACGCCACCAAACGCTATCGCTCCAACGTGGTGAACTGGGGGATGCTGCCCTTCATCGCCGAGGACGTGGCGGACTGGAACATCCAGCCCGGGGACCAGGTGTACCTCCCCGGCATCAAGGCACTGCTGGAGGGCGACGGCGAAGCCCTCACCGCCACCCTGATTCAGCCCGACGGAGAAAAGCAGGTGACGCTGACGCTGCCCGCCATGACCCGGGAAGAGCGGGACATTGTGCTGGCTGGCTGCCTGATCAACTTCTACGCCGCCGAACAGTAATCCACCACCCCCTCCGCCCGCCGCTGCCCTGTGCCGCGGCGGGCTTTTTTCGGCATCGTTCTTGACAGACCGCTCTCAACGGTGGATAATGAAACAAAAAACAAGGGAAACACTGATTCAATCAAGCTACGGCGTCTGGACGGTCTATTATTCGCCATATAGCGGTTCAAGGTGTGCATCTGATCGATCCGGGGCAACCTGCCACTGGCAGCTTGCCTGATTCCGGCTCGACCAATTCCTTGAAATCCGTCAGGATTCCTGCAGAATTTGGCCACTATCTGGACGAAAAATATCCTCGCCCAGCCATCCGAGAGATTGAATCAGTCCTTCTCATGAATTTGGAGTGCCTATGAACATCAAACTCATCGCTCTGGACCTGGACGGCACCACACTGAACGCTCAGTCCAGGCTCTCCCCCGGCAACCGGGCCGCCTTGGAGTACGCCATTTCCAAGGGGGTCCATGTGGTCATCGCCTCCGGGCGCCCCTTCTCCTCCCTGCCGGAGGACGTGCTGGCGGTGCCGGGCATCGAATACGCCATCACCTCCAACGGCGCGGCGGTGTGGCACATCCCCACCCGCACCTGCCTGCACCGCTACACCCTGCCCCCCGACACGGTGGAAACGGTGCTGCGCCTCACCGGAGACGAGTACCACCTGACCTACGAGGGGATGATCTGCGGCGAGGCCTACGGGGATGCGGAGTACGTCCGCGACCCTGAGCGGTTCTGCGCTGTGCCTGAGGGGCTGGAGTACGTCAAGGCCACCCGGACGCTGCTGGAGGACATCCGCTCCTTCCTGCTTGACCACGCCCATGAGCTGGAGAGCATGGATGTGGTGGTTACAGGCAATTCGCTGAAGGAAAAGGTGGTCCGTCTGATCGCCCCCGCCCTTCCGGAGGTCTATATCACCTCCTCCGCCCCTCAGCTGGTGGAGCTGGCCCACAAGGACGCGGGCAAGCACGCCGGAGTCCGGTTTATCTCGGAGCATCTGGGCCTGTCCCCGGACTGCGCCGCCGCCTTCGGCGACGCGGACAACGACGCGGATATGCTGGACTATGTGGGAGTGGGCATCGCCGTGGCCAACGCCTCCCCCGCCTGCATGGCCGCCGCAGATCGGGTGACTTTGCACCACGACGAAGACGGCGTGGCCCATGCCATCTACCAGCTGCTGAACCAGGAGTAAGGATTCCTTCTCCGGCTGAAATGCGGTGCGCTCAGTGATTATCACTGGCGTCCCGGTCAATCACTCCTTTTTTATAAACCGGAGCCGGCAATGCACAGACAGCGCCGGCTCCCCTTTTTTACGGCTACCAAGGCAAATCTCCTGCAATTGTAACATAGTTTACATTCTTTGGCCGGGGGAGCTGTCATAATAAAAATTACTAACCGTGTCACAACACAAAGGAGGAATTCAGTTATGGGCATGACCATGACCCAGAAGATTTTTGCAGCCCATGCGGGCCTTGCATCCGTGTCCGCCGGGCAGCTGGTGGAGGCCAAGCTGGACCTGGTCCACGGCAACGATGTGACCACCCCGGTTGCCATCAAGGTTCTGGAGGACAACGGCATCACCCAGGTCTTTGATAAGGACAAAATCGCCATTATTCTGGACCATTACACCCCCTGTAAGGACATCAAAGCGGCGCAGCTGTGCAAAACCGCCCGTGACTTTTCCCGGAAGCACAACATCACCCACTTCTACGACGTGGGCGAGGTGGGCGTAGAGCACGCCTTTATCCCGGAGAAGGGACTGGTGGTGCCCGGTGACCTGACCATCGGCGCGGACTCCCACACCTGCACCTACGGCGCGCTGGGGGCCTTCTCCACCGGTGTCGGCTCCACCGACATGGCCGCCGGCATGGCCACCGGACTGAACTGGTTCAAGGTGCCCTCTGCCATCAAAGTGACCATCACCGGCAAATTCAAGCCCTTTGTCTCCGGCAAGGACGTGATGCTCCACCTGATCGGCCTCATCGGGGTGGACGGCGCTCTGTACAAGTCCCTGGAATTCACCGGCCCCTCCATCAAAGAGCTGACCATGGATGACCGCTTTACCATCGCCAATATGGCCATTGAAGCCGGCGCCAAGAACGGCATTTTCCCGGTGGATGAGCAGACGCTGGCGTACCTGAAGGGCCGCACAGACCGGAAGCCGGTCATTTACGAGGCGGACCCCGACGCGGAGTACGAGCGGGAGGTGGTCATCAACCTGGACGAGCTGGACTCCACTGTGGCCATGCCCTACCTGCCCGGCAACGCCAAGAAGGTTCAGGAAGTCAAGGGCATCAAAATCGACCAGGTGGTCATCGGCTCCTGCACCAACGGCCGCATTTCCGATATGCACGCCGCCGCCCAGATCCTGAAGGGCCGCAAGGTGGCCCACGGGGTGCGCTGCATCGTGCTGCCCGCCACCCAGGAGATTATTAAGGAAATGATCGAGGACGGCTCCTATATGGACCTGCTGAACGCCGGCTGCGCCATCTCCACCCCCACCTGCGGCCCCTGCCTGGGGGGCCACATGGGCTGTATGTGCGAGGGCGAGGTCTGCGTCTCCACCACCAACCGGAACTTTGTGGGCCGTATGGGCCATGTGGAGTCCAAGGTCATTCTGGCCTCCCCGGCCGTGGCCGCCGCCTCCGCAGTGAAGGGCGAGCTGGCCGACCCCAAAGACCTGTAATTTGACGGGAGGAAAAAACTATGTCTAAAATTTACGTTTATGGCGACAATGTGGACACGGATGTCATCATTCCCGCCCGTTATCTCAACGATCCCAGCGAAAAGGCCCTGGCCTCCCACTGTATGGAGGACATCGACCCCTCCTACGCCGGCACTGTGGAGCCGGGAGACATCATCGTGGGCGGCGCCAACTTCGGCTGCGGCTCCTCCCGGGAGCACGCCCCCCTGGCCATTAAAGTCAGCGGCGCCAAGTGCGTCATCGCCGCGTCCTTTGCCCGGATTTTCTACCGCAACGCCATCAACATCGGCCTGCCCATTATGGAGTGCCCTGAGGCTTCCGCCAGCATCAAGCCCGGCGACAAGGTGAGCGTGGAGTTCTCCACCGGCAAGATCACCGATGAGACCACCGGCCAGGTGTTCCAAGCCGCCCCCTTCCCCCCGTTTATTGAGAACATCATCCAGTCCGGCGGACTGATCAACTCCCTGAAGGCCCGGGGCCTGGCAAAATAAATCTCCGCGGAAGCAAAGGAAGTGTACTGAAATGGACTATAAAATTGCAGTCATCCGGGGCGACGGCATCGGCCCGGAGATCGTAAACGAGGCCGTAAAGGTCATGGAGACCGTGGGTGCGAAATATGGCCACAGCTTTGGGTTTGTGGACGTGCTCATGGGCGGCTGCGCCACCGACGCGGTGGGCAAAAGCTATCCTGACGGCACCGCCGAGACCTGCAAGGCCTGCGACGCCGTGCTGCTGGGCGCGGTGGGCGGTCCCAAATGGGGCAGCGACAAGCCCGCAGAGCAGCGTCCGGAGACCGCCCTGCTGGCCATCCGCAAGGATCTGGAGCTGTTCACCAACCTCCGCCCGGCCACCATGCGGAAGGGCATGGAGGACGCAAGCCCGCTGAAACGGGAAACGGCAGAAAAGGGCTTTGATATCATGATGGTCCGGGAGCTCACCGGCGGCATTTACTTCGGCAAGCGGGACCGCTACCAGACCGAGGACCGGGGAGAAGAGGCCACTGACCTGATGACCTACTCCGAGATGGAGATCGAGCGCATCGGCCGCCAGGCCTTTGAGCTGGCCCGGCTGCGCAGCAAAAAGGTCACCAGCGTGGACAAGGCCAACGTGCTGGCCACTTCCCGGCTGTGGCGGGAGGTCATGCACCGCCTGGCCAAGGAGTACCCGGATGTGACCTATGAGGATATGCTGGTGGACAACTGCGCCATGCAGATCGTCCGTGACCCGGGCCAGTTCGATGTGGTGGTCACCGAGAATATGTTCGGCGACATCCTGTCCGACGAGGCCTCCCAGGTCACCGGATCCATCGGCCTGCTGCCCTCCGCCTCTCTGGGCGCCCAGGCCCCCGGCCTGTACGAGCCCATTCACGGCTCCGCCCCCGACATCGCCGGTCAGGATAAGGCCAACCCCATGGCCACCATTCTGTCCGTCGCCATGATGTTCCGCTATTCCTTTAAGCTGGCCGCTGAGGCCGACGCCATTGAAAACGCGGTAGACGCCGTGCTGGGTGAGGGCTGGCACACCGCTGACATCGCCGGTGACCCGGAAAAGCTGGTAGGTTGCAGGAAAATGGGCGAGCTCATTCGCGCCCACATCTGATTTTTGCAATTTCATTTTTACATTCCTGCATTTTTACATTGAAAAATCTTAAGAACAGAAGGCGGGCTGTGCTGGCGCACGGTCCGCTTTTCTTTATCAGAGAAAACAGTTTGTCATGCTCTGGAATTATTATCAATTTTGTTAATCATTTCAAAAAAGAAGGTGAAGAACGGCAGTCCGGAAAGGGTGAACAGCTGTATTTGGGCCCTGGAATCCGAAGAAATGAATTTTGCATTTAAGGAACATTCATTTTCTTTCCGCTTCACCGGAAAAAAGACTTGCAATTTTGCAAGCTGTAGCATATAATATGTCATATCGACACTGCAACTATGCGCAGAGCGGGTGCGCCCGCTCTGGTGTGCTGTATCAGGAAAGGACTGTAACAGAGTATGAAAGAACTATCCGTAATTGCCTCTCAGGTGAAGGCCTCTACAACACTGGAGCTGGACACCCTGTACAAGCAGATGAAGGCGGATGGAGTAGATGTCATCGGCTTTGCCGCCGGTGAGCCTGATTTTGCTACGCCTGAGCATATCAAATACGCTGGCATCAATGCCATCGTCAACAACGACACCAAATACACTCCCGCTACCGGCACCGTCAAGCTGAAGAAGGCGGTGTGCAAGCGGCTGAAGGAAGATATGGGTCTGGACTATGAGCCGGCCAATATCATCTGCTCCAGCGGCGCCAAGCACTGCCTGTATCTGGCGCTGAAGGCCATCATCAACCCCGGCGACGAGGTCATTGTGGTGGAGCCCGCCTGGGTTACTTATAACGAGATCGTCCGCATGGTGGAAGGTGTTCCGGTGAGTGTTCTGACCCGGGAGACCGACAACTTCAAGCTCACTCCCGAAGAGCTGGAGGAGGCCATTACCGACAAGACCAAGTGCATCATGCTGAACAACCCCTCCAACCCCACCGGTATGCTGTATTCCAAAGAGGAGCTGCAGCAGCTGGCGGACGTGTGCGTGAAGCATGACCTGTACATCATCTCCGATGAGATTTACTACAGCCTGCTGTATGATGGACTGACCTTTACCTCTATGGCCGCTCTGGGCGAAGAGGTGAAAGAGCGCACCATTTTGATCAACGGCGTGTCAAAAAGCTACGCCATGACCGGCTGGAGAATCGGTTATATTGCCGCCAACAAGCAGATTGCCAAAGTGGTGGGCAACTACCTGAGCCACTCCACCGGCAACCCCTCTGCCCCGGCGCAGGCTGCCGCCGCTGCGGCGCTGTCCGGACCTCAGGACTGCGTGGAAGAAATGCGCAAGGCATTTGAAGAGCGCCGGAATTACATGGTGTACCGCATGAACACCATCCCCGGCGTCAGCTGCCTGAAGCCTCAGGGCGCCTTTTATGTGATGATGAACATCACCGACCTTTTGGGCAAAGTCATCCACGGAAAGCTCATCACCAGTGCCGACGACTTCGGCGATGTGTTCCTGAAGGAAGGTCTGGTCTGTATTGTCCCCTGCACCGGTTTCGGAGATCCCCACTTCCTCCGCTGGTCCTATGCCACCTCCATGGAGAACATCAAGGAGGGTCTGGACCGTCTGGAGAAGTTCCTGGCGGATTAAGCATCTTATCAACAGAGCAACAACGGGCTGTGCGTGTTCGGCGCACGGCCCGCTTTCGTTTTTATTACTGGGGCAATGAATTAATCGCCCCAGTAATAATTTTTTTAAAGCCGTTTTGCTCGCCCCTTACGGGGCAACCGCAAAACA
>CAMNOL010000008.1 GCA_946546815.1 uncultured Oscillospiraceae bacterium
GTGGGTTCCTTCATGGAGCCGTCGTAGTTGTCCACAAAGTCCACGGTGTCCTTGTCGATATCCTTAAAAAACTCCTGGCAGATGCTGTCCAGCCGGACCTCGGTGTAACGGGAGGCGGCCCAGGCCATATCCCGGGAGTAGACTTTGCCGAAGTTGCCCTTGGAGTCCACCAGCGGGTGGAGCAGCGCGCCGTAGCCCCGGCTCAGCCGGACCATGGTGTCGTAAATGGCTGCGTCGCCGTGGGGGTTCAGCTTCATGGTAGCACCCACCACGTTGGCGGATTTGGTGCGGTTCCCGTTGAGCAGCTTCATCTGGTACATGGTGTACAGCAGCTTCCGATGGCTGGGCTTGAGACCGTCGATCTCCGGGATAGCACGGCTGATGATTACGCTCATGGCGTAGGGCATATAGTTAATCTCCAGTGTCTCGGTGATGGGCTGTTCCAACACCTCTGCCCGGAGTCCTTTGACGTTGCTGTTGATAACCGGTCGTTTTATCGTTTCTTTTTTGCTTCTTCTTGCCATTTTTTACCTCATATTGCAGATTGCCATTCATCATTTTGCATCGTTTCACAGTATAACATGATAATTGTCCGGTTGCAAGGGAGAGAAAAAACGGAAAAGTGTAGATTTCGTATCATTCAGTTTTCGAAAAAAAGTTGTAAGACGAATGCAATTTTACAAATAAATTTGACAAAAATGCTGTAAAGAGTTAAACTGTAACATAAGTATCGTAATAATTTCCCTCAATTGTGATTGAGGAGCTTCTGACGGCATCTGCTTGGCTGTGTGTGAAACAACAGTGGAATGTGAGAAAGCTTTATAGGGACAACGGAACTGCAAAGGAGTGTTACGGTGAAACAGCGATTCAAACGGGCAGCTGCGCTGCTGATGGCGTTTGCCATGTGTCTGAGCCTGATAGGCGGAGCCTGTGCAATGGAGGAGGCGGAAACCTCTGAAGAGACGTATTCTGCAGCCCAGGAGGAAGCAGAGGTTCTTCCGGAAGCGGAGGAAAGCAGCGTGGAGCGTGTCAGCGACAGCAGCGCCGTAGAAAACCAGGCGGAAGAGCCAGAAGCGGAAGCGGAGGAGAGCGCTGAGAACAAGGCTCCGGAAGAGGGGGCTGAGCCAGATACATCGGTGGAACGGGATACATCTGACGAGAGCTCTGCGTCGGTCAGCACCGCAGCGGCCAAGACGACGACGGACCCTGATGAGGGGAAAAATTTTATTCAGCAGACAGACCTGTATCTCAAGCTGAACGGAAAACTGAGCCTGAAGCTGAAAAACAAACCCTCTGCGGGGGCGTACTTTGTCAGCAGCAATTCCAAGGTGGTCAGTGTGAACAAGAGCACCGGCGTACTGAAGGGGATTGCTCCGGGCAGAGCCAAAATTGAGCTGCGCAAGGCCAACGGAACCAAGCTGGATCAGGTTGTGGTGTTCTGTTTCCGGCCCACCACCTGGACCCGGGACACGAAGAAGAACACGAGAGCGAACCCTTCGGTTCTCACCGTGAAAAACAGTGCACACCCGGGCTACTCCAACCGCAAGTACAAGCTGGTTTGTCAGCAGAAGCAGAAGGACAAGCCCTATGGAACGTATCTGGCGTCCCATGGCTGCTCTGTCTGTTCCGTTGCAGCGGTGTGTCAGGCCTACGGTGTGTCGGAGATGACTGTGGACTGGCTGATGACCGGCGGCCTGGAGGAGATTGCCGCCCGGGAGAACGTGACGCTGAACGAGGACAAGACGCTGGGCTATTATGGACTGCAGAAAATTCTGGAATACGGCGGAATATCCACGAAAATCTACACCAACTGGGGAAAGAATGTTGACGCGGCAGCGGAAGAGATGGTGAAATGCCTGTCCGAGGGGCGCCCCATCCTGATGTTTGTGGACAGCCGTGAGTGGAACGGGATCACTCTGTGCGCAGCCCCCCATTGTGTAGTGCTGGCAGGAATCAGTCCGGAGGGGTATCTGCAAATCATCAACAGCTCGTATCCCAACGTAGTCAGCTGCTTCTACCAGAGGTCCAAGAGCAAGTGCCAGGTCATAAACCTTACGGTCAAAGAGCTGCTGGCGAATTTCACCCGGGCCGGATCGAAGAAAGCGGTTCGTCGAAAGAATGATGACTTTTATCTGACCTTGGGCGGTGGGTCCGGCCTGCAGACCTTCCTGGAGCTGAACTGCGATTATTCCAAGAAAACACCAAGAGCCACCATTGCCACCATGAAGGCAACGCTGGATAAGACCTCCTATATCTACACCGGAGAGGCGTTCACCCCTCAGGTGAAAATCAGCGGACTGAAAAAGGACCAGGATTTCCGGGTCAAATATTCCAATAATATCAACGCCGGCAAGGCTGCCGTCACCGTTTTCGGAATTGGCGACTATGTGGGCAGACTGAATGCTGCGTTTACCATCAAACCCCAGGCGGGTGAGATTATTGCTGAGAATAAAACCATCACAACCTCGGCCAAGGAACAAAAAATCCAGCTGGGCGCTTCAGCAAAGGGAGACGCTCCCATCCAGTACAAATCTAACAATCGAAAGGTGAAAGTGAACAGCAGCGGCGTTGTCACAGTGCCCAAGAACTTCGTCGGGAAGGTGACGCTGACGCTCACCGCTGCCAAGACCACAAATTATACCAAGGCTACAAAGAAGGTGGTGCTGGCTGTCAATCCCATGTCCGTAAAGCTGTCCGGCGTTGCCAATGTGAAGGGCAGGAAGCTGAAGGCGGCATGGAAGAGCATCGGCGGCGTGACCGGGTACCAGGTTCAGTATTGGAAAAAGGACCAAGCGGCCAAAGCAAAAGTCGTCAACGTGAAGGGGAGCAATAAGAACGTTGCTCTGATTTCCAAACTGAGCGTCAAGGCGACCTATTACGTGCGTGTGCGCACCTACAAGAGGGTGTCGGGAAAGAACTATTACTCCGCATGGAGCAACGTGAAAGCTGCTGCAATCAAGGTTTAAGGAAGGACTGAATTCGCGAGACTGGAGGGTCCGGCAGGGCACTGAAAAAATAAGTTCCGATGGGAGGGAGACGATGATCCGTCAAAAAAGAAACAGACTGGCTGCGCTGCTTCTTGCGCTGGCCATGGCACTGAGCTGCGTACAGACAGCGTGGGCGGCAGAAGACCCGGAGTATGTCGCTGCGGATACCGCAGTGACAGCAGAAGCTGCCGCAGAGGATGCATCGGAAGGGCTCCCGGAGGAAGCTGTGAGGGAAGAGCCCACAGAGGAGCCGGAAGAGGAATGTCCTCCCGAAGAATCGGTGCCGGAAGCCGACCCGGAGGAGGAATCTCCTGCCCAGGAATCGGCGCCGGAGGCCGATGCAGAAGGGGAAGCTTCTGAGGAAGTGCTGCCGGGTGAAACGGAGCCGGAAGAAGTCCCGGATGAGGAGCAGGGGGACGCCGAAGGGCTGATCTGTGCGCTGAGTGATTCCGAGCTGACGGTCACTCTGAAAGAGGGACAAAGCAACGGCGGGACAAATTACCGGACACTGAGCGCCGCGCTGGAAAAAGCAGATGGAAAGAACCTGCTCTCTATTCAGGTCGAAACTCCGGGGAAGTACTACCTGGAGTCCGGCGGCGGTGCGCTGATGTTCTCCTCGAACACGAAACTGGATCTGAACGGCTCCACGCTGATCCGTAAGGGAAAAATGTACAACCTGATTCAGAACCAGACGCTGAAGGGGGAGCGGAGCGTTGCCGGGTACTCGGCGGCCCATGACATCACGATTCAGAACGGCACGCTGGACGGCGGTGAAAACAACCGGAGCGGTAAGAATTTGGTGAATCTGGGCCATGCCAGCGGCATCAGCCTGCGGAACCTGACCTTCCGGAACGGACAGAACGGAGGGCACCTGCTGGAGCTGAACGGCTGCAGCGACTGCGTCGTCGACCAGTGCACGTTTACCGGGTACGCTTTGGACAACACCGCATCTCCCCCTGAAGCAATCCAGCTGGACATCTGCTACAACGGGGCAGCGGGGGAATGGAACGGCGTTTATGCCGATGCGGGCACGCCCGGCATGGACAACACGGTGTGCCGGAACATCACGGTTCAGAATTGCCTGTTCCAGGATTACCCCTCCGGCGTGGGCAACCATCACTCTCTGTACGGCGGCCCTCGGAATACCGGCATCAGAATTCTCAACAATACCTTTGCCAACAGCAAAAGCTATGGCGGCGACGGAGCGGGCAATGCTCCGGCTATCTGGTGCTACGGATTTGAGGACAGTGAAATCTCCGGCAACATCATCACGGGAAAATATTCGTACGGCATCCGCTTCAGCGGCGGCAATGTCAAGGTGAATGACAACGTCATCGGCACCTCGGAAACGCCTGTCAGCTATTCCCCTGTTTATGTGACAAAGGCCAGCAGCTATGTCATTGGAGAGGGCGCCACACGGAAAGACGAAGGGGTATCCGGCGGCACGGTGGATGGGAACACGATCTATACCACCTACACCAAAAGCAACGACGGAGCCATCACCGTCCACGGTGCCAGCAAACTGGACAGCATCAGCAAGAACAAGGTAAGCTCCGGCAAGGGAACGGGCATTACCATTGGCTCCAGCAGCAAGGTGACCAGCGTCAATTCCAACACTGTCAGCAAGGCGGGCAAGAGTGCCATCTACATCAACGGCAGTACAGTTGCAAATCTGGACGGAAACACCGTAGCCAGCAGCGTTTCCAGCAGCAACAACGGGGCGGTCCATATTTACAAGAGCAAGCTGACCAGCGTCAGCAAGAACAAGGCGACCACCAGCAAGGGCACCGGCATCTACAGCTCCAAAAGTACAGTGAGCAAGATGAACTCCAACACGGTGAGCAAGGCGAGCAAAAGCGCCATCTATCTCACCGGCAGCACGGTTGCGAATCTGGATGGCAACACCGTAGCCAGCAGCGTTTCCCACGGCAACGACGGAGCGGTCACCATTTACAAGAGCAAGCTGACCAGCGTCAGCAAGAACAAGGTGACCTCCAGCAAAGGCACGGGCATTGTTATCGGTTCTTCCAGTACGGTGAAAAACCTGAACAAGAATGCCATCAGCAGCACGGTGAAAAGCGCGATTTACATCACCAGCAGCAAGGTGACCAATGTGAACAGCAATGTCATCAGGAACAGCGGGAAAAACGGAATCGAGTGTACCAGCAGTGCCAAGGTGACCAATGTGAACTCCAACAACATCAGCGGCTGCAAGCAGTACGGCATTCGCATCACCAACAAAAAAATCAAAGTGACCGTGCAGAAAAACATCTTGAAAGGCAACAAGAAGCCTCTGCAGGTTTCCGCAAAGGGAAAAATCCAAAAGAAATAAAGGCCCGCACCGGCGGGCGACGAGACAGAGCGCTCTCTGCGTCAGACAGGGGACGCTCTGTTTTTTTGTGTGCACAGGGGAAACGGCCCTCCGTCAATAGAGTTAAATAGTTGACTTTATGGTGAAAAGGATTTCAATCTGTCGGTGTTTCCTGTTAAAAAATTCACAAATTGTGAAAACGCCTAAAAATCAGCTCCGTTTTTTATGGAAAATACCGAAAAGTAGATTTAGGCCATTTTGTGCATTGACATCAGTTCTGAAAAAGTGTACATTATAACTATCCTCTTATGTCGGACAAATGGACAATAAGACATAAAAATGAGTGACATCATTTGGAGGTGCAAGCGAGTGAAACACTTCAGAAGAACCGCAGCGGTGTTGTTGAGCGCAGCGCTCATGGCCACAAGCCTTACCGCCTGCGGCGGCAGCAACGCTGCCACTGACACAGGCAACAGCGAGTATCCCAAGCTGAACCTGTCCATGGCCGTCAACGGCACAGACACGCAGATCGATACCCAGGTAGCACAGTACTTCGCCCAGCTGGTTTCCGAAGGGTCCGGCGGAAACATCGTCATTGACGTGTTCCCCAACGACACCCTGGCCGGCGGCAACGCCACAAAGGGCATTGAGTACGTCTGCGCCGGTTCTACCGACCTGGCTGCTTATGCCACCAGTACGCTGGCGGCCATTGAACCGAAAATCAACGTAGCAACCATGCCTTGGACGTTTACCTCCTATCAGCAGGCCACCGAGGTCATCGACACCCAGGGCTATAAGTATTACACCGAACTGCTGGCAGCAAAGGATCTGACCTATCTGGGTTCCTTCCACAACGGTTTCCGTCAGCTGACCAACAGCAAGCATGCGGTCACCAAGCCTGAGGACCTGAAAGGCCTGAAGATCCGAATCCCAGGCTCCAAGATCTACATGACCTTCTGGAACGCGGTTGGCGCCAGCCCCACTTCCATGAGCTGGTCTGAGGTCTTTACCGCCATCCAGCAGGGCACCATTGACGGCCAGGAAAACGGCGCGCCCATCACTCAGTCCGCCAAGATGCAGGAGATCCAGGATTATATGACCATCTGGAACTACTGCTACGACAGCGACCTGATCATCGCCAACTCCCGTGTTTGGGAAGGTCTGGACGACAAGACCAAGGAGCTGCTGCAGGAGAGCGTGGTGGAAGCCTGCGCCTGGGGCCGCGAAAAGATCGAGACCGAAGAGCAGGAAATCATTGCCTCCTTCCGCGACGACGGAATGCAGGTGGATGTGTTGACCCCAGAGCAGCTTGCCCCCTTCCAGGAGCTCATCAAGGAGCCCTTTAAGGAAATCAAGGCTGAGTACGGCAAAGAGGCCTGCGAAGCATTCAACATCCAGTGGGATGTGGACGAATAAGGAGGCGCTGAAAAAGATATGAAACTGATTGAAAACATTGAAAAGGCAGTCTCCGTCGCCAGCGTTGCTGTGATGTCCATCCTGGTGTTCATCAACGTCATTGCACGTTTCGTGTTCAAAAACTCTCTGGCGTTTTCTGATGAGATTTCCTCTTACCTCTTCATTCTGATGAGCTTTATGGGCAGCGCCATCGCCGCCCGCCGCAAGGCCCACCTGGGTCTGTCCATTGTCACCGACCGTCTGAGCCCCGCCGGCCGCAAGCGCCTGGGTATGGCCATGTATGCTGTGTCCGCGTTCTTCTGCCTGCTGATCGTCATCTTCGGCATCCAGATGGTCATGAGTGAGATTCATCTGGGCCAGGAGACTGCTACCATGCAGTGGCCTGAGTGGATCTACGGCCTGTTTGTTCCCGTCGGCGGCGCGTTCACCATGATCGCCTTCATCGCCGGTATCTTTGACATTGCCAACGAGAAGGAGGAAGAATAAAATGGTAGGTATCGTATTGCTTGGCGTTTTTGTCGTCCTTCTGGTTCTCGGCGCGCCCATCGCGGTGTGCCTGGGCCTGTCCAGCGTCGCCGCCATTCTGGTGCAGGGCGCCGGCAAACCCATCGTGGCGGTCATGTCCGTGCTGCCCCGTATCTGTGCGGCTTCCAGCAGCAAATTCGTTCTGCTGGCCATCCCGTTCTTCATCATTGCCGGTAACGTTATGGAAAAGGCCGGCATCTCCGGCCGACTGATCAACCTGGCTGAAAAGTGCCTGGGCCACATCAGAGGCGGCATGGCTGCGGTCTGCATCGTGGTTTCCATGTTCTTCGCAGCCATCTCCGGTTCCGGCCCTGCCACCGTCGCAGCGCTGGGCCTGATTATGATCCCCGCTCTGATCAAGGCCGGGTATCCCGCTTACTTTGCCTGCGCTCTGATGGCCGCCGGCGGCGCCATCGGCGTGGTGATCCCGCCCTCCATTACCTTCGTTGTCTACGGTTCTATCGCTGATGCCTCCATCACCAACCTGTTTAAGGCCGGTTTTGTGCCCGGCGTGCTGATGGGCGTTGCCATGATTCTGGTGGCTCTGGTCATCGGCTCCAAGCTGGACCTGAAGGTTCTGCCCAAGGCCACCGGCAAAGAGCGCTGGGAAGCCTTTAAAGAGGCGTTCCCGGGCCTGATGATGCCTGTTATCATCCTGGGCGGTATTTATGGCGGTATCTTCACTCCCACCGAGGCAGCGGCTGTCTCTGTGTTCTACGGCCTGGCTGTGGGCATTATCGTCTACAAGGAAATTGATGTGCGAAAGACCATTGACATCCTGATTGACTCCTGCTCCACCACCGCTACGGTTATGTTCATCACCATGGGCGCCTCTCTGTTCGCCTATGTTCTGACCCGCGCCCGTCTGGACCTGGCCATCAAGGGCTTTATGCTGGACGTCACCGGCGGCAACTGGATCATCTTCTTCATCATTGTGAACATCGTCCTGCTGATTGCCGGCTGCTTCCTGGACTCCACCTCCGCTCTGTACATCTTCACCCCGCTGTTTGCCCCTGTCGCCCTGCAGCTGGGCATTGACCCCATCCATCTGGGCGTTGTCATGATCTTCAACCTGGCCATCGGTCTGTTCACTCCGCCTGTCGGCGTCAACCTGTATGTTGCCTGCGGCATCGGTGACGTAAAGATCGAAGAGATTTCCAAGGGCATCGTTCCGCTGGTGCTGGCGGAGATCGGCATGCTGCTGATCATCACCTACATCCCGGCAATTTCCCTGATGTTCGTACCCCACTGATCCCAGGTTGCAACTCACACTTTGTGGTAAATCTCCTTTCTCCCCTCTTTTGTCGATGCCGGCCGGGTGTTCACCCCGGCCGGGGGAAAGAGCCCTGCTTTTGCAGGGCTTTTTCTCTTTCTGGCAGGTTTATTTGCCGGCCCTTCGGCCTCCGTCGGGCAAATGGACCGATTGGAAGGCTCCGGCGGGCATGGACCAGCCTGAAAACCCACTCCAGGGGAGAATAGCAGTCGGTTCAGAGATTCTGGCGCTTGCTCATATGTCTGACAAACTGCACAAAAAAGAAAAGCCAATTTTGTGAAAAACGTTGAAATAAGTTTTTACGCAAAAAAGCCCTTGACTTTGTCGGACAATCAGACTATATTGAAATCAGTCCAAATGTCCGACAAAACAGAAAATAACAAACTGGCATACTACAAACTGAAATCCGCATCCATTCCAAAAAATCCATGAGGTGATTGCAAAATGAAAGATGTATCCATCAAGGAATTGAAGAACATCGCCACTGACCTGCGCATGAAGGTCGTTGACATGATTTACAAGGCTCAGTCCGGTCATCCCGGCGGCTCCCTCTCCGCAGCGGACTTCGTCACCGCAGCGTACTTCAAGTACATGAACGTGAACCCCCAGGACCCCCGCTGGCCCGATCGCGACCGCATGGTTCTCTCCAAAGGCCATGTCTGCCCCATCCAGTACGCCGCTCTGGCTACCCTGGGCTTCTTCCCTGTGGAGGAGCTGGATACCCTGCGCAAGGAAGGCTCCAAGCTGCAGGGCCATCCTTCCATGAACAAGTGCCCCGGCATTGACATCTCCACCGGCTCTCTGGGTCAGGGCCTGGCCTGCGCCGTGGGTATGGCTCTGGCCGGCAAGATCGACAAGAAGGACTACAAGGTCTTCTGTGTCGTCGGCGACGGCGAGTCTCAGGAAGGCGAGATCTGGGAAGCTGCCAACACCGCTCACAAGTACGGCCTGGACAATCTGATCGTCTTTGTGGACTTCAACAACCTGCAGATCGACGGCACCTGCGACGAGGTCATGCCCAACGGCGACCTGGGCAAGAAGTTCGAGGCCTTTGGCTTTGAGACGCTGGAGATCGACGGCCACGACATGGAAGAGATCTGCGCCACTCTGGATAAGTGCTACGCCTCCAAGAACGGCAAGCCCAAGTGCATCTACGCTCACACCGTCAAGGGCAAGGGCGTTTCCTACATGGAGAACTCCTGCGCATGGCACGGCGTTGCTCCCAACAAGGACGAGTACGAGCAGGCTATGGCCGAGCTGAAGGCTCAGATCATCGAATAATCAGTTCAGGAGGGACATGACAATGAGCGAATTGAAAAAGATTGCAACCCGTGATGGTTTTGGCGAGGAAATGGTTGCTCTGGGTGCAGAGAACTCCAACGTCATGATCGTTGACATTGATATCGGAAAGAGCTGCAAGACCAAGGCATTCCGCGAGGCTTATTCCTCCGAATACCATGACGACAAGAACCAGTACGTCAACGTGGGCATCGCCGAGCAGAACGGCGCCGGCGTCGCTGCCGGCCTGGCCACCTGCGGCAAGATCCCCTTCGTGGTCACCTATGCGGTGTTCGGCTCCCTGCGTATGTGCGAGATGATCCGTCAGGAAGTCTGCTACCCCAACCTGAACGTGAAGTTTGCCTGCTCCCACGGCGGCGTGACGCCCGCCAACGACGGCGCCTCCCACCAGGCCATCGAGGACATGGGCGTGCTGCGCACCATCCCCAACATGACCATAATCATGCCCGCCGACTATGTTTCCGCCAAGAAGCTGACCCGCGCTGCTGCTGAGACCTACGGTCCCATGTTCCTGCGCTTCACCCGTGACGCTGTGGATCAGATCTATGACGAGAGCGTGGAGCTGGTCATCGGCAAGGCCCATCAGATCCAGGACGGCAAGGACGTTGCCATCATCGCCAACGGCGACACCGTCCGCCTGGCTGTCGCTGCAGCCAAGGAGCTGGCTGCCAAGGGTATCTCCGCCCGGGTGCTGGATATGCACACCATCAAGCCCCTGGACGTGGAAGCGGTCACCGCCGCCGTCAACGAGATCGGCAAGATCATCACCGTGGAAGACCACAACATCCTGAACGGCCTGGGCTCCGCTGTCTGCGAAGTCGTCGCCGAGATGGGCAAGGGCATCGTCAAGCGCATCGGCATCCAGGATCAGTTCGGCGAGTCCGCTCCTTATGAGCGCCTGCTGGCCAAGAACGGCATTACCGTTGAGAACATCGTCAAGACCGCTGAGGATCTGCAGAAGTAATTCCATGAACCAACCGGAGAGGCTGAACCCGGCCTCTCCTTCCGAAAGAAGCGGCGGAACGAATAGAGACGATTCGCTGTGCAGCTTCCATATTGCATTCTAATTTCTTAGGTCAATTAACAGGGGGACGGACCATTTAACTGCCAACTCCGACTCCTATCACCTTCCCTCTGTTAACTATTTGGAGGTATTTATTATGTTTGATTTTACTAATCAGGTCGTTCTGATCACTGGTGCCGGTTCTCCCAACGGCATGGGCCGTGTTTTTGCCCGGGATTTTGCCAAGCTGGGCGCTAAGGTCATCCTGGTGGACATCAACCAGGCCGGCGTTGACGCCAACGTCAAAGAGCTGAGAGACGCCGGCTACAAAGCCGACGGCTATGAGGCCAACCTGACCGATGAGGCCGCTGTCAAGAAGCTGGTCGCTGATGTCGTCGCTGCTGACGGCCACATCGACGTGCTGATCAACAACGCTGGTATTTCCCAGAAGGTCACCGTCGCTGACATGACCCTGGACGACATGAAGCGCATCTTTAACGTCAACATGTTTGGCCTGTTCCTGCTGACCCGTGAGGTCTGCGAGGTCATGAAGAAGCAGAAGTACGGCCGTATCGTGCATCTGTCCTCCGTTTCCGGCAAGCGGGGCGGCGGCGTGTTCGGCGGCGCTCACTACTCCGCTTCCAAGGCTGCTGTTCTGGGCTTCTCCAAGAACCTGGCCCGTGAGGTCTCCGAGTACGGCATCACCACCAACTGCGTGGCTCCCGGCCTGATCAACACCCACATCTGGAAGAGCATGCCCGCTGAGCAGGCTCAGAAGGTCATCGACACCATTCCCATGGGCCGTGCCGGTGAGCCGGAAGAGGTCTCTGCTGCCGTGGTGTTCCTGGCTTCCAAGGAAGCTTCCTACATCACCGGTGAGGAAATCGACATCAACGGCGGTTCCCACATGGACTAATGGGAGTTTGTGCAGGCAGGACCTGCTCCTGTCTGCATGAAACCTCCACATTTACTCAGGTAATTCGCTGAAAAGCGTTTTGCTCCTTGCCCCCTCTCTAAAGCGGCGGACAACAGCATAGTGGCAAGCTGCTTGTTCGCCGCGCCCCCTTCTTATCTGATCCCTTCCCGGAGAGGGGGCTCTTTTCAAAAATTTTATATCAGACAAAATACATATCAGGACGGAGATATGAAACCAGACAACCGATAAATAAGAAGAAAATAGAATGGAGATTGCTGGCAATTCCGGAATAACCCCTGGATTTCGAAATAATTCTTGACGGATTGAGAAAACTGTATTATGTTATATGTACGACAAAAGAGAAGGGGGTCTCCAATCATGCCACAAACTCCGTCTTACCTCAAAAGCCTGAAAAAAGAATCCGTCGTTCAGAGCGTGATCAATGTCCTGACTGACGCCATTCGCACCAAGGAATTGAAGCCGGGAGACCGTATTCCGCCTGAGCCTGAACTGGCTGCCTCTCTGGGGGTTGCCCGCAGCTCCGTGCGGGAAGCGATTAAAATTCTGACCTATCTGGGCGTGCTGGAAAGCAAGCGCAGCGAAGGTACCTTCGTCTGCAGCGGCTTTAAAGAAAGCATGATTGATCCTATGGTCTACGGAATCATTCTGAATCAGAACTCCACGGAAAACCTGATCGAGCTGCAGGGGATGATTGAATCCGGCTCCATGCGGCTGGCCATTCAGAAATGCACCGACGAGGAGCTGGAACAACTGGCGGAAATCATTGAACAGATGCGCGAGGCGGTAAAGGACACAGACGACCCGGTGGAGAGATTCTTCCGGGTTGATAACAGTTTTCACGCTGCCATTCAGGAAATGGGGAAGAATCCGCTGGTGAAGAAGATCAGCCGTGTCATCGGCACGCTGACCTATGCCATGCGGCATCAGATTGTACAGACCATGCTGGAAACCGGACGCTCAGAAGAGCTGATTGCCGTCCATGTCCGCCTGTACGATATTCTGAAAACCAAGGATGCCGGCAATCTGGATGCCGATGTGCTGGCAACCTACTTCACGGACGCGCTGAAGGAAGGGGAGCCTGAGGTGAAGTAACCAATCCTTACAAAGGAGAACGTTACGATGAAACTTGCAATTGGCAATGACCATACCGCACTGGAAATGAAGCGGGAGATTATCGACCTGCTGAAGGACAGAGGAATTGAAGTTGTGGATGTCGGTACCAATCAGACCGGCAGCTTCCCCTATGCAGTCAGCGGCTACCGGGTTGCAAAACTGGTAGCGGAGGGCAAGGTGGACGGCGGCGTGCTGATCTGCGGTACCGGCGTTGGCATTTCTCTGGCTGCAAACAAGGTCAAGGGTGTGCGCGCCTGCGTGTGCAGTGAGCCTTACACCGCCCGCCTGTCCAAGCAGCACAACAACAGCAACATCATCGCCTTTGGCGCTCGTGTGATCGGCGTGGAAATGGCCAAGCTGATCGTGACCGAGTGGCTGGATGCGGAGTTCCAGGGCGGCCGCCATGCCGCAAGAGTGGATATGATCATGGAGATCGAGGCCACTCAGGGGCTAAAGGCCGCAGAAGAATACAAGGAGGGTTGAGTTATGGCAATGCTGGCACCTTCTGTTTTATCTGCAAATTTTGCACATCTGGAGCAGGACTGCCGGGACGCGCTGGAGGGCGGCGCAAAGCTGCTCCACTACGACGTGATGGACGGACACTTTGTGCCCAACATCAGCTTCGGCATTCCGGTGCTGAAAAGCATCCACAAGGCCATGCCCGACGCCTTCTTTGATGTGCACCTGATGATCACCGATCCCATTGACTATGTCCACGCCTTTGCGGATGCCGGTGCATCCCTGATCAATTTCCATGTGGAGAGCAACTCCGATGCACAGAAGACGCTGGACGCCATCAAGGCGGAGGGCTGCAAGACCGGTATGACCATCAAGCCGGCTACCCCAGCAGAGGAAGTGTTCCCCTATCTGGATCAGCTGGATCTGGTGCTGGTTATGAGCGTAGAGCCCGGCTTCGGCGGGCAGAAGTTCATGGCTGATATGCTGGACAAGGTCCGCGCACTGGCCGCAGAGCGGGAGCGCAGGGGTCTGAACTTCCTCATTGAGATCGACGGCGGCATCAACGAGCACACCGGTGCTCAGGCGACTGCCGCAGGTGTTGACATTTTGGTAGCGGGCAGCACGGCCTTTGCCGTGCCGGATGTGAAAGCCGCCTGCCAGACGCTGTCCAACCTGTAACTGATATGATAAAGAGCTGCTTCCCGGTTCAGGAGCAGCTCTTTTCGTTTCTCATGGTTCAGAAAAAGCGGTCTCAGAACAGTATTCGGCAAGAAACCACTTCTGTTACAGAATTTCCCTCAGTTTCTGAATGTCCTCAGGGGTAGTGGACCAGCTGGTGGCAAGGCGCACCACGGTGTGGTCAGCGTCCGGCTTCTCCCAGAAGCTAAGGGCCACCTGTTGTTTCAGCTCCTCCAGACGCCGGTCCTCCAGCACCACAAACTGCTGGTTGGTGGGGGACTCCAGATAGAAGTGACACCCCTTTTCCCGCAGCACAGCTTTCAGCTGCTCGGCCATTTCAATGGCGTGCCGGCTGATTTCAAAATACAGCCCGTCGGTGAACAGGGTGTCGAACTGGACACCCAGCAGGCGGCCTTTGGCCAGCAGGGCGCCGTGGAGCTTCACCGTGGTCAGCAGGTGGGCAGGGGCGTTGCCCCGGGGGAAGACCACCGCTTCCCCGCACAGCGCTCCGACTTTTGTGCCGCCGATGTAAAACACGTCGCACAGGCGGGCGATGTCCTGCAGGGTGACGTCGGTGTGCAGGCTCATCAGTCCGTAGCCCAGCCGTGCGCCGTCCAGAAACAGGGGAATGTGATAGCGCTTGCATATGGAGGACAGCGCTTCCAAATCCTCCAGGGTGTACAGCGTGCCGTACTCGGTGGGGTGGGAGATGTACACCATGCCGGGGAATACCATGTGGTCATGGTTGTCGTCGGCGTAAAATCTCTCCAGAAAGCCGTTCAGGGTGTCAGGGGCGATTTTTCCCTGGGCGTGGGGGACGGTCAGCACCTTGTGGCCGGTGTTTTCAATGGCTCCGGCCTCGTGGGCGTTGATATGGCCGGTCTCTGCCGCCACAACGCCCTGATAGTGCTGCAGCATGGCGGAAATGACCAGCGCATTGGTCTGGGTGCCGCCGGACAGGAAGGTCACCTGAGCCTCAGCACAGCCGCAGGCCGCCCGGATTTTCTCCCGGGCGCTCTCACAGTAGCGGTCGCTGCCGTAGCCGGACAGGGGCTCCAGATTGGTCTCCATCAGGCGCTCCAGGATTCTGGGGTGAGCGCCTGCGATGTAATCGCTTTCAAATGAAATCATCAGCTTGCTCCTTTTGTGTATCATATGGTTCAGAACATTGTGACCATTATAGCCCGGTTTGCTGCAAATGTCCATATCACGGATGCTTCTGGACGGACTCAAGCGGTTGGGAAAAGGAGGGCGTGGAGCAGATGGACGATGCCCCCTGGGGCTGGTGCCACAGCAGGATGGCGCGTCGTTTCTGAGGGATCCTGCCGCAAAACAGCTCCTGCAAAGTCCTGGCAGAAGAAAAAAGCACAAATCATAGGGAGCGGCAGATGGTGCGAAAGGCAAAACCGCAGCGCCGGGACCGTTTCGTTTGTGTGACTGAGCCAGAGATTCTGTCGAAAATCAGCGGTTACCTCTTGACAACTGATGATTGTTAGCATATACTAACTCGTAGTGGGATCTGGAACGAGGTGAGACGATGGAGCAGGGCAGCCTGACGGAACAGCTGGTGCAGATGCACTTTTTGCGATGGAAGGAACTGACTTGCCTGAGCGGATCGGTTTTTGTTCAGGGCGAGGAGGCACTGCTGCTGTTTCTCAATCATTTTCGACGGCCGGTGCTGGCCGGAGAGTTGGCGGACAAGCTGGGACTGACCAGCGGCCGGGTGGCAAACATCCTGAAGCGGCTGGAAGAAAAAGACCAGATCCGGCGCATTCCGGACGGAGAGGACCGGCGCAGGGTTTTTGTCAGCCTGACGGAGACAGGAAAAGCCCTGTCCGATGAGAAATATCAAAACCTGGTCCGGCAGCACCATGATCTGCTGGAGTTTCTGGGGGAAGAAAACGCCCGGGAGTTGCTCCGTCTGCTGGAGTGCTGTGTGGAGTATTGCCACCTGTCCCACGGCATATAGTGTGAAAAGAGGCATCCTGTGATGCTTTCTTTTCCACCTGAATATCTTTCATTGAAATGTTTTAAGAGAAGAAGAAAAAACAAGAGGAGAGACACATATGACGCTGAAAGACCTGAAAATCGGCCAGTGCGCCCGCATTGACGCAGTGGGCGGCGAGGGAGCGCTGCGGCAGCACTTTCTGGACATGGGCGTGATTCCCGGCGCGGAGGCCACGCTGGTCAAGCTGGCCCCCATGGGCGATCCCATGGAGCTGCGGATTCACGGCTACGAGCTGACGCTGCGCCTGGCAGATGCGGACCAGATTGCGGTGACTCTGATCCCGGAGCTGGCCCAGCCGGAGCACCGGAGGGGCGAGCGCAGAAGTCCGGCTCACCCCGGACTGGGTGAGGAGGGCAAGTTCCATCCCAAGGGGAGCGGCAACCCGCTGCCGGAGGGAACCAGACTGACCTTTGCGCTGGTGGGCAACCAGAACAGCGGCAAAACCACGCTGTTCAATCAGCTGACAGGCGCCAATCAGCATGTGGGCAACTTTCCCGGTGTGACAGTGGACCGGAAGGACGGCGCCATCCGGGGTCACAAGGAGACTTCTATCACGGACCTGCCTGGCATCTATTCCATGTCGCCCTATTCCAGCGAGGAGCTGGTCTCCCGGAACTTTGTGCTCCACGACAAGCCCAAGGGCATCATCAACATTGTGGACGCAACCAACATTGAGCGCAACCTGTACCTGACCATGCAGCTGCTGGAGATGGAGATTCCCATGGTGGTTGCGCTGAATATGATGGACGAGGTCACCGGAAACGGGGGTTCTGTGGACGTCAACGAAATGGAGGCCGCGCTGGGAGTGCCGGTGGTGCCCATCTCCGCCGCAAAGAACCAGGGCATTGACGAGCTGGTGAATCACGCCCTCCATGTGGCATACTATCAGGAAAAGCCTCTGCGTCAGGACTTCTGCGACAGCACCGAGCAGGGCGGAGCGGTGCACCGCTGTCTCCATGCGGTGGGTCATCTCATCGAGGACCACGCCCAGCGGGTGGGGCTGCCCAAACGGTTCGCTGCCAGCAAGATCATTGAAGGGGACCAGCTGATCCTGAACCAGCTGGAGCTGGACCAGAACGAGCTGGAGACCTTGGAGCACATCGTCCTCCAGATGGAAAAAGAGCGCGGCCTGGACCGCAGCGCAGCCATTGCGGATATGCGCTTTTCCTTCATCCAGAAGGTCATCCACCAGTGCGTGGTCAAGCCCAGGGAGAGCAAGGAACACATCCGCAGCCAAAAGGTGGACAGGCTGCTCACCGGAAAGTACACCGCCATCCCCATGTTCATCCTTATAATGGGACTGGTGTTCTTCCTGACCTTCAATCTGGTGGGACCGTGGCTGCAGGACCTGATGGCGGGGGCCATCGCCTGGTTTACCGGGTTGGTGGAGCGTCTGATGATTGCAGGCGGTGTCAACGAAGTGCTGAGGGGATTCATCATCAACGGCATCTTTGAGGGCGTGGGCAGTGTGCTCAGCTTCCTGCCGCTGATTGTACTGCTGTTTTTCTTCCTGTCCCTTTTGGAAGACAGCGGATACATCGCCCGCGTTGCCTTTTTTATGGACAAGATCCTGAGAAAGATCGGCCTGTCCGGCCGGAGCATCGTTCCCATGCTGGTGGGCTTCGGCTGTTCGGTTCCTGCCGTTATGGCCACACGGACGCTGCCCAGTGAACGGGACCGCAAAATGACCATCCTGCTGACGCCCTTTATGAGCTGTACCGCCAAGCTGCCCATCTATGGATTTTTCGCCACTGCGTTTTTCCCCCGTCACGCCGGCCTGATTACATTGGGGCTGTACCTGCTGGGGATTGCGGTGGGGATTCTGGTGGCCTTTCTCTACAAGGGCACGCTGTTCCGGGGGGAAGCAGTTCCCTTTGTCATGGAGCTGCCCAACTACCGGATGCCCAGTCCCCGCAGCGTGGCGCAGCTGCTGTGGGAGAAGGCGAAGGACTTCCTGCAGAAGGCGTTTTCCATCATCCTCATCGCCACGATGGTGGTGTGGTTCCTTCAGAGCTTTGATCTTCATCTCCGCCTGGTAGAGGATTCCAGCCAGAGTATTCTGGCGATGGTTTCCGGCCTGCTGGTGCCTCTGTTCAAGCCGGTGGGGCTGGGAGACTGGCGCATCTGCACCTCTCTGCTCTCCGGATTCATGGCCAAGGAGAGCGTGGTTACCGTTCTAAAGGTGCTGTATGCAGACGGCGTCAACGCTGCCATGAGCGGGCTGAGCGCTGCCTCTCTGCTGGTCTTCAGCCTGCTGTACACCCCCTGTGTGGCGGCAATCGCCTCCATCAAGCGGGAGCTGGGCGGCAAATGGGCCTTCGGCCTGGTGCTGTGGCAGTGCGGCATCGCGTGGGTTGCTGCGCTGATTGTGCGGATGATCGGAATGTTGCTGGGCTTCTGACCGCTGCATCTGTCCGCAATCGTACGGCATTTTCTCAACAGCTGCAATCCTCGAAACCATTGCAGCAGCGCAGGAATGTCCAGAACTTGGCTGTCGCCGTTGACAGGCGTCGGCCTGCGCTCTCCGTCTTGCTCTGGACGTTCCTGCATCGCTTTCGTTGTCTCACTGTTTTTAAATTTTGCTCTAAGGTGAAAATAATGTTGAATATCTGGGATATTATGTTAATTGCCGCTGTTGCAGTGATTTTTTTCTTCGCACTGCGCAAGACCATCTCTGACACCCGAAAGGGGAAGGGGTGTCTGAGCTGCGGCGGCAGCTGCGACAGCTGCTCCTCCCCGGTGTGCAAAGCCAGGAGGGAGGAGTTCAGAAGGCGCAAGAGAGAAGGAAACCTGTAATATGGCAAATGGAATCATTGCTGCGGCGCTGGCGGTGCTGATGGCCTGGGCGGTGCTGCGGGTTCGTCAGCGAGCCGCAAAGGGCAGCGCCTGCTGCGGGGAGCGGCAGGAGACGGTGAAAAAGACCGCCGTTTCAGACCGGAACAGATCCCATTATCCTTACACGGTGGAGATGCAGATCGGGGGCATGACCTGTCAGAACTGCGAGCGCCGGGTGGAAAATGGGCTGAACGCACTGGACGGGGTGTGGGCCTCGGTGAAACTGGACACCCACTCCGCACAGGTGCTGTGCAAGGAACTGCCGGACGAGCAAGCGCTGCGGCAGGCGGTCCGGGAGGCGGGCTATGTGGTCACCGGCTTTGCCCGGAAAAATTAAGGCATCACCGCATAATAAGAACTTCGGCGCCTTGCGGTTTATTCTCCGCCAGATTGCGGTTCAAGGTGTGCATCTGATCGAACCGGGGCAACCTGCCACTGGCAGCTTGCCTGATTCCGGTTCGACAGCTTTCTTGAAATCCGCCAGGATTCCTGCGAAATCTTCGAACAATCTGGACGAAGAATACCCTCGCAATTCGCTCTTGTCCCATTATGCGGTGAAGCCCTAAAAAGAGACACCCGTGGGGCGTCTCTTTCATAGGCTCAGCCTGCACCTGCAAAGCAGATGCAGGCTCTTTTTGTCCGCTGCAATCAGTTCAGATGAGCGGCTTACTTCTTCTTCAGATACTTGTTGGAAACAAAGCCGGTGTGGGAATCCTTGTTCTTGTCAATGTAGACGGCCTTGTACCACTTTCCGTGGGAGGTATCGGTGACGGTAATGGCGGTACCCTTGGCCAGAGTAGTCACAATCTTGGAGCTTTTGGAGGCTCCGGAGCGCATATAGACGTTGCCGGTGGTGATATAGGTGACAGCCTTTGCGGCGGCACCCTTCTTCTTCAGGTACTTGTTGGAAACATAGCCGGAGAAGGTCTTGCCCTTCTTGTTCTTATAGGTGGCCTTGTACCACTTTCCGTGGGAGGTGTTGGTGACGGTAATGGCGGTACCCTTGGTCAGAGTAGTCACAATCTTGGAGTTCTTGGAGGCTTTGGAGCGCATATAGACGTCGCCGGTGGTGATATAGGTGACGCCCTTTGCGGCGGCCTTCTTTTTTGTTTTCTTTTTCGCGTTCTTCTTCGTGTTCTTCTTCAGATACTTGTTGGAAACATATCCGGTGAAGGTCTTGCCCTTCTTGTTCTTATAGGTGGCCTTGTACCATTTTCCGTGGGAGGTGTTGGTAACGGTGATTTTTGTGCCCTTCTTCAGTGTGGTGATAGCGTCGGAGCTTTTCGAAGCCTTTGCGCGCATATAGACATCACCGGTGGTGATATAGGGCACGCCTGCCTTGGCAGCCAAGGCTGGCCTTGCCGGTACGGCAGTGAGAAACAGCAGCAGGGACAGCATACAGGCAAGCAGTCGTTTTGTTGTTTTCATAGCGAATTCTCCTTCTTTGCTACAGATTTTGAAAACGGTATTACCGTTTCAAGTTAATAAATATTATAGCATGAAGCGTCGGAGGAAAGATGAAATTTCTGTTAACAAATTTTATAAAAATACATGACTAAAGAGAAAGGCAGCTGCCCAAGCCGCCAGCGCAACAGGCTGCCATGCCCACTTGACTGCTGTCATGCAATCTGATTTGACAAGGTTTCTGAAAGAAGGTATAATACAAAAGCTTTCGTCTGAGAGACCGGTATCGGCGCCTCCATGGGCCGACTGAGAACCCCCTCCGGCGGAATGGATAAAGGAGGACGAGCAAATGGAATATAAATGGTACGATGAAGGGATTTTCTACCATATTTATCCGCTGGGCCTGACCAGTGCGCCGAAGCAGAACGCCTACGACAAGGTGGAGCACCGGCTGAATGACCTGGATCCCTGGATCGACCATATCAAGGCGCTGGGCTGCAACGGTCTGTACATCGGGCCGCTGTTTGAGTCCGGCAGCCATGGCTATGACACCACAGACTATAAAAAGCTGGACAGCCGTCTGGGCACCAACGAGGACCTGAAGCGCTTTGTGGCGCTGTGCCACAGCAAGGGCATCCGGGTGATCTTTGACGGCGTATTTAACCATGTGGGACGGGATTTCTTTGCCTTTCAGGACCTGAAGCAGCACCGGGAGGGCTCCCGCTACCGGGACTGGTTCTGCAATGTGAACTTCTGGAACAACAACGAGTATAACGACGGCTTCTCCTATGACAACTGGGGTGGCTATAACCTGCTGGTCAAGCTGAACCAGCGCAATCCGGAGGTTCAGAACTACATCCGGGAGGTCATTTTCTACTGGGTGCAGGAGTTTGATGTGGACGGACTGCGGCTGGATGCGGCGGACGTGCTGGACTTTGGATTCATGAATATGCTGCGCCGCACCGCCAATGAGGTCAAGGCGGATTTCTGGCTCATGGGCGAGGTAATCCACGGCGAGTACTCCCGTTGGGTGAACCAGGAGCATCTCCACTGCGTCACCAATTACCATCTGCATAAGGCGCTGTACTCCGGACACAATGACCACAACTATTTCGAGATCGCCCACACCGTCAAGCGCATTTATGATATGGACCGCAGCCGTCCCGAGGGACTGAAGCTGTACAATTTTGTGGACAACCACGATGTGGAGCGGATTGCCACCAAGCTGCGCAACAAGGCGCACTTTGTGCCGGTGCATATTCTGCTGTACACGCTGCCCGGCGTGCCGTCCCTGTACTACGGCTCGGAGTTCGGAATTGAAGGACGAAAGGAGCGGGGGTCCGATGACTCTCTGCGCCCGGCGCTGAATCTGTCCGAGTTTAAGAACGCCATCCGGGACAACGGCTTTACCAGTCTGATCGCCCGGCTGGGTCAGGTCCGTCAGCGCAGCATGGCGCTGAGCTGCGGCGATTACCGTCAGCTGCTGCTGACCACCAGGCAGTATGCCTTCTCCCGGAGCCTGAACGGGGAGACGGTGCTGGTGCTGGTCAACAACGACGACGCACCCTTCCGTACCCGGCTGGGCGCTGAAGGTGAGTATGTGGGCGTGCTGACCGGCCAGAGGGTGCAGGCGGCAAGCGGTGCTGTTGAGGTGGAAGTGGAGGGGAACTCCGGCGAGATCTTCGTCCCCGCCAGCCTGATGATTGAGGGGGACTACCAGCCGAAGAAGTTTGTGGTTCCCGAAACGAAGCCTGCAGCCGGCCAGGAACAGGCTCCGGGGACTGTTCAAGCTCCGGAACAGGCCCCTGTGAAGATGGCGGAGAGTATCCCCGCCGGCAAGTCCTATGAGGAAATGACGGTGGAGGAGCTGCAAAAGGTCATCTACGAGAAAATGAAGCAGAACGGCCCGGTCACCGACCGGATGTATCAGGATATCGTGAACAACGTGTACCACGATTCCCTGGTGAACTGGGCGAAAAGCTTCCGTTAAACAACCAAATATGCAGTCAAACGGCCATGCGATCAGCGCATGGCCGTTGTTTTGGGGATTTGCGTTACTTCACAGTCAGCGTCCTGACCTCGCTCCATGCGGACCAGGAACGGTCATTGTCGTTGGGAACTTTCTTGAAGCTGCGCACCTGGACATAGTAGGTTTTGCCTTTTTTCAGGCCGGAAAGCTTCGCGGAGGTTCGGGAAGCGCCGGAAAGGGTCTTTGTCTGCTTGTGCTTGAATTTGCTGGAGGTGGCGTACCGGACCTGATAGCCGCCGGCCTTGCTGTTCTTTGTCCACTTGACCTTGCTGCCGCTGAGGGAGGAGATGGCCGGAGAGGTCAGACGGATGATTTCCTCATCGTCGTCGTAGCCGCTGACGTAGCTGCCGGAGAAGGCGCGAACGGTATAGTAATAAAGGACGCCGTTTTTGGTTTCTTCATCCAGCCAGGACAGCGTGGTGCTGCCCTTCACAGAGCCCACTTTGGACCATGTTCCCTTCTTGCCGGTCTTGCGGTAGACATAGTAGCCCTGGGCCTCTTTTTCCAGCTCCCAGCGGACCAGAATGCCCTTGTCCGTGTTCTTGGGGTCATCTACATCCGGGCAGTCCAGCCGGCGAATGCTCAGTCCCACATCATCGTAGGTTCCCTTCCCCGCAGCGCTGTAAGCCTGAACGCTGTAGCTGTAGAGGACGCCGTCGCGGGCGTGCTCGTCCAGATAGGAAGTTTTCTTTTGACCAGACACTTTTTTGATGGTGCTCCAGTCACTGTCAGGGGTTTTACGCAGAATATAGTAACCCTTGGCGCCAGAAACCGTCTTCCACTGGAGCTTCACGCCGTCGTCATGGTTGAATGCTTTGACCAGCTTGGGAGCGGCCAGCTTGGAGTCGGTTGTTTTGACCTTCTTCTGCTGGCTGGAAGCGGCACTGTCCTTTGCAGAAGCATTGCTCCAGGTCAGCTTTCCGCCGTAATGCTTTCTCACATTACTGGTCCAGCTGCTGTCATCTTTGGGGGTGTAGACGGTGGCCCGGACCTCTTTAAAGGCGTTTGCACCAATGGAAGGAGCAGAGCCTTTGAAGGTGATGGTCTTTAACGCTCTGCACTCGTCAAAAGCGTCCCGGCCGATGGTGCGGACCGATGCGGGAATGGTGATGGATTTCAGCGATTCACATTCCTCAAAGGCTTCTGCCCCGATGGTGGTCAGCGTGTCAGGCAGGGAGACGCTGGTCACATACTCCAGACCTCCAAAGGCCTCCACACCGATGGAAGTGACGCCGCTGTTCACCACAATTTTGGTGATGGTGTCTTCGCAGGGCTCCCAGGGAGCATCGTTGTTGTCGTAGCTGTACATTGCACCGCTGCCGCTGATGGTCAGCGTCTTTTTGTCCTTGCTGATACTCCAGCTCAGCTTTTTACCGCATTTGTCGCTGGCAGCTGACGCCGCTGCAGCGGGCTTCTGGGATGGAGAGAAAGCCTCAGTTGCCAGCACAGAGCCCTGCAACAGAGAGAGGGCCATGGCTGCAGAGAGAATCAGGCTGAGAAATCTTTTTTTCGTATTCATAAGGGAACCCTCCTTCGTGTCAGGGACGGAAGATCGTCAATCGTCCTCGTCCTCGCCATCATCGTCGTGTTTGGTGGACTTTGTGCTTTTCCTGGACGCTTCAGAGCGTTGAGATTTTTTTTCGTCGTCGTCATCGTCGTTGTCATCGTCGTCATCCTCATCGTCACTTTGAGGGAAGGGACGGCTGCCTGTGTGCAGGGAATCGGTATCCATGTCGACAATCTGACCGGTGGCGGCGTGGATGTTGTATTCGTACTCGATGTTGCCGCTGATGAATTCCACCTCGTAAACCAGGTTACCGTCCTCCTCATCCAGCGCTGCCTTGATAAAGGTAGCGTTCTGAGGGGCGATACCTGCATGGTCCAGGGCGAGCTTTTTGGCTGCAGCGGCGGTGATCAGCCCCTGATTCAGCGCGTTGTCGTTCTCGTTGACACCATCCACCGCCTCGCTGAGATTTTCCCAGATGCTGTCGTCTGCGTCATAGTTGACGATATCGCTGATATCCAGGTGCTTTTCCCGAACCAGTGCGGCCAGTTCCTTGAGACTCATGGAAGCCAGCTCTTCCGGATCCAGGGAGCTGTCCTTACCGGCCAGATTCAGCACAAGCACAGCCTTGCCAATGGAGATGTGGTTGCTTTTTGCAAATGCTTTTGCCTGGGAACCAGTTTTCACCGTCTGGTTCAGCACCGCTGCCCGCACTTGATTGTTGCTCAGGCTGCTGCTCAGATCCGTCAGCACCAGATTTCGGACGCTGCGGGCCTTTTCTGCACTGTTGTTTCGGATGGAAACCAGAATGCTGTTGTCCTGACCGGGGGTAAGATAACCGTTGCGGACCATGGAACCGATCACAGCGTTGACTGCAACGTTTAAATCCACATTTTTCAGGTCGATTCCGTCCAGAATCAGCTTGGCGTCCTCGTTGATGGGGGTGGCGGCAAGTACCCTGTCGTGGCTGTTGGTGGAAATCTCAATGCTGGGGTTGACGTCAATGTCCACCACGGTGTCCACAGCCAGATTGTTCAGGTAATAGTGCCCGCCGGCCAGTCCGATCATCAGCACCAGACAGGCTGCAAGGCTGCTCAGCACATAGAATATGGATTTGCGCGGAGGGGCTTTCACAGGTGCCTGCGGCACGTCAAGAGGCTCGGCGTTGAGCAGGTCCAATTTCCAGTCCAGGCGTTCCGGCATGTCGTCGGGCAGCATCTGCTTGAGGGCTGTATTCAAATCTTTTTCCAGATCATTCATCATAATGCGCTCCCTCCATTTGTTTTCTGAGCTTTTTCAGCGCCCGGTGGTATTTGGAAAGCACAGTATTCAGTGGGATGTGCAGGATTTCGCTGATTTCCCGGTTTTTCATGCCGTGTACCGCGTGGAGCATCACAATTTGCTGTTCCTGCTCGCTCAGAGTCCGGAGCACGGCCTGAAGCACCATTCTCTGCTCTACCGCTGAAATGCGGGAAAGGCCGTCGCCTTCCAAATCCTGAAGGCCGTCCAGTGAATCAACACGGCGACTGAGTTGGAGGTGTTTCAGGGAAAAATTTCGGGCGATGGTAAAAATCCACGCCATGGGCTTGCCCTGACCGCGGTAAGTATGGGCGTGACGGTACACCGCAAGCAGCGTCTCCTGGACAACATCCTCTGCATCGTGGGGGTTTTTGGTGATAGACAGGGAAAATCCGTAGATGTTCTGGGCAATTGCCTGGTAGAGAAAATGAAATGCCTCTCTGTCCCCGGCGGCGATCCTGGCCAGAAGCGCATCGTCTACCACTTTGGGATATTCAGTTTTCGCAGTGTTTTGCTCCATGGATATGCTCCTGCTTTTGGTAAGGGATTGGAATCCCTTCTACCTAATCAATCTTCAAAAGGACGGTTTTATTGCACAGTTTCAGTAGATTTTCTGGAATTCCCGTCAGGCACAGAGGAAAAAACGAATGGAAAGCAGTTTCCATCCGCTCTGTCTGTCTGCCATGATATCTCATTTTCTGTTTTTTGAAAAGAGCAACGAATCTGGGGCAATTTCCTGGATTTTTTATTGAAGAAGCCGGAGAAAAACAGTATAATAGGACATAGCGAAAAGTAAAAGCAGAAAGGGGAGCTTTTTCTATGCCCAAATATATCATGGCGCTGGATGCCGGCACCACCTCCAACCGCTGTATTCTGTTCAATGAGAAGGGCGAGATGTGCAGCGTGGCCCAGAAGGAATTCACCCAATACTTTCCACATCCGGGCTGGGTGGAGCACGACGCCACGGAGATCTGGCTGACTCAGTACGCCGTTGCCGCCGAGGCGCTGGCCAAGATCAATGCTTCCGCCGGAGACATTGCCGCCATCGGCATCACCAACCAGCGGGAAACCACCATTGTCTGGGACCGGGAGACGGGGGAGCCGATTCACAACGCCATTGTCTGGCAGGACCGCCGCACGGCGGAATACTGTGACACGCTGCTGGATAAGGGACTCCGGGAGCCGTACCAGAAAAAGACCGGACTGATGATCGATCCGTACTTTTCCGCCACAAAAATCCGCTGGATGCTGGAAAACGTTCCCGGAGCCAGGGAGAAGGCGGAGGCAGGAAAACTGCTCTTCGGAACGGTGGACACCTGGCTGATTTGGAAGCTCACCGGCGGAAAGGTCCATGTGACGGACTACTCCAACGCCTCCCGAACCATGCTGTTCAACATCATTGACCTGAAATGGGACGAGGACATCCTGCAGGAGCTGGGGATTCCCGCCTCCATGCTGCCTGAGGCAAAGCCCTCCAGCTGCGTCTACGGGGAGACTGTGCCCGAGCTGTTCGGGAAGCCCATTCCCATCGCCGGAGCGGCGGGAGACCAGCAGTCTGCGCTGTTTGGACAGACCTGCTTCCGGCCCGGGGAGGCAAAGAACACCTACGGCACCGGCTGCTTCCTGCTGATGAACACCGGCGAGACCCCCGTTTTTTCCCAAAATGGCCTGGTGACCACCATTGCCTGGGGACTGGACGGAAAAGTGGACTATGCGCTGGAAGGTTCCATTTTTGTCGCCGGCTCCGCCATCCAGTGGCTGCGGGACCAGCTGAAGGTGGTGGATTCCGCCAGCGACTCCGAGTACTTTGCCCGAAAGGTACCGGATACCAACGGCTGTTATGTGGTTCCCGCCTTCACCGGACTGGGCGCACCCTTCTGGGACCCCTACGCCCGGGGCGCCATTGTGGGCCTGACCCGGGGCGTGAACAAGTATCATATCATCCGCGCCACCCTGGAGTCCCTGGCCTATCAGACCTATGACGTGCTGAAGGCCATGGAGGCGGACTCCGGGATTCGGCTCTCTGCGCTGAAGGTGGACGGCGGCGCCTCTGCAAACAACCTGCTGATGCAGATTCAGGCCAACGTCATCCAGGCGCCGGTGAACTGCCCGGTGTGCGTGGAGACTACCGCCATGGGCGCGGCGTATCTGGCCGGTCTGGCTGTGGGCTACTGGAAGAGCAAGGAGGAAGTGCTGCAGAACTGGGCCATTGACCGGGTGTTCACCCCGGAAATCGACGAGGCGGCCCAGAAGAAGATGCTCAGCGGCTGGCACAAGGCGGTGGGCTGCACCTACGGCTGGGCCAAGGACGAGGAATACTGATACAAGGAATCAGAATTGATTTCATCATCATAACCGCAAAGGGTCTGACACAAACGTGCCAGGCCTTTTTTCTCCTGAAACGGAAAGCGGATTGCAACCCCGCAGAATATCCGAGAACGATTGCAGTGTGCACAGAGAATGCTGTTCTCCGGTGCGGGGGGCGCAAAAGGGCCTGACGCAAAAGCGTCAGGCCCAAAGTTCTGTTATGGAAAAATCAGACTGCGCTGTATCACACAGGGCTGGTCAGATCCAGGAAGCCCTTGTAGTCCAGCACGTTCAGAATGGCGCGGCCTTCCATGGTGCCTTCCAGAATACGGCGGGCGCGGACGGAGTCGCCGATGGTGTAAATATGAACGCTCTCGTCCTCGCCGAACTCCTTCTCCAGCTCGGGCAGGATGGGGTTGTTGGCGCGCATGCCCAGGCAGTTGAAGCCCAGGTCGAACTCCAGGTCGGTGATGGTGCCGTCGGGCAGCTTCACGGTGAAGGCGTTCTCCTTGACCTCCTGCAGGGCGGTGCGGGTCAGCTCCTTCACATGATATTTGTCGTGGAGCTCGCGCATGGAGCACTTGGTGATGGGATCGGACAGCATACCGATGCCGGGCAGCATATCAACGATGGTGCACTCTGCGCCGCGGGGGGCAAAGTACTCGATGACGTCCAGACCCACGGCGCCGCCGCCCATGACGACAACCTTCTTGCCCTTGCAGAACTCATCGGAGTACTTGCCGGCGTTGTAGTTGTTGATCATGTCGAAGATGGTGCAGACGTTGCCGGCTGCGATGTTCTCCCGCAGGCCCTTGATGGGGGGAACCAGCGGCACGGAACCGGTGGAGTTGACGATGATGTCGGGGTTCAGGGACTTGATCAGCGGAATGTTGGCCTCGGTGTTCAGGAACACGAACAGGTTGTGCAGCTTGCTGGCGCGGTTCACCAGATACTTGGGGAAGTCCTTCATACGGCGCTTGTCGGGCAGATCGGAGATGAAGGTGGACAGGCCGCCCAGATGGTCGCTCTTCTCGATCAGGAAGGTGGTGCAGCCCACTTCAGCGGCGGTGCAGGCAGCTTCCAGACCGGCGGTGCCGCCGCCGACGACGACCACGTTGCAGGGCTTCTTGACCTTCAGCTTCTTGTAAGCGTCTCCCTCAGGCACAGCGGGGTTCACAGTGCAGCGGATGGGACGGTTGACGCCGATGCGGTTGCCGGCGCAGCCCACGTTGCAGGAAATGCACTTGCGGATCATGTCCTCTTCGCCGTAATGAACCTTGTTGACCCACTGAGGATCCGCGATCAGGCCGCGGCCCATGCCGATGATGTCAGCGTCGCCCCGGGCCAGGGTCTCTTCCACGACCTTGGGATCACGGTAGTTGCCGGCGTTCATGACAGGCTTGTTGAACTTGTCCTTCACGGCGCGGGACATGTAGGAACGCCAGCCGTCGGGCAGGAAGTTGGAGTCGATCTGATACTGCAGGGAGGGGTTCAGAGCGCAGGACACGTCATACATATCCACGAACTCATCCAGATACTCCAGATACTCCAGGGTGTCCTCCAGGGTGTTGCCGCCGGGCACACGCTCTTCGGCGGAGATACGAATGATGATGGGGAACCAGGGGCCCACACGCTTGCGGATTTCCTCCAGCACCATGCGGGGGAAGCGCATGCGGTTCTCCACGGAGCCGCCGAACTCATCGGTGCGCTTGTTGTAGTAGGGGGAGATGAACTGGCTCATCAGGTAGGAGTGGCCCATGTGGACCTCAACGGCGTCAAAGCCAATGGCCTGTACACGCCAGGCGGCGTCGGCGTACTTCTGGACGGTCTTCAGAATCTCTTCCTTGGTCATGGGACGGGGGGTCTCACCGCCGGCCTTGGTGGGGATATCAGAGGAGGAAACGGTCTGCATGCCGGTACGGGCAGAGGAAGCAGAAGCGCCGGCATGGTTGATCTGGATGGCAACGGTGGCGCCGCACTTGTGCAGGTTCTCCACCAGCTGATAGTAGCGGGGCATAAAGCTGTCGTGGTCGATGCGGATCTGGCTGGTGCCGTTGGAGCCCACGGGATAATCCACGTTTGCATTCTCCAGGATAATCAGGCCGGTGCCGCCCTTGGCGCGCTCCATGTAATAGTTCATGTGGCGGGGGCTCATCTCGCCGCTGGTCTCACCGTAGTTGGTGCCCATGGGAGTCATGGCAATACGGTTGCGGATGGTGGTCCGCTTGATGGTCAGCGGTTTAAAAATATTGGGATAATCCTTCTTCATAAAAGTTCGTTCCTCCAGTTTCCTGTTTTTTTGGGACTTGCATTAAGCAAAGTGCGGGTTTGAGGCAACAACCTGCACATTCCTGCTATTTTGTTATTATACTATTGGTTTTTTATGATTGCAAACCGCCGAATTTCCTGCCACAGGGTCACTTTTTCAAAGAGAAAGTTAATTGTTTAACAAAAAAACCGTCGAACTTGCTATTTTTCACGAAAAAAGGAAGCCTAAAAGTACATTATATATAAAATTTTAACAATATCAATAAAAATAATTGAACAGTTAGAAGCTTCAGACATAGAATTCTTCGTGCTTTTGTAAAATAGAATCTGCTGCAGGAGCATAAAATGGATTGAAATACAATACTTATCACATTTTTCAAAAGAATAGGATAAAAGTGGAAACTCATAGAGACAAACGAAGACTGATGAGAATTGATTGATAATATCTATGAATTGTTACAAAATATATATTGGTTTTTCCGGTTGCTATCGTTTATTATTTAACGAAGAAAGACTTTTACAGTCGGGGACTTTGCGCTTACTGCGAAAGATTGCGGGAAAGCACCGGTGCAAGAGTCTGAACAACACTTTTACTACTTCAAGGAAAAGAGGAGTTACTTATGCCGAACGTATCTGGACATACCGAGCTGGTCGGCCTGATGGCCTATCCCATCCGCCACACTCAGTCCCCCACTACCCACAACCTGGCCTATGACAAGCTGGGCTGCGACGTGATTCAGCTGGCTTTTGAGGTCGATAACGACACTCTGAAGGACAGCGTTCAGGCAATCCGTTCTCTGAAGATGCTGGGTTCCAACATCTCCATGCCCAACAAGACCGTTGTCCATCAGTATCTGGACGAGGTCGACCCCGCTGCTCAGCTGTGCGGCGCCATCAACACCGTGGTCAACACCCGCGATGCAGAGGGCAACGTCACCGGCTATCTGAAGGGCTACAACACCGACGGCGCCGGCTACTGGCAGGCTGTCAAGGAAGAGGGCATTGACATCAAGGGCATGAAGATGGTCCTGATCGGCACCGGCGGCGCCGCCAGCGCCATCGCCGCTGTGGGCGCTCTGTCCGGCCTGGCTGAGCTGCACATCTTCAACATCAAGGACAAGTTCTATGCCCGCGGTGAAGAGATGGCCGATAAGATCAACAAGGACACCGACTGCAAGGCCACCATGAACGACCTGGCAGACAAGGACCTGCTGAAGAAGCTGATGCACGAGGCTGACATCTTCTGCGATGCCACCGGCGTGGGCATGCATCCCCTGGAGGATCTGACCAACATCCCCGACACTTCCTTCTTCCGTCCTGACCTGATTGTCACCGATACCGTGTACGCTCCCCGCGAGACCGTCATGATGAAGCAGGCCAAGGAAGCCGGCTGCACCAAGGTCTACAACGGCATTGGCATGATGCTGTTCCAGGCTCTGATCGCCATTGAGAAGTACACCCTGAAGCCCATCACCCCCGAGCTGGTGGCTTACATGAAGGAGCAGCTGGGCATCTGATCGGCCCGGAAGCATCCGACCAATTTGTTTTCACCGGAGGCCGGTGCTTCGCCGGCCTCTGTTGAAGAAATACTCTATCAATAAGAAAAGAAGAGGTATGAAACACATGAAAAAGGATATGACAAAGTATTATCCCGCTGCCTTGATCATGTTCCTGAACTACTTCATCCACGGCGTTGGATGCTCTGTTCTGGGACAGGCCGTGATCAAGGAGGCTCTGGCTGCAAGCTGGGGCGTGGAGGCAATGTCCATCACCGCAATTTCCGCCGCTCTGGGTCTGGGCCGTCTGATCGCCCTGCCCTTCGCCGGCCCCCTGTCCGACAAGCTGGGCCGTAAGATCTCCACCATGATCGGTGGTTTCTCCTACGCCATCTACCTGATCGGCCTGGCCATGGCCTTCAACGCCGGCACCAACGGCGGCTATCAGATCGCTTATGTCTGCGCCATCATGGGTGGTATCGCCAACTCCTTCCTGGACACCGGCATCTATCCCGCTGTCGCCGAGATCATCTATCAGGCCCCCGGTGTTGCCACCATGGGCATCAAGTTCTTCATCGCCATTTCCCAGATGCTGCTGCCCTTCTTCCTGGGCATGACCGTGGCTCAGACCGCTTCCGGCGCCACTACTTACAACCGCCTGTTCTGGATCTGCGGCCTGGCCTATGTGGTGCTGGCTGTCCTCATCTTCATCGTGCCCCTGCCTGACACCGATCTGGCCGCCGGCGAGAAGAAGGAGGGCCTGCTGCAGAGCCTGAAGGAGACTCACTTCTCCATCGAGTCCATCGCCATGATCCTGATCGGCTTCACCTGCACCGGCACCTTCCAGCTGTGGCTGAACTGCGCTCAGAACTTCGCCAAGGACGTTGTGGGCTGGGAAGATCCCTCTGTCATGCAGCGTTACTACGCCATGGCTACCCTGATCGTTCTGGTCGCCACCTCCTTCCTGACCAAGTTCATCAAGGACGTCCGCTTCATCCTGGTCTATCCTGCGATCTGCTGCGCCACCATGGTGCTGGTTATGATGGCTCCCTCTCAGACCATGATGGTGGTTGGCTCCATTGTCATCGGCGGCTTCGGCGCCGGCGGCCTGCTGCAGATTGCCACCTCCGTGTGCAACATGGTCTTCCCCAAGATCAAGGGTACTGTGACCGCTCTGGTTATGATCGCCTCCTCCCTGTGCAACTACACCCTGCTGACCGTGGCTTCCAAGATGACCCCCGCCGGCGTCATGAAGATGAACATCGTTCTGACCGCCGTGGGCGTGCTGCTGGGCCTGTTCGTCAACCTGCGCTATGCCAAGCTGACTGAGGGCGCTGAGGTGTAATCCCTCCAAACTGAACAACCTAACAAATTCCCTGCCGCCAATGGTGGCGGGGAATTTTCACAACAACGCTTTTTTAATCACTTTTTTAAAGGAGATGCAATGTTATGATTCCTGTCGTCGTGAAAAACTGCAAGATCGGTGAAGGCAAGACCAAGATCATTGTCCCCATCGTGGCGCCCACCCGGGAGGCCATCCTGGCCGAGGCTAAAACCTTCCACACCATCCCTGTGGATGTGGTGGAGTGGCGCATTGACCTGTATGAGGACGTGCGCAGCGCCGAGAAGGTCATTGAGACCGCCGGTATGCTCCAGGAGGTTCTGGATGACATTCCTCTGCTGGTCACCTATCGTTCCGCCATTGAGGGCGGCAAGACCCAGGAGGAAATCGACAACGATCTGACGCCCGCCGCTTACGGCGAGCTGCTGAAGGCTGTCTGCGCCTCCGGCAAGGCCGACCTGGTTGACGTGGAGATCTTCATCGGTGATGAGGTGGTCAAGGAGGTCATTGAGGCCGCCCATGCCAACGGCGTGAAGGTCATCGCCTCCAACCACGACTGGACCGCCACTCCCTCCCAGTCTGACATCGTCTATCGTCTGCGCAAGATGCAGGACGCCGGAGCCGATATCCCCAAGATTGCCGTGACTCCCACCTGCAAGAAGGACGTCATCACTCTGCTGGCCGCCACCGAAGAGATGGCCACCAACTTTGCCACTTGCCCGCTGATCACCATGTCCATGCGGGGCATGGGCGGCATCTCCCGCCTGGTGGGCGAGGCGCTGGGCTCCGCCATGACCTTCGGTGCCGCCGCAAAGGCCTCTGCCCCCGGCCAGATTGATGTAAACCAGCTGGACACCGTGCTGGAGACCATCCACAACAGCCTGTAATTTCTGAAATCAATATTACATTTTGCAGCTGACTGCTTCCGCCGGGGCCTGTGCGCTGGCGGAAGTTTTTTGTACCGGGGCGGCAGGAATGGCCGGGCTTTCCCTGCGTCTCCGCTTGTATCTCCGGGGGATCTGTGGTAAACTACGTTCGGATGCCGTTTTTGTTGATATAAGAGGGTTTCTGATGAGAGACAGATGCCTCAGGGCAGCAATGCCGCCGTGAAAGCAGAAACCGGGGGCATCCCATAGAAAGCAATCAAAGGAAAAAAACAAACCATGGTAGAATACAAGCAAAAAGACCATTATAATATGGACGACTTTCGGGAGATCATCGGAATTCTCCGCCACCCCGGCGGCTGCCCCTGGGACATGGAGCAGGATCACCTGTCCATCCGCCGAAACCTGCTGGAGGAGACCTACGAACTGCTGGAGGGGATCGAGCAGAACAATCTGGAGCTGATGCAGGAAGAGCTGGGAGATGTGCTGATGCAGGTGCTGTTCCACACCAGCATCGAAGAGGACGCCGGACACTTTGACCTGGATGATGTGGCGGACTACGCCTGCAAGAAGCTCATTTACCGCCACCCCCATGTGTTTGGGGCGGTACAGGTGAGCGGCGCCCAACAGGTGCTGAGCAACTGGGACGAGCTGAAACGGAAGGAAAAGCACCAGTCCAGCTATACCGACACCCTAAATGCTGTGGCCCGCACGCTGCCGGCCACCTGGCGGGCGGAAAAGCTGCAGAAGAAGGCGGCAAAGGCCAATTTTGAGTGGCCGGACATCAGCGGCGCTGTGGGTAAAATGGAGGAAGAGCTCTCTGAAGTGAAAGCTGCGCTGAAAGAGGGAAATCCCTCCCATATTTCCGAGGAAATCGGAGACCTGCTGTTTGCGGCGGTGAATCTGGCCCGCTGGGCAGGTGTGGACCCGGAGTTCGCGTTAAACGAGGCCAATGAGAAATTCATCCGCCGCTTTGCCGGGACGGAGCAGCGGCTGGAAGGAGATATGGCGGAGCACAGCATGGAGGAACAGCTGGCTGCCTATCAAGCAGCCAAGCACGAGGAGGAAACAACATGACCAAAGCGGAACTGTGTGCCCGGGTTGCGGAGCAGTCCGGACTGACCAAAAAAGATACCCTTGAGATTCTGAACCTGATGCTGGATACCATCACGGACACGTTGGCTGCCGGGGAGCGGGTCCAGCTGGTGGGCTTCGGCTCCTTTGAGGTGAAGGAGCGGGCAGCCCGGACCGGGCGGGATTTCAGCACCGGAGAGCCGACCGTTGTGCCCCCCACCAAGGCGGTACAGTTCAAGCCCGGTAGGAATCTCAAGGATGCCGTAAAGTGAGGGATGAGCATGAGACTTGACAAATATCTGAAGGTTTCCCGCCTGATCAAGCGGCGCACCGTGGCCAATGAGGCCTGCGATGCCGGCCGGGTCAGCGCCAACGGCCGCCCGGTGAAGGCGTCCTACGACGTGAAGGTGGGGGATGTTCTGGAAATTCAGTTCGGCCAGAGGACCGTGAAACTGGAGGTTCTGGCAGTGGCAGAAGCCGTCCGCAAGGATGACGCTTCGGCAATGTACCGGGAAATCCTGTAAAAAATCAGGGCCTTTTCGGCGCAGCAGCAAGAATTGAGCACAGTATATTGACAAATCTCTTTCAGTACAGTATAATTTTTATGCTGTCTGCTGTTAAGAGACAGCTGTTTTTTGACGGGTGGACTTTTGCACCACAATGTGTTAAAGTAACCGGAGAGCATGGAGCGTGACCAGAAAGCAGGGCCCTCCGGCGGCTCCGGGAAACAAGTTAAAAAGCCGGACAACACAGCGCTGTTGCCCGGAAGAAATGGAGAGAGAAACCATGAAAAATATTGTGCTGATTGGTATGATGGGCAGCGGAAAAACCACCTGCGGCCAGCTGTTGGCCAAGGAACTGGGACGCACTCTCATCGACGCAGACATCACCATTCAGGCCCGTGAGGGCCGCACCACCACTGAAATTTTTGCGGTGGACGGGGAGCAGTACTACCGGGATCTGGAAACCGCTCTGTGCCATGAGGTGGAGGATCAGAGCGATTTGATCATCGCTACCGGCGGCGGCATGATCCTGCGGGAGGAAAACACCAAGGCCCTGAAAAAGAACGGCGTGGTATTCATGCTGAACCGTCCCGTGGACGAGATTTTTGACGGCGAGAACCTGTCTGACCGCCCGCTGGCTCAGAACGGCAAGCAGGACTTCATCGACCGCTTTGAGGCCCGCAAGCCCTACTACTTCGGCGCTGCGGACGAGGTCATCAATGACTTCACCACCCCTGCCATCACGGTGGGAGAGATTCTGAAGCACCTGAAAAAATACGAATAATCCCTGCAAGAAAAGTGCCGGTACAGCCAAGCTGTACCGGCTTTTTTGTTAACGCTCCAGCAGGCGCCGGATCTGCTGCTGCTCGGAACGGCACTCGTTGGCCAGCTCCACAAACAGCTGACGGAGAACCGGGTCTGTGGTTTCATTTGCCTTGCGCCGGTAGTCGCCTTCCAGCTGCTGAGACTCCCGGAACAGCGCCCGCAGGGCGGTGCGGCGGTCCGGCCAGATCTGGCTTCCCCCCTGGGTGGGGAAAAACCACCTGCCGCTGATGAGAAACAGCACCGCCGCCAGACGCCGGGCCCGGGAGTAGGCCTGCCTGGCCAGTCTGCGGGGCAGGTTCTGCTGCTGAATGCTGCGCCAACGCCGCAGCTCCTGCCGGATCATGGAGCGGAGGAACTGCTCGCAGTCTCTGCAGCCCTCCCCCAGCGGATAGGGACGGGGCGGGGGATTAGGCCGGTCAGGCCGGTCAGGCCGGTCAGGTCGGTTGGGCCGGTCAGGTCGGTTGGGCCGGTCAGGTCGATTGGGCCGATCAGGTCGGTCGGGCCGATCAGGTCGGTCAGGTCGGTCGGGTCGATCAGGTCGGTTGGGCCGGTCAGGCCGGTCGGGACGCTCCGGCGGTTCAGGACGGGGACGAACGGGCACACAGGCGGACTCAATGGGGCAGTCCTCTCCCGGCGCCACTCGCTGCCAAACCCGGCCAAACGCTTCGGGGTCCAGTGGGGGGAACATGGAATCGGGATCCATAAAAACTACTCCTTTCACAGGGAATGAGAGAAAACTCTCTCCGGTTCAGCCTATGCGAAAGAAGAAAAACAGGTGTATTTTCTGTCAGACTGCCGCCGGGTATCGGGAGACCAGGGCTTCACCGGCTGTCCGGAATAGCGGAATAAGACCGTTCAAGGTGCCGGTTTATTGGTTGGTAGGGGCCTGCTGCCGGTTATTGCACATTTTTTTGCGCCGCTGCATAGACTAGTGCTGTTGAAATGATAAGGAGGCGGCGTTATGTGCGGAATTACAGGCTTTT
Source organism: uncultured Oscillospiraceae bacterium (assembly GCA_946546815.1). Taxonomy (GTDB): domain Bacteria; phylum Bacillota; class Clostridia; order Oscillospirales; family Oscillospiraceae; genus Onthomonas. Next base: position 36,763 of record CAMNOL010000008.1, read on the forward strand.
GCAGCTTTGAACAGGACTACACCGTGCCCCGCTGGGGGCAGGCGCTGGAGCGAATGAAAAACACCCTTGCCCACCGGGGGCCGGACGGAGAGGGGACCTTTCTCAGCACTCACTGCGGCCTTGCCCACCGGCGGCTGGCGGTCATTGACCCGGAAAATGGGGCGCAGCCCATGTACAGCGGGGACTGTGTGCTGGTCTACAACGGGGAGCTGTACAACACCCCGGACCTGCGCCGGGAGCTGGAGCGAAGAGGACATACCTTCCGCACCCACGCCGATACGGAGGTGGTGCTGGAGGCCTGGCTGGAGTACGGCACAGCAGTGGGGGAGCATCTGGAGGGAATCTATGCCTTTGCGGTGTGGAACAAGCGGACGGAAACGCTGTTTTGCTGCCGGGACCGGTTTGGCGTAAAGCCGTTCTTTTACACGGTGCAGGACGGGAGCTTCGTCTTCGCCTCCGAGGTGAAGGCGTTGTTTGCCTGCCCCGGCATTGTGCCAAAGGCAGATGAGGACACCTGGCGGGAAGTGCTGGGGGTCTGCCCGGCCCGGACCCCGGGAACCGGCGTGTTCCAGAACATACAGGAGCTGCGCCCGGCCCACCAGCTGATCCTGGACCGGGAGGGGCTTCGTATAGAGCGGTACTGGAATGTGGAGAGCCGGGAGCACGGGGAAAATTACGAGGACACGGTGGCCCATCTGCGCGCCCTGCTGACCGGAGCCATTCAGCGGCAGCTGGTCAGTGACGTGCCCCTCTGTACGCTGCTGTCCGGCGGGCTGGACTCCTCCATTATCACGGCGGTGGCAGCGCAGACATACCGGGAACAGGGGCTGCCGCCGCTGGAGACCTATTCCTTTGACTACACCGACAACAAAAAGTACTTCAAGGCCAGCTCCTTCCAGCCGGATGCAGACTGGCCCTGGGTGGAGCGGATGCGGGAGGAATTCGGCACCCGCCACCGGGTGCTGACCTGTGACCAGCAGACGCTGGTGGATCTGCTGGAGGATGCCATGCGGGCAAAGGACTTTCCCGGCATGGCGGATTGTGATTCCTCTCTGTTATATTTCTGCCGGGAAATCCATAAACGACATATTGTCGCCATTTCCGGGGAGTGCTCCGACGAGATTTTCGGGGGGTATCCCTGGTTCCACCGGCCGGATATGCTGGCGGCGGACACCTTCCCCTGGTGCATGGACCTGTCCGTCCGCACCCGTGTGCTGAAGCCGGAGCTGGTGAAGCGGCTGGCGCTGGAGGAGGCCGTTCATGAGCGGTATCAGTCCAGTCTTGCCGAAACCCCCCGATTGGAGGGAGAATCCCCGGAGGACGCCCGCCGCCGGGAGATCGGATGGCTGAATCTGACCTGGTTCATGACCAATCTGCTGGACCGAAAGGACCGGATCAGCATGGCCACCGGGCTGGAGATCCGGGTGCCCTTCTGTGACCATCATTTGGTGGAGTATGTATGGAACATTCCCTGGGAAATGAAGAGCCGGGGGGGTGTCCGCAAGCAGGTGCTCCGGGACGCAGCAAAAGGCATTCTGCCTGAGGATGTGCGCAACCGGCCCAAGTCCCCCTATCCCAAAACCCACAATCCCCTGTTTGAGCAGCTGGCACGGCAGGCGCTGCTGGACATTTTGGCGGATAAAAACGCCCCCATCCACGCAGTGGTGGATGAGGACGGGCTGAAAAACGGGTTGTTAAAGAACAGCGGGGACTACGGTCAGGCCTGGTTCGGGCAGCTGATGGCAGGGCCCCAGATGATTGCCTATCTGATCCAGCTGAATCAGTGGATGGAACGTTACGGGGTATCAGTGTGACGGCAATTCCGTGGGATAGCCCGGGTTCTCGCAGGGCTCCCAGGTGAGCGTTCTCATACGCCACACCCACCAGCTGCCGTCGGAGCGGGCATAGTAGTACCAGTCGGAGGAGGCAGGAGACTGATAGGAAAGGTCGCCGTTGGGGAGCTGGGCGTAGTACAGCCTTGCGTCCGCATCCCACTTCCAGAGACGCTCTTCGGACCCTTCGGTCTCCTCCTGACAGTCGATCATACCGTTGAGTGCGGTGTCCTCATCGCTGAGCCACTCTTCCCACTGGGTCTCGTCAGACTGCTTCTGCTGGAAATCCTCCCAGCCGCCCCATTCGGCGTCCCAGTCCTCCCAGTGGTCATAGTAATTTTCACCGATGTCCAACGCATCGGCAAAGGTGCCCAGCCACTCCAGATAGGTTTCGTCAAAGCGGCAGCCCAGCAGCACGGATTTCATCTTCTGATAAAAGGTACTGTCTCCGTAGGGCAGGGTGACGGAAAGGCCGGTCATATGGCGGTTTCCCTCTGTGGCGGAGCAGGCGGCGATGGCAGAGGACAGGGCAGAGGACAGAGCGGAGGAGCCCTCCGGGTCCACGGTGGTGGCTGCCGCCATGACATCGGTGACATAATAGCTGTCCGCGTCAAAAAGCCGGGCGCTCAAACTGGTGGAGCGGGAGGTGGGGGTGGCCCTCCAGCTGTAGTTGGCGCTGGTCAGAGAGCTGTCGTGGCTGTAGGCGAAATCTGCCCACACCGCAGAGAGCAGCGGCGTATAGGCCAGATCTACCACGGCGAGAATGCCGTCCTCCCCGGCCTTGTCGGAGGCCTGAGTGAAGTCCTCGGTGATGATCTGCCCCAGCTCCGAAGTGGGAACGGCGGGGTTGTTCCCCAGGGCGGAGAGCCATCGGGTGTATTCCCAGCCGTCACAGGACTCAAAGTCCTCAGAGGCCGCCAGGTAGTCCGCATAAGGCCACAGAGCACAGCAGGTTTCCAGACTGCCCATGAGGCAGGCATCCATGCCCAGCAGGTCAAAGGTGACGCCGCTGTCGTTCAACGCGGTCTGCAGCTCGTCCAGCTTCAGGGAGGCGGTTTTTCCCTGGTGCTCATCGCAGCCGTAGCCGTAAATGGGGCCGGCGCCGTGGTCCCAGAGGATGAGGATATTCCGATCAGCCGGGTACTCTTCCGAACAGAACCGAATGAAATCGGTCAGTGTCTGGGGATTGGTGGAGTCCAGCTGTCCCAGTGTGTCGTCCAGCAGGTGAAGCCCGCCGTTCTGAATCGAAAAGCGCATGGTGGTATCTGAGCGAACCACCGGACTGCACCACTGTTTGGTCCCCATGGTCTGCACCACCAGATTGACGTGCTCCCCCAAATCCGCCGCCAGCATTTCGTTGAGGTCGTCGGTGGCGAGACCCCGCCGGGACTCCAGGTCGGAACCGATCATGTAGATCATGACGGTGGCGCTTTTGGCGTCGGCGGTGTTGGTCAGGGGAGGGCGCAGTGCGGAGGCAATGGTGTTTTCCGACAGCGCAGGGGGCGCTGACAAGGAAGCATCGGATGCCAAAGCAGGCCGGGCGAGGGACAGGGCAAATACAGCACTGCACAGCAGCGCCGCTGCGCGGCGAAGCAGACGGGAACAAAGATCCATGGAAGAATTCTCCTAACATAAGAGGGAAATGGTTGAAAAGAAAGGGGAAAAAGGGTAAAATAGGACAAAACAACCGGGGAGGGAAGGAAGATGCTTCACATTTACTGCGGGGACGGCAAAGGCAAGACCACTGCCGCCATGGGGCTGGCGCTCCGGGCGGCAGGACGGGACATGAGAGTTGTCGTTGCACAGTTTCTGAAGGGATCGGACTCCGGGGAGCGTTTTGCCCTGGCGCACATCCCCGGTGTGACGCTGCTGGACGTGCCGGAACAGGTGAAGTTTTCCTTCCGGATGAACGAGCAGGAGCGCAGGGAGGCATCGGAACGCTTCCTGGCGCTCTGTGATGGGTGTGAAACACGGATGGGGCAGGGACAGGCGCAGCTGGTCATTTTGGATGAGGCCTGCGCGGCGGTGAACACCGGACTGCTGCCGCTGAAGCGGCTGCTGGCCCTGCTGGACCGGGCGCCGGAGGGAACGGAGCTTGTACTGACGGGCCGGGAGCCGGCAAAAGAGCTGCTGGACCGGGCGGACTATATCACGGAGATGAAAATGGTCCGCCACCCCTTTGAAAAAGGCATCCGGGCCAGAAGGGGAATTGAGTATTGAGCGCCGCCGCAGCAAAGGGATCGGGCGCGGGGCTAGCCCAGTGTCACCGCGTACCACCACTTGTCGCCGCTCCGCTCCAGCGGAGTAAAAACGGCGTCGGGGAAGCGCTGGCGCAGCTGGGCCACTTCCGGCTCGCTCAGACGCAGCTCCCGGGTGCCGGGTCTGGGCACGCCCTCGAAAGCGGCGAGGAGCAGGGACAGGGCGCTGCCCGCCGGTTCGGTGTTGTTCTGCATGATAAGCCTTCCTTTCCAGAATGGCGAAATCGAACTATAACACATCAATTATACCGACTCCTGTAGACTTTTGCAAGAAAAAAACAGATGTCAGCCGGAAATAGCGGGAAATGGTGCGGGAAGCGGGAAAAACTTCCGGTTCTGCGTTGCAATTTCCACCCCGGCGTTGTAAAATGACTCATATATGCTATAAACTGAGAAGGAGTGCTTCACGAATGAGTTTTACCTATGCGGAGTATCAGGCCAGCGCGGACTATCTGAAGAGCCGTATCGGCAGCTTTGTGCCCAAGGTGGCGATGGTGCTGGGGTCCGGCCTTGGTTATCTGGCGGAGGAGGTAGAGAACCCCATTGCGGTTCCCTTCTTTGCCATTCCTCACTTCCGCCGCTCCACCGCTCCGGGACACGCTGGACGGCTGGTGTTCGGTATGATGGACGGACAGCCCGTCGTTGTCATGCAGGGCCGGTTCCACCACTATGAGGGCTACGACTTTGCGGACGTCACCTTCCCCATCCGGGTCATGCGGCTGCTGGGCGCGGAGACGCTGATTGTCACAAACGCGGCGGGCTGCGTCAATGTGAACTGGAAGGCCGGCGACCTGATGCTGATCGAGGATCATATCAAGTTTGCGCTGGATTCCCCCCTGTGCGGCCCCAACATTCCGGAGTTCGGCCCCCGGTTCCCGGACAGCTCCTACAGCTACAGCCCTGCCCTGCGGGAATTGGCCTGCCAGGTTGCGGCGGAGCAGAACATCACCCTGCGGAAGGGCGTGTATATGTACCTGCCCGGTCCCCAGTATGAGACGCCGGCGGAGATTCGGGCGGCTCGGATGCTGGGCACCGACGCGGTGGGAATGTCCACTGTGCCGGAGGTCATCATCGCCCGCCACTGCGGGATGCAGGTGCTGGGCATCACCCTGCTGACCAACATGGCCGCCGGAATCCTGGACCAGCCCCTCACCGAGGAAGAGGTGCTCAACGCCGCAGAGGCAGGCAAGGAGAAGTTCTCCGGCCTGATTCGGGGCTGCCTGGAGC
>CAMNOL010000009.1 GCA_946546815.1 uncultured Oscillospiraceae bacterium
AGAATCCCAGCCTTCCAAGCTGGTCGCGTGGGTTCGATTCCCATCACCCGCTCCACCCAGCTTTTTATATGCGGCTGTAGCTCAGTTGGATAGAGCAACTGCCTTCTAAGCAGTGGGCCGGGGGTTCGAATCCCTCCAGCCGTGTTTTTCCAAAAGCAGAATGCCGTTCCAACTTGATAACATATGGTGGGTATAGCTCAGTTGGTTAGAGCGCCAGATTGTGGCTCTGGAGGCCGACGGTTCGAATCCGTCTACCCACCCTTTTCTTTCAGTTTGTCAGTCAGAACGGTTGGAGCAGTCTGCCGATCTGACTTTCAGCTTTTGTTCATGATGGGATGTCGCCAAGCGGTAAGGCAAAGGACTTTGACTCCTTTATCCGTGGGTTCGAATCCCGCCATCCCAGTTTTATTTTAACAGCAACAGATATGACTCAGTAGCTCAGCTGGCAGAGCAGCACCCTTTTAAGGTGACGGTCCGGGGTTCGAATCCCCGCTGGGTCATACACCGCCGTGGACTTGTTCCACGGCGGTTTTCTTTTGCCCATACGGAAAGACAGACGATTTTTATCGCAATCCTGTCAATCCTGCCGCAGTTCATCCCGCAGAACCCCCGGAGCTTCGTTGTTCCGCCCTCCGCCTGTGTTTCGAACGCTCCTGTCCCTGGGACAATGGGAGGATAAGGGAAAGGCGAAAAAGGAAAGGGAGATTCGAAAAAAGGATTGCAAATCCCCGGCAGAAGAGGTATGATTTCCTCAGGGAGAGGAACTGCAAAGGGGCGACTCAGCCCGGAAGCCCAAAGGCGGCGTGGGGGTCCCTGAAGTACATCCTGCCCACCTTGGAACACGGGGGGACATTCTCTGTGACACCGCCGGAGAGCGCCCCCTCGCCAAGAATTCCGCAGCAAACGGCGAACCGCCCGTTCTGCTGATCGATTCGTTCCTTTTTTAGCTGACAACAGTCTGACGGTTTAAGGAGGCGAACACTATGAAAAACGGAGCAAAAAAACTGCTGATTATGGCGTTTTGCGTCATTCTGGCCCTGTTTTCCATCTTTGGCGCATCCAAATGGGCGTCCGCGCCGGAGAATCACAGGGAGACCATTCAATATCTGGATGACAGGAGAACGGCGGTGCTGGAGCTGGCCGGAGCGTCCACGGCGGCTTCCATTGCAATTACCGTGTCGCCGGGAGACATCGGAACCCCCATTGCCAACAAACTGGCCGACCTCAGTTCCTACTTTCTGCTGATTGTTTCTGCGCTGGTGTTGGAGAAGTACCTGGTGACCATCACCGGCTATGTGGCATTCACCTACCTGATCCCCATCGCCTGCCTGCTGCTGATCCTGGCGGTTCAGTTCTGGGACAGAACCTTCACCAGGGCGGCTGCAAAGGTGGCGGCCTTTGGCGTGGCCATCGTGCTTCTGGTGCCGCTGAGCGTTCGCCTTTCCAGAATGATTGAAGCCACCTATCAGGATGTTCATCAGGCGATCGCCTTTGCGGAGGAGGTGGAGGAAGGGGAGCTGCTGACGGAGATCACGGAGCCGGAGCAGTCCGCCCAGGGAGCTGCCGAACAGTCCGCCGCGGGAACCGCCGGAGAAGAAGAGGCGGACCGCGCCTGGTGGCAGAAGTTCTCAGACGGGATCACCGGCCGTATGAACAACGCCGCCGGCGTGGCTCAGGACACGCTGAACCAGATCCGGGAGGACCTGAACGGCATCGTGAATCAGGTCACCGTCGCGCCTGAAAAACTGAAGGAGCTGCTGAACCACTTTATTGAGGCAGTGGCGGTGCTCATCGTCACCTCCTGCGTCATTCCTGTTCTTGTGCTGCTGTCCCTGTTCTGGCTGATCAAGCTGTTTTTCGGAGTGGACATTCCTCTTCCGCCCCGACACTTCGGCAAGCGGATGTTCAGGAACCGGGAAAATGATGGAGAAAAACAGGAATGATCCGTTCCTCTCTCCGATAACAGATATAAATGTAAAAAACAGCGTTCACTGTCTGACGGTGGACGCTGCTTTCATTCCTGTGGTGCAGAAAGGCGCTGCCTGCCCCTGGTCAGCAATTGGCCCAGAGGTAGCAGTAAGCCTGGGTGCGGGCGGCAAAGGGGGCGCGCTCCCGGATGAGCTGACGCACCTGCTCCCGGGTGTACCATCCGGCCTCGATCTCCTCCTCCGCGGAGGTGCTGGGGGCAAAGGTGCCGTCGGCGGTGCCCACCACGCAGAGGGTCTTTTCGTTGGAAAAGCCCACCGCCCCGTAGGAGTTGTACAGGTGGGTTTTCACACCGGTGAGCTGCAGACCGGTCTCCTCCCGCAGCTCCCGCTCCGCAGCCTGGTCAGGGGTCTCGCCGGGGTCGATGAGACCGGCGGGAAAGTTGTACACCGCGCATCCGATGGCCATGCGGAATTCCCGGTTCAGCAGGATCTTTTCCCCGCTCTCGTCGTGGAGGATCAGCACCACCGCCTCCGCCGGGTGGTCGTGGAGGGACGCGAAATCCCCCAGCTCCGGGGTGCGGGCCACCATTTCGTAGTCCTTGGCCCTGCCCGCTTCGGTCTGGTAGTGCAGATCAAACCGGGTGATATACTTTCCCTGGTGTATTTTCGTGTAGCCTTTGTATTTCATAGAAGAGGTCCTCTTATTCTCGGTTCTCGCGCCTGTGGGAAAAGGGGGCTGCCCCAAGCGTCTGCATTATTATACGCTGGAGGAAAACGGAATACAAGGAAAACCCGAAGGGGAAAGACACTTTTCGGAAAAATGTGCGCCGACGGATGACGCGGCAGGCTTTTCCGGTGAGTTTTTATATTTTTCTACAGAATTTCTCTGGTCTTACGGGCTATGTTTTCCGTTTTATTGCATTTACCTTTCAAGAATCACGGGTTATAATAACTTGAGCTGCTTTGCAGGAGGTTGATTCGTCCTGCAATAGGACCGATTTCTCAGACAGGAGCAAGGATATATGAGCGGTTTTTTTGGCGTAGCAACGAAGGAAAGCTGTACGTTTGACCTGTTTTTCGGAACAGATTACCATTCTCATTTGGGTACCCGTCGTGCCGGCATGGCAGTGTTCGGGCCCAATGGGTTCCGCAAATCCATTCACAATATCGAGAACTCTCCCTTCCGCACCAAGTTTGACAGCAGCCTGGATAAGCTGGACGGTCATTTGGGCATCGGCTGTATCTCTGACTTTGAGGCACAGCCCATTCTGGTGCGCTCCCACCACGGCACGTTTGCTGTGGCGACGGTGAGCAAGATCAACAATGCGGACGAGATCGTGGAGAAGATCCTGAAAAACGGCACCCACTTTTTCGAGATGAGCAACGGAGAGATCAACCCCACCGAGCTGGTGGTGTCCCTCATCAACCAGAAGGACAACCTGATCGAGGGCATCAAGTACGCACTGGACACCGTGGACGGCTCTCTATCCATGCTGGTGCTGACCGAGCGGGGCATTTACGCCGCCCGGGACAATCACGGACGCACCCCGGTGGTGCTGGGCAAAAAGCCTGACGCCCGCTGCGCCGCCTTTGAGAGCTTTTCCTACCTGAATTTGGGCTACGAGGATGACCGGGAACTTGGCCCCGGCGAGATCGTGGTGTTTGACGCCGAAGGAGTCCATACCCTGGTCAAGCCCGGGAACAAGATGAAGATCTGCACCTTCCTGTGGGTTTACTATGGCTACCCTTCCGCCACCTACGAGGGCATTAGTGTGGAACAGATGCGCTACAACTGCGGAGAGCTGCTGGCCCGCCGGGACACCGGGGTGGAAGCCGACGTGGTGGCCGGCGTGCCCGATTCCGGAACCGCTCACGCCGTGGGCTACGCCAACGAGTCCGGTATCCCATTCTCCCGTCCCTTTATCAAATACACCCCCACCTGGCCCCGCTCCTTTATGCCCACCATTCAGGAGAAGCGGGACATGATCGCCCACATGAAGCTGATTCCCGTCCGGGAGCTCATTGAGGGCAAAAAGCTGCTGCTCATTGACGACTCCATCGTTCGCGGCACCCAGCTCCGGGAGACCACCGAATTCCTGTACGAGAACGGTGCAAAGGAGGTCCATATCCGGCCCGCCTGCCCGCCGCTGCTGTTTGGGTGCAAATATCTGAACTTTTCCCGCTCCACCTCGGAGATGGAGCTGATTGCCCGCCGGGTCATTGAGGAGCTGGAGGGCGGCCCTGTTTCCCGGGAAGTGGTGCAGGAGTACGCCGACCCGGATTCCGAGAAGTATCAAAAGATGATCGACCGCATCTGTGAGAAGCTGAATTTCACTTCTCTGCGCTATCACCGGCTGGATGATATGCTGGAGTCTGTGGGCATCGACAAGGACTGCCTGTGCACCTACTGCTGGGACGGCAGAGAGTAAATTCCATGATCCGCCAAGTCATCGGGGGCTGTTCTGCGTTTGGGACAGCTCCCTTTGTGCCCCTCTGGGGAGGAAGGGGTCTCCAGAAGTTTTCATTTACAACCTGCCGGAGGGCTGATATAATAAGGGAAATTTCAGGATTTTCCGTTCCCTGCAAGGCCCTTGCCGTGCCGGCGCTGGAACTGCTCCGCTGAGGCCCAAGGGAGAGCAGGGGATGTTTTGACAAAAGGAGGGAGCTTCCTTGCAGAAAGAGAAGCGTTCCAGACGCCGGGAGCGGCGCCGGCAGGGAGAGCACCTGCGTCCCTGGCTGCAGGTGGAATACGTGATTCTTCTGATCACGCTGGCAGCCGCTCTGATCATCACCGGAGGCGGGGTGGCCAATTTTGTGCGCGCCGGCATAGAAACCAGCAAAGACCGCAGGGAAAGTGCGGCAAATGAGCAGGAATATGTCACCTTTTTCCGCCATGTCATCAACGGCGCCGGCGTCCGGAAGGAGGAGACGGAGGAGGAATCGGCGCTGCCCCAGCTGGATGTGGATCTGACTCAATTTGCCGACGACAAGGGCTATGGGGGCAAGGTCTACGCCCTGCTGGAGAAGTACCCCAATGAGGTGGAGACCATTCTTACCTGGTACGAAAAGACCAGTATTTATCAGAATGACGCCTGGACCACGGTGGGAGAGGCGTATCCGGAGCTTGCCATTCCTGAACGGCTGCTGCAGCTGGTCATCAACAATGAGGAGACCATCTCCGTGGTGGCGGGCTATCCTTCCCGGGAGGAGGAGCCGACCGAGGCAGACCTGAGCGGCGAGCTGAACCGGGAAAAGGTGCCGCTGTTCCTTCAGTGGGATCCCCGCTGGGGCTTTGAAGAGTACGGCGACGGCATGATCTGCTACACCGGCTGCGGCCCCACCTGCCTGGCTATGGTGGCCTTCCAGCTGCTGCAGGACACGTCTGTTACCCCCAAAACCGTGGCGGATTTTGCAGACCGGGCCGGGTATTACACCGACGGTGTGGGCTCCGCCTGGACGCTGATGGGCAAGGGCTGTGAGCACTTCGGACTGACTGCGGAGGAAATCAGCGTATCCGAGCGCAAAATGGAGGATCGGCTGGCCCAGGGCAAGCCCCTGATCTGCGCGGTGGGCAAAGGTGATTTCACCCAATCCGGCCACTTTATCGTGCTCACCGGCTACGAAAACGGCTCATTCACCGTCAACGACCCCAACAGCAAGGTCCGCAGCGCTCAGACCTGGACCTTCCAACAGCTCAGCGGCCAGCTCCGCAACATCTGGGCCATGTCCGTCGACAATAGCGCAGCAGCAGCGGGGGGTGCGGAGGCAGAGGACGCTGACACCGGAGCAGAAGCTGCCCAGAACGCAGAAGGCACTGATACCGAAACAGGTGCAGCCCAGACCGGGGAAGGTGCTGAAACGGGAGCGGAGACGGAAGCTGCGGCGCCCTGACCCGTCCTATTATGAAACCGAGGTGGTTAAATGTCCGCTTTGCGGGACTTGATTCTTGACGCACTGAAACAGGCAGACCATCTGCTGCTGGCCCTGTGCTGCGCCGCCAACCTGTACGGGATCGTGCTGATTTACTCCGCCACCCGATACAAGACAGCGCTGCACTCCATGGCCTTCAAGCAGGGCATCTCCATGGTCATCGGCATTGTGCTGTACTTCGCGGTGAGCCAGTTCAATATTGATGTGTTCCGAACCCACTGGAAGCAGGTCATCGCCGGCTGCACGGTGCTGGTTTTGCTGCTGAGGACGCCGCTGGGCAAGAGTGTTTCCGGCAACCGGGCCTGGTTGCAGATTCCCCACCTGTCTGCCTTCACCATTCAGCCTGCCGAGATCAACAAGATTTTCTTCGCCATTCTGCTGGCCCATCTAATCGTCTATCTGAAACGCCAGCGCAAGCTGAACAAACTCAAATCCGTTGTCACCATGGGGGCGCTGCTGGGCTACTTTGTAGGACTTTACTATGTGATCTCCGGCGACATGGGCTCCTGCCTGATCTTCTTTGCCATTTTCATTGTCATGCTGTGGACCGGCGGCGTCAGTCCTCTGTGGTTTGCAGCAGGAATCGGCGCCGTGGTGCCGGCCGTGATGTTTATCTGGCCCAGAATACCCGCTGACAACTACCAAAAAAAGCGAATTCTGGTGCTTTTCGATCACACTTTAGACCCTCAGGGCACCGGCTTCCAGCAGGAGCACGGTATTCTGGCGGTGCGCTCCGGCGGCCTGCTGGGACAGGGCTTTATGAAAGGCGTGCTGACCCAGTCCGCCCAGAACAACCGGCTCTCCCAGCGCTTCAGCGACTTCATCTTTGCCTCCTGCTGCGAGGAGTGGGGACTGCTGGGGGCAGCGGTGGTGATCCTGCTGCTGACCGCCATCATCCTCCGCATCATGTATGTGGGCCTGCGCTGCAACGACCCCTTTGCCATGCTGGTGTGCATGGGCTTTGCAGGGATGTTCATGGCTCAGGTGGGCATCAACATCGGTATGTGCCTGTACGTCATGCCCGTCATCGGCCTGACGCTGCCCTTTTTCAGCGCAGGCGGCACCTCCGTCATGGTGAACTTCCTCATTATGGGCATTGTCTCCGGCATCCGGAACCGAAGCGAACCGGAGTGGCTGAAAAATACGGAGACTCCGGAACCGCCGCCGCCTCAGGAAAACCAGCAGCCCCGGCGCAAGAGCGTGCTGTTTACCCCCGGTGACCGGACCCGGAGCCATCGGACCGGTTCCATCCGCCGCCGCCGATGACCAAAAGAAAACCCCCGGTTTGGGGGGGCACAGAATGCAATAAAGTGAAACAGAGGAGTGAGCTTGTTTGGTTCACTCCTCTGTTTGATACGATTTTGCCTGTCCGATCAACGATCGCTTCCACTGATCCCGGCAAGTGGATTCACCGATGCAGATCGGATGCAGAAGGGAATCCGTAAGCGCTCTCAGCGCTTTGTACGGCTCTTGTAATGGCTTCACTGATGACCTCCGCAGCCAGGGTTCCTACAAGATCCTGATCGGCCTGAACATCGCCCACGGAAACGGCGTAGATGCTGTCGCCATCTGCGGAGGTGTGAACGGGATGGATGGACCTTGCATATCCGTCGTGGGCCATTCCGGCAATCTTGCACAATTGGGGTTTGGAGAAGGCGGCGTTGGTGATGACCACGCCCAGGGTGGTGTTCCCGGCAAATTTATTCTCCACCACTTGAATGGAGGACTTCATAAACTCTGCCGTGCTGCGAAGTGCGGACTTGTCCTCCGTCAGCAGCCCTGCGATCTGTTTTCCGGTCCTCCAATCGAACACGTCTCCCAGTGCGTTGAGGGCAACGACGGCACCCACCTGCAGCTCACCGATCTGGACGGCATAGCTGCCTATACCGGTCTTCATACAGGTCTCCATCCCTGCGATTTTTCCTACGGTGGCTCCGCATCCCGCTCCATAGTTTCCGTCCCGATAATTGGGGGCGTCTAAAGCCCGCTTTGCCGCTTCGTATCCCATGGCAGCATCCGGCCTGATAAAGGTATCACCCACCGTCAGATCAAAGAGATCCGACTGAGCCACCAGCGGAACCTTGGTCACCCCGACATCATATCCGATGTTGCGCTCTTCAAGGCACTCCATTACGCCGTTGGCTGCGCTCAGTCCAAAGGCGCTCCCGCCGGCGAGGACAATGGCGTGAATGGTCTGGGCTGCCATCAGCGGGTTCAACAGCTGACTTTCCCTGGAGGCGGGACCGCCGCCTCTCACGTCCAGACCGGCACTCATTCCATGCTCACACAGCAGCACGGTGCAGCCCGTGCCTGCGGCTGCGTTTTCTGCCTGACCGATCTTGATATTTGAAATTGCGTTGACCGATAGTTCTTTCATGGCTTTTTCCCTTTCTAAGTAAAAAACGGTTTATCCAGTACCGACGTGCAGCCGCCCTGTCTGCTGCACGTATTTCTTGCTTCCCTCAGTCAATTTCAGCTCATCAAACAGATTGTACCATTGATTCTCAGTCTGGTCAAATACACATAACCCACTATGACACGTTCCCTGGGGAGGATGCCATAGTGGGTTATTCTTCGCTTCAAGGCAGTTTTTTGTGTACGGATGGGGGTTCAGCTGCCTTTTGCCCGGTTTGGCCGGATGACAAGCTGATAGAACAGGATGCCCAAGGTGATGACCACGCACAGCAGCGCCACCAGCTGGGACACCCGGATTCCGGTGTGGAACAGGTACAGGCTGTCCGTCCGCAGTCCCTCGATCCAGAACCGCCCCAGGCCGTACCACAGCAGGTAGCAGCAGAACAGCATACCGTTGAACTTCCGGCGGTTTCTGAGGACGAAAAACAGCAGCGCCAGCCCCACCAGGTTCCACAGAGACTCGTACAGGAAGGTGGGGTGGACCTCCACCTGGGTTCCATTGCTGAGGGTCAGCCCCATGCGCCAGGGCAGGGTGGTGACGCCGCCGTAGGCCTCCTGGTTGACGAAATTGCCCCATCTGCCCAGGGCCTGGCCGATGAGCAGACCGAAGGAATAGGCGTCCACCAGGGTGAGAAAGTCCAGCTTTCTGATCTTGCAGTAGACAAACGCCGTGGTAATGGAGCCAATGATGCCGCCGTAAATGGCGATTCCGCCGTCCCAGATGGCGATGGCCTCCCTCCAGTTGAAGCTGCCGTCCGGATTGGTGTACAGGTCTAAGTAGAACAGAACGTAGTAGATCCGGGCGCAGACGATGCCCATGGGAGCGGCGTAGAGCAGCACGTCCAGGGCGTCGTCCTCTCGTCCGCCGAAGCGGACGTACTGTTTGCAGGCGCAGGAGGTGCCGAGCAGAAACCCCAGCGCGATGATGATTCCGTACCAGTAGATGTCCTTTCCCGCGATGGAAAATGCCACGCGGTCTATGTGAAAGGTCAGCCCCAGTCCGGGAAAGGTGATTGGGTTCATGATAACGAATGGTCCTTTCGACTAATGTTCCAGGGAAGCGCTGATTAAATCTCTCGGATGGCTGGACGAGGATATTTTTCGTTCAGATAGTGGCCAAATTCCGCAGGAATCCTGACGGATTTCAAGGAATTAGGACGCTATATGGCGGAAAATAGACCGTCCAGACGCCGTAGCTTGATTGAATCAGTGGTTCCCCAGGGGCAGGATTTTCGATACCGCCATGCGCTCCCGGGTGACGACCCGGTCCAGAAATGCCTCTGCATCCGTCTTTGTGATGCCCTCGTACAGCTCCGGGAACCGGTAGTAATGATAGCCGTGGAAGTGAGCGCGGGCCAGCTGGACGCAGCAGTGCTCAAAGGAGTTCAGCGCCCGGATCCGGCTGCCGTAGCAGGCCTTCAGGCACCGCCGGAACCGGTCCTCCGGCAGACCCTCTCTGCGAATCCGCTGGCCCTCTTCCAAAATTTCCGCTGTGACCGCATCAGGGTCCGGGCTGTCTCCGCCAAAGAGCAGAAAGGCGGTGCCGGACTGATCCTCATAGGACACGCCAAAGCTCTGGTTGATGAGTCCTTTTTCATACAGCCTCTGATACAGCGGGCTGGACGTTCCGCACAGCAGGTCGCCGGCCACGTCGCCAATGAGCCGCTGCATCTGGTCCCCGGGAGCGCTAGGCTCCGCCTTAAAGGCGGACAAAAAGGTGGGCGCGGACACCGGCATAGTCTCGATCTGCTCTGCCCGGGCTGCCTCCATTGCCTCTGGCGCCCCGTGGTCCTTTTCCACTGCGGGGCCCTTGACGGGGGAGACCACCATGCGGGCCACCGCCATCACCCGCTCCGGGTCCACGTCGCCGGTGACGCACAGCACCATGTTTTCCGGGCGGTAGAAGGCCCGGTGGCAGTCGTACAGGGTCTCAGCGGTGATGTGGGAGATGGACTCCGCACTCCCCGCCACTGGCACGCGGACGGGGTGGTGGTCGTAGAGGGCCTGGAGCAGGTTGCTGTACACCCGCCACTGGGGCCGGTCCGACACCATCTGAATCTCCTGTCCGATGATGCCCTGCTCCTTGGCCACGGATTCCGGGGTGAAATACGGCGTGGTGACAAAGGACAGCAGCGTCCGCAGGTTGGAGTAAAAGTGCTCCGTGCACTCAAAATGGTAGGCCGTCATGGAGGAGCTGGTGAAGGCGTTGGGGAAGGCTCCGCCGGCGGAGAGAATCTGCAGCGCGTTGCCCTGGGGCAGGTCGAACATCTTATGCTCTAAGTAGTGGGCGACGCCTGGGGGGGTCTCCCGGAGCTGACCGTCCAAACGGTAGCGGAAGTCCATTCCGCCGTAATTCACCGCCAGAAAGGCGTAAGCCTTCTGATAACCGGGGCGGAGGGTGACGTAAACGCTCAGTCCGTTTTCCAGCCTTTCATAACAGCAGGTTTCGTTCAGACGGGGAAACTGTGTGATTTTCATTGGGTTTCCTCCTCCTTTTCCGGACTTTGCAGGGTGTAAATGCTGTCCAGCGTCACCCGGCTCAGCGCCCGGAGCACCTGCTCCCGGGTGACGGAGTCCAGCGCCTGGGCCAGCTCCTCTGGGGAGATGCGCAGCTCCGCCATGGCCTGATGGAGCCAGTAATCGACCTGCAGGGGCTGGCTGTCGGGGATGCGGCGGTATTGGTTCGCTGTGTACTGCCGGGCGGCCTGGAGCTCCTCGTCAGAGAAGGCGCCTTCCCGGAGCTGCTCCAGCTGGCTGAGGATCTCCTCCCGGGCCAGCGGAAAGTCCTTTGGCTCCAGTCCGGCCTGGACCAGCATCAGGCCCTTGTGCCGGTCCAGCACAGAGCTGACGGAATAGCAAAGGGACCGCTTTTCCCGGACGTTGAGAAACAGCCGGGAGGTGGGGGCGCCGCCCAACAGGGCGTTGGCCACCACCAGCGCGGGGTAGCGGGGACTGTTCAGCCCGCAGCCGGTGCGCAGTCCCATCACCAGCCGCCCCTGGTGCACCTCCATGCGCTCGGAGAACTCCCGGACCTTTTTGGGCTGTACCAGCCAGTCTGTGTGGGGCTCCAGAATGTCCCGCTGGCGGGGCAGGTCCATCAGCGCCTCCCGCCAGGCCTGCTCCACCCGCAGGGGGGAGGCGGAGCCGGCATAGTACACCTCCACCCGGGCGGTGGAGAGGAGTTTATGATAATGCTGGTTCAGCCGGGCCACGCTGAGCTTTTTTGCCTCCCGGAGGGTGCCGTAGCGCCCCACCCGGTAGGCCTCTCCCACGCACATTTTTCCGATGGCCTGCTGCAGGGCATAATAGGCCTTGTCGTTGACGGTGCGCTGAATGTCCCGGATGAGGTTCTGCTTTTCGCTTTCCACATAGTCGCTGCGCAGCCGCCCATTCCGGGTGGCGGGGCGCAGCAGCAGGTCTCCCAGCAGGTGGGCAGCCCGGTCCAGCACTTCTGTGCCCTCCGGCACCAGCTCGTCATCCAGAAAGGCGGCGGAGAAGCCCACGCACTGAACCTCGCCCCGCTTGGAGACAGTGGCCTCAATGACGCCGCCGTAGAGCTCGTCCAGCGCGGCGGCCAGGGACTGCTGGTCCGGGTTGTCGGCGGTGCCCCGACGGAGCACTCTGGGCAGCAGCGCATTCAGGGCGGCGTTTTTTTCCTCCAGCGGAAGGGCAAGACCCAGGTACCACTGGCTGCTTTTGAACTTATTCGTCTGAATACAGGTGAGGGAAACCCCCGGCATCAGGCTGGTGCGGAACATCTCCTGCATAGAACCACCCCTGCTTCCTTTTTAGAATCTGATGGTTTGTATTATATCCGATTCACAGGGATTTTTCAAGGGAGAGGCACAGGTCACAGGGCGAGGGTGCCGGACTCGTCCTCCAGCAGAATGAGAATCTCCTCCTCAGCGCCGGTTTCGGCGTTGACATACACCAGATAGTGCTTGTCGCCGCCGTTTTTGCACCGGAACTCCCAGCACAGCTTCTCGTGGCCGCCGTCGGTGGGGATCAGCGTCAGGTGACGGGAGAGGACGGTCAGCTCGCCGGATACCCGCTGTTCCGCCTTGTCACGGGAGACCTTAGGCGTGAGGTCTTTCCGCTGGGTGTGGTTCATCAGATAGCCTGCGGACTCCAGCCCCACGATTTCCCCGTTGTCCAGCGCTACCTCCACCTTCAGAAGGTCGGGGTAGCAGATGACATCCTGCTGGGTAGAGGCAAAGTTGATGGTCAGCGCGTTGTCCCGGCAGATGGAATAGCTTTCGGTCATATCAGTGATATCGTGCTCTTCCAGATACGTCCGGGCCAGGGCAATGGCCTTTTTGTGGGTCATGGTGGCGGCGCCGACGGTCCGGCCGTTGGTGAGGGACAGCACATAGCCGCCCTTGCGGGTCATCTCAACGGAACAGTCCTGGCTGGTTGCGGTGGCGTAGTGGAAGCGGTAGCAGGGAATCTGGCCGTTCACCCGCATCCCCTCGGAAAGCTGCTCCTCGCTGATGTGCAGGAACTGTGCCGCCTTGCGGCGGGCCTGATCCATGGACACCTCCTGCTCCTGCTCCAGCATGGCACAGGTGCGGGACTGCATGTGTTCCGAGAAGGGGCCGTCGTAAATCAGGGTGGGCAGCTCGGGAAAGTCCGCCTCTAACTCGGCAAAGCTGCCGCTGTCCAGAATGTCGCTGTTCTGGGTGGCTCTGGACAGCCGCTCCTGTACGGCGTCCACATCCTCCAGCGTCAGGGTGCCGTCGTTGAGCTGGGCCTCCAGCTCATCCAGCTGGCCGGACAGGGCAGAGGCCGCCTTGGACAGAGCCTTGACGGTTTTCAGCTCCGTGCCGCTGTAGCCGTTGTGTTCTGCGGCGGATTTGGCCAGGGCCTGGGCGTAGTCGCCCACCTTTGCGGCAAAGCTGGTGGTCTGCTCCAGCTCCACGTTGGCGTAGGGAAGGGCGCCGGCAGCCTGCCGTGCGGCGCAGGCGTCGCTGTAGATCTCCGAGCAAAGCCCGGCGATCATCTCCGGGGAGGTGACGTAGACGGTTTTTTCCAGTGCGGTGTCCAGATTGCCCATGCTTTCCGTCAGCTGGGAGAACGCCCGGGCGTAGCCCAGGGAGACCGCCCGGCGGTAAGCGGTGTTCTGTGCGGTCAGGCTGACAATGGTGCCCAGCAGCACCACAAAAGCCGCGGTGAGAAACGTGCGGATGCGGATCCGCCCGCGGCGGGAAGTGTTGTTCATAAGGCAGCGCTCCTTTTTCAGAATTCTACCTGTGTAGTTTGGGACAAAACCCGCGGAATATGCTGGGAATGACCGGACAAACCGGAAAAGAATGGAGCGGCGCTTCTGTGGGACATTTGACAGACCGCCCGTTTCATTCCGACCGTTGTGCAGATTCACACAAAGGTTGATTTTTTTTAATGCTGTAGTATAATAAAGAACAGCACAGACTGAAATCAGAAGCAGGAGCACCCTGACGGACACCGTCCCATCCGCGCCCCCAAGCGGGAAATCCTCCAGATACCCCAGCGGATGGCTTCCTTCGGCGGCGGAGTGAAACAGAAAGCGCTTTACAAAGCGTTCGCCGCCGGAGCAATCATCAGCGGCTCCCTGCTGTCGTTTACCGGAAAGGAAGAGACCCAATATGAACATCCTGATTGTCGGCGCCGGCGCCATTGGCGTGGCGATGGGCGCGACCCTACACGCCGCCGGAAACCGCATTTCCGTCTACGCCCGGGGCAACACGAAACAGGCCATCGAAGCAGGGGGCCTGCACCGCATCGGACTGTTCGGCCCGCTGGACGTCAGAGCGGAGGATGTTTCGGTCCGGGACGACTTCGGCGGTTTTGCACCGGAGAGCTTTGACTTTGTGCTGATTTCGGTGAAAACCATGGCCAATCAGCAGATCAGCGACGCGCTGGCCGCTCACAGGGAGATTCTGAAGCCGGGGGCAAAGCTGGTCATCATGCAGAACGGCTGGGGCAACGACGGGGCCTATCTGAAAAACTTCCCCAAAGAGCAGATCTGCAGCGCCCGGGTCATCACCGGCTTCCAGAGAACCCAGCCCAACGTCAGCAACATCACCGTCCACACCGCTCCGGTGCTGCTGGGCAATCTGTACGGCCTGGACGTGTCGCCGCTGGAGGAGCTGGCAAAGGGCATTAATGACGGCGGCATCCCCTGCCAGACCACGGACAACGTGGGCGCTGCACTGTGGGCCAAAATGCTCTACAACTGCACATTGAACCCCCTGGGCGCAGTGCTGGGCGTCCACTATGGCGCGCTGGGGGAGGCTCCCGAGGGACGGGCCATCATGAACGATCTGATCCGGGAGATCTTCAGCGTCATGACCGCCGCGGGCTATACCACTTATTGGGATTCTCCTGAGGCCTATCAGGAGGAGTTTTACCGCAAGCTTCTGCCGGACACCTACAACCACAACTCCTCCACCCTCCAGGATATCCGCAAGAAGCACCCCACGGAGATCGACACCCTCACCGGCAAGATTATGGAGCTGGCGGCGGAGCACGGCATCGCCGTGCCGGTGAACACCATGCTGTACCGCCAGATCAAGACCATCGAAGCGAATTACTGAAGAATTGTATCACTCCATAAAAAGCAAAAAAAGCAGCCTGAGCAGCGACCGCTCAGGCTGTTTCCTGTTTAATTGTATTTTTTCGTCGGGTCCCGCAGTTTGGAGTAGCGGATGGTGCCATCCGGCTGGGGTTCCACCTGGTGAAGGTTCAGGTAGTCCTCTTCCTCTGTGGAGAGGTGCTTCTTTTTCAGCCGGTCAGCCAGGAAGCTGTCCAACAGGGAGACAAGGACAGCAAACACCGGCACGCCGATGATCATGCCCACCACGCCGAACAGGCCGCCGAACAGCAGGATGGAGAACAGCACCCAGAAGGAGGAAAGGCCGGTGGTGTTGCCCAGGATCTTCGGACCCAGGATGTTGCCGTCAAACTGCTGCAGCGCTATGACAAAAATGATGAAGGTCACGCACTTGATGGGGCTGTTCAGCAGCACCAGGCAGGCGCAGGGAATGGCGCCCAGGAAGGGGCCAAAGAAGGGGATGATGTTGGTGACGCCGATGATGACGCTGATCAGCATCACATAGGGCATTTTCAGCAGGGACGAACCGATGAAGCACAGCACGCCGATGACCAGGGAATCCAGCAGCTTGCCCCGGATGAATCCGCCGAACACCTGGTGCACATACCGGAAGTGCATGATGACCCGGTTGGCGGTGGGAATCTTGAACAGGGCAAACAGCATTCGCTTGGCGTGGGCGATCATGGTGGTCTTGCCCACCAGCAGATAGGCGGCGACGATGAAGCCCACCAGAACGTTCTTCGCCACATTGAACACCACAATAATGCCGGAGAACAGGGTGCTGAACACACTGCTGACGCCGCTGCCCACGCCCCGGCTCAGGTTCTGCAGGTTGGGCAGGATGCTGACCCGGACCCAGTTCATCAGCTGGTCAGAGCCGGTGTCCAGCCACTTCTGCACCGTGCTGGCAGTCTCCGGGCTGTCGGCAAAGAGGCTGTTAACCCATTTGTTGATCTGGGCGCTGTACAGCTGCATGGAGTTGACGATGCCCGTCAGGCTGGACACAAAGCCGGGCACCACCAGCGCCACCAGACCGCTGACCAGCAGCAGCGCGGTGCTGATGGAGAAAGCGACGGACAGCACCACGGCGATGCTGTGGGCGCGTTTACTCAGCAGACGGCTGTCGCTCAGACCGCTCTCGATGTTCCGCAGCAGCAGATTGTAGAAGGGGGAGAGCAGATAGGCGATGACGCAGCCGATGATAAAGGGCATCAGAATTTTCGTCAGCAGCTCAATGGCAGACCGGATGGTCTGGAAATGGAACAGCAGAAAGGCGGTCAGCAGGCTGGCGGCGATGACGCAGAACGCCGTCAGCCCGACCATCACATATTGCTGCACTTTTTCGCTTTTCAAGCGGAGATCACCTCACCTTTGAAAAATCCGGAAAGAGGGGAGAAACAGCCTGTGTATTGGAAGGTCTGTATCGTCCTGTTCCGGGAACGGCTTTACACGTTCAGCTCCACAGTGCTGCCGTCCAGTGCGTCGGCGTAGCGCTCCAGCACCGGTCTGACCTCGCTGGCCAGGAACTCGGTGACCTGCTCCGGGCAGCGGCCAATGTAGCGGCTGGGCTCCAGATGGGCGGTGAGCTCCTCCCGGGTCATGCCGAACATGGGGTCCTCGGCGATCAGGTCGATGAGGTTGTTGCTCAGGCCCAGGTCCTTGACGTTGCGGCCGGCCTCCAGGGAGTGCAGGCGGATCTGTTCGTGGAGCTCCTGACGGTTGCCGCCCCGCTTCACCGCGTCCATCATGATGTTTTCGGAGGCCATGAAGGGCAGCTCCTCCAGAATGTGCTTTTCAATGACCTTTTCGTGGACCACCAGGCCGTCGGTGATGTTCTGATAAATGCGCAGAATGGCGTCGCAGGCCAGGAACGCCTCGGGGACGGACAGACGCTTGTTGGCGGAGTCGTCCAGGGTGCGCTCAAACCACTGGGTGGCGGAGGTGATGGCGGGGTTCATCACGTCGGAGAGGATGTAGCGGCCCAGGGCGCAGATGCGCTCGGAGCGCATGGGGTTGCGCTTGTAGGGCATGGCGGAGGAGCCGATCTGCTTTTTGGCGAAGGGCTCTTCGATCTCCTTCATGTGGGCCAGCAGGCGCAGGTCGGTGGCAAATTTGCTGGCGGAGGCGGCGATGCCGGCCAGGGTGTTGACTACAAAGGTGTCCACCTTCCGGCTGTAGGTCTGTCCGGAGACGGGAACGCAGGCGTCAAAGCCCATTTCCTCGGCGATCATCGCCTCGGCCTGCTTGACCTTTTCGTGGTCGCCCTCAAACAGCTCCAGGAAGGAGGCCTGGGTGCCGGTGGTGCCCTTGCTGCCCAGCAGCTTCAGGTCGGCGATGCGGTACTCCACCTCGTGCAGGTCCATCAGCAGCTCGTTCAGCCACAGGGTGGCGCGCTTGCCCACGGTGGTCAGCTGCGCCGCCTGATAGTGGGTGAAGCCCAGGGTGGGCAGGGCCTTGTACTCCTCAGCAAACTTGGCCAGATTGTGGATGACCCGGACCAGCTCGGTGCGGATGAGGATCAGGGCCTCCTTCATCAGGATGACATCGGTGTTGTCGCCCACATAGCAGCTGGTGGCGCCCAGGTGGATGATGGGCATGGCCTTGGGGCACTGGTCCCCGTAGGCGTGGATGTGGGCCATCACGTCGTGGCGCAGCTGCTTCTCGTAGTTGGCGGCCAGCTCGTAGTCGATGAATTCGGGGGCGGCGTGAGCCTCCAGCTCATCTACCTGCTCCTGGGTCACAGGCAGGCCCAGCTTCATCTCAGCCCGGGCCAGGGCCACCCACAGGCGGCGCCAGGTGGAAAACTTCTTGTCAGGGGAAAAGATGTACTGCATCTCCTTGCTGGCGTAGCGGGAGGACAGGGGGGACTCGTAGTTGTTTTTCATCAGGGTATCATCCTTTGCTTTTTTTGATACACGACCAGTATATCATGTTCTGGCGGATTTGCAAACCGGCATCCTGTGACAGGATTGTAAACAATGAGGGAAGGGAATTAATGAATGAACATGGCGTCGCCAAAGCTAAAGAAACGGTAGCGCTCCTGCACCGCCTGGGCGTAGGCGTTCATAATGTGCTCCTTGCCCGCCAGGGCGGAGACCAGCATCACCAGCGTGGACTCGGGCAGGTGGAAATTGGTCACCAGCGCGTCCAGACATTTGAACCGGTAGCCGGGGTAGATGAAGATCTTGGTCCAGCCG
Source organism: uncultured Oscillospiraceae bacterium (assembly GCA_946546815.1). Lineage (GTDB taxonomy): Bacteria > Bacillota > Clostridia > Oscillospirales > Oscillospiraceae > Onthomonas. The sequence goes on from CAMNOL010000009.1 coordinate 18,060, forward strand.
GCGTGGGGGTCCATGGTGCCGTCCTCATTGGCGAAGGACTCCACCGTCCGACAGGAGGTGGTGCCCACGCAGACCACCCGTCCGCCGTTTTTCTTTGTTTCGGTGATGATATCAGCCGCCTGTTGAGAGATCATGCAGTATTCCGAGTGCATATCGTGGTGCTCCACGTCCTCCACCTTCACCGGGCGGAAGGTGCCCAGACCCACGTGCAGCGTCACATAGGCCAGCTTCACGCCCATGGCCTGGATCCGTTCCAGCAGCTCCGGGGTGAAGTGCAGGCCCGCCGTGGGGGCGGCGGCGCTGCCGGGGACCTTGGAATAGACGGTCTGGTACCGCTCCTGGTCCTGAAGCTCCGCCTTGATATAGGGGGGAAGGGGCATCCGTCCCAGCTCCTCCAGCACCTCCAGAAAGATGCCCTCATAGTCAAAACGGACCAGCCGGTTGCCGTCGGGGAGAACCTCCAGAATTTCCGCCGTCAGCTGTCCGTTGCCGAAGGTGACCTTTGCCCCGGGGCGCAGCTTTTTGCCCGGCCGCACCAGGCATTCCCACACGTTGTCCCCCTTGTCGGTGAGCAGCAGCACCTCGGACACGCCGCCGGTCTCCCTGTGGCCGATGAGCCGGGCAGGCAGCACCCGGGAGTCGTTGAGCACCAGGCAGTCCCCCGGGCGCAGGTAGGAGGGCAGGTCGTAAAAGTGCTTATGCTCCACCGCGCCGGTGGAGCGGTCCAGCACCATCAGGCGGGAACTGTCCCGCTGCTGCAGCGGCGTCTGCGCGATAAGCTCCGGGGGCAGATCATAATAAAAATCACTTGTTTTCATGGTGTAGTTTGTCCTTTGATAAAAATGTTGTCGATTCACACCGCTTATTTTACCACATTCCCCGCGTCAGCGTCCACCTTGGGCCGGAGTAAAATTGCATAAAAGTTTCCATAAACGGGATTTCCATTTTATACTTCTTTCTGGCGGTGACTCTTGACGAAAAAAGGGAAGTATGATAACATAATCTCAAACCTATGCAGAATAGAGGTGCGGTTTTCATCAGTACCTGCGGACTGGGCTCCGGCAGCCCGTCAAATTCCGCAGAAAAAGGGAACGCCGCCGAAGATTTGCACACCGTCGGAGTGCAGGTCTGGGCGTCAGGTCAACAGCCTGCCGACTGTCATCTGACGTTCAGATGGAGCGCTGTCTGCTTTTGTTCCTGAACTGCTTTGCGCCGCAGAGCACGCTTTTGTACAGAATCAGCCGGTTTCCAGAAACTGCTGATTCTTTTTTTATACCGTGTGACTGACGGGGTACGCAGCGGACCGATTTGCATAGAATATTATATCATTCCCTTTTGGAGGTCGTTTACCATGGAAAAATACAAGGTTGGCGTAGTGGGCTGCACCGGCATGGTGGGTCAGCGCTTTATCACCCTGCTGGAGAACCACCCTTGGTTCCAGCTCACTGCAGTGGCTGCATCCGGCCGCAGCGCCGGCAAATCCTACGCCAAGGCCGTTGAGGGCCGCTGGAAGATGACCACCCCCATCCCCGAGGAGGCAAAGGAGCTGGTGGTGCTGGACATCGAGAAGGATCTGGATGCCTTTGTCTCCCAGATCGACTTCACCTTCTGTGCGGTGAATATGAAAAAGGATGAGATCAAGGTGCTGGAGGAGAAGATCGCTCAGAAGGAGTGCCCGGTGGTGTCCAACAACTCCGCCCACCGCTTCACCCCCGACGTGCCCATGGTGGTGCCGGAGATCAACCCCGAGCACATCAAGGTCATCGACGCCCAGCGCAAGCGTCTGGGCACCAAAGTGGGCTTCATCGCCGTCAAATCCAACTGCTCCCTCCAGTCCTATGTGCCTGCCCTGCACCCCCTGCGGGAAAAGTACGGCCTGAGCAAGGCGCTGGTCACTACTTATCAGGCCATCTCCGGCGCGGGCAAGACCTTTGAGACCTGGCCTGAGATGGTGGACAACGTCATCCCCTACATCGGCGGCGAGGAGGAGAAGTCCGAGAAGGAGCCCCTGAAGATGTGGGGCACCATTGAGAACGGCGAGATCGTCCCCACCGACAAGCCCAACATCACCTCCCAGTGCCTGCGGGTGCCGGTGTCCGACGGCCATATGGCTGCGGTGTTCATGAGCTTCGACGAGGGCAAAAAGCCCTCCATTGAGGAGATCAAGGAGACCTGGGCAAACTTCAAGGGCCGTGCCCAGGAGCTGGAGCTGCCCTCCGCACCCAAGCAGTACCTGCACTACTTTGAGGATCCCAATTACCCCCAGACCAGGCTGCAGCGCAACCTGGAGGGCGGCATGGCCATCTCCCTGGGCCGCCTGCGGGAAGACTCCCAGTACGATTACAAGTTTGTGGGCCTGAGCCACAACACCCTGCGGGGCGCTGCCGGCGGCGGCGTGCTGCTGGCGGAGCTGCTGGCCGCAGAGGGATACCTGGTCCGCAAGTAATAAATATTATTTTGTTGAGACAGTCATTGTCAGAAAGGAAATCACTATGAAAACTCCTGTTTTTACCGGTGCTTGTGTTGCTATCGTCACGCCTTTCCGGAATGGCAAGGTTGATTTTGAAAAGCTGGGCGAGCTGATCGAAATGCAGATCGCCGGCGGCACGGACTGCATCTGCATCTGCGGCACCACCGGCGAGGCCTCCACCCAGACCGTTGAGGAACACAAGGAAACCATCCGCTACGCTGTGAAGAAAGTTGCGGGCCGGGTGAAGGTGATCGCCGGAACCGGCAGCAACTGCACCGCTACCGCCCTGGACACCTCCACCGCTGCGGAGGAGGCAGGGGTGGACGGCCTGCTGATGGTCACCCCCTACTACAACAAGACCACCCAGCACGGCCTGATCAAGCACTACACCTATCTGGCAGACCGGCTGCACACCCCCATCATCCTGTACAACGTGCCCGGCCGCACCGGCATGAGCTTCACCGCCGAGACCTACGCGGAGCTGTCCAAGCACCCGCTGATCAACGGCGTCAAGGAGGCATCCGGCAACTTCAACCTGATCGCCCACACCCGGATGCTCTGCGGCGACGAGCTGAATATCTGGTCCGGTGAGGACGGCATGGTGGTTCCGCTGATGGCCATGGGCGGCAAGGGCGTCATCTCCGTGGTCTCCAACGTGAACCCCAGACTGATGGCCGACATGACCCACCTGGCGCTGGAGGGCAGATTCGAGGAGGCCGCCGACCTGCAGATCAACCAGGTGACCCCCCTGGCCGATGCGCTGTTCATGGAAACCAACCCCGTTCCCGTCAAGGAAGCCCTGAACCTGATGGGCATGGACGTGGGCGAGCCCCGGATGCCCCTGTGCTGCATGACCGACGCACACCGCGAGATGCTGAAGGCCGCCTTGGCCAAGGCCGGGCTGCTGTAAGCGGGGAGGTACAAAGGATGGTAAAAGTAATCATTTCCGGCTGCAACGGTTTTATGGGCAAGGTTGTAGAGGACATCTGCAGCAGCGACGGGGACATCTCCGTCGTCGCCGGCTTTGATGTGAACCTGGCTGCCCGCCCCTATCCTGTCTACGCCGCTCCCGCCAACTTCACCGGGGAAGCGGATGTGGTCATCGACTTTTCCTCTCCCAAGGCGCTGGACGGCCTGCTGGCCTTCTGCACCGGGCGGAAGATCCCCATGGTGCTGGCTACCACTGGCTACTCTGACCAGCAGATCGCGCAGATCGTGGAAGCCTCCAAGACCGTCCCGGTGTTCCGCAGCGGCAATATGTCCCTGGGCATCAACGTGCTGATCGACCTGGTCAAACGGGCCGCCGCCGTGCTGGGGGACACCTCTGACATTGAAATCATTGAGCAGCACCACAAGCGCAAGGTGGATGCCCCCTCCGGCACCGCGCTGATGATTGCCGACGCTGCTTCCTCCGTGCTGAACTACGATGCGGAGTACAATTACGGCCGTCACGACCGCCGGGTTCCCCGGCCCAAGAACGAGATCGGCATCAGCTCCGTACGGGGCGGCACCATTGTGGGGGTCCACGAGGTGATTTTTGCCGGCCGGGATGAGGTGATTGAGATCAAGCACACCGCCATGAGCCGGGAAATCTTTGCCAACGGCGCAGTCCGTGCGGCCAAGTTCCTGATCGGCAAGGCCCCCGGTATGTACAACATGGAGCAGCTGGTGGCGGAATAATCAGTAAGGAGTAACACAAATGAGCAAGAACAAGATGACATATGGCAAGAACCTGACCCTGATTTCTCTGTCCTCCCTGCCCTGTGACACCCAGGTCTTTTCCACCGTGCTGAACGCCTGCTCCGGCAAGGGCATCAACCTGGATATGATCTCCCAGACGGCCCGGAAGGGCGGCACGCTGAACATGAGCTTCACCCTGTCCGATGAGGATCTGGCCGCCGTGCTGGGCGTGCTGGGCGAGCTGCGCTCCGACAACATCCGCATCAAGCCTGAGGTGCTGCCCGGCAGCTGCAAGATCAACTACTATGACCCCGATATGGTCAAGACCCCCGGCGTCGCCGCCAAGATGTTTGCTGCACTGGCCGCCGCTGATGTGGAGGTCATGCTGGTCACCACCTCTGACTTTGACATCTCCATTCTGGTGCCCGCCCACTGGCTGGAGGACGCACTGGAGGTGCTGGAGAAGGAATTCGGCGTGGAAGGGGAAGAAGTGGAGTTCTGATCCTGCTGCGTTCTGCTGTAAACCAAAAAACGAGCCCCCTGCCGGAAGGCAGGGGGTTTCTGTGTACAGGTTGGGGTCGAAACAGAGAAAGGGGCAACGGCGTCAGTCGTGGTCCATCAGCTCTGTGTAGAACTGGGCGTAATCGGTGCGTCCCTCCTTCATGGCCCGAATGGCGGAGGAGGGGTGCTGGTTCAGCTTGCCGGTCATCAGGTAGGGGATGTCATACCCCCACTGTACGCCGGAGTCCCGCAGCGGGTTCATCTCGTTCTGGAGGAATCGGAACACCGGGAATACGTTGTACTGGGGGTTTTTCAAAAAGCTCAGCAGCAGCTCCATGGAGCAGTTGCCGCAGCCCCGGCCCATGCCCGCCATCGTGGCGTCCAGATAGCTGGCGCCCCTGGCCAGGGCCTCAATGGTGTTGGCAAAGGCCAGCTGCTGGTTGTTGTGGGCGTGGATGCCGATGACCTTGCCGCAGCGTTCCCCCATCTCCATGAACAAGTCGGTAAAGGCCCGGATCTGTTCCGGGTACAGGTTGCCGTAGCTGTCCACCAGGTAGACCACATCCACGCAGCTGGACCCCAGCATCTCCAGCGCCTGCTTCAGGTCCGACTCCCGGACCTTGGACAGGGCCATAATGTTGCAGCTGACCTCGTATCCCTTTTGTTTGGCGTCCTCGATCATGCGGATCGCCGCAGGCATCTGGTGGATGTAGGTGGCCACCCGCACCAGGTCAATAACGCTTTCGTCCCGGGGGATGATGTCGGTGCGGTAGTCGCAGCGGTCCACGTCCGCCATGACGGAGATTTTCATATCAGAGTTGTTCTCGCCCACAATGGCCCGGATGCTCTGCTCGTCGCAGAATTTCCACTTGCCGAACCGGCTGACATCAAAGAGCTCCTTAGAGGCCTTGTAGCCAAACTCCATATAATCCACGCCGGCCTGTACATTGGCCCGGTACAGCGCGTTGACAAAGTCGTCGGTGAAGTAAAAATCATTCACCAGACCACCGTCCCGGAGGGTTGCGTCTACCACACGAACGTCCTGCCGGACGGTCATCAGATTGCCTCTTTGTGCCATTTCAATCAAGTCCTTCTATGAATCAATCAGTTTCTTCTATTTGTCTTTAATGGTTTAAAGCAAAATAGAACCTGACACCAGTGTAGCACAAAAATGCACATTGTCAAGGCTTCCCGGGGACAAATTGCCGGATGGGGACTGATAAATTGCCGGATGGGGGCAGATAGTCCTTGCCAAACCCTGCGCGATCGGGTAAAATGATGGGTACTGTACGAGAAAACTAAGGCATCACCGCATAATGGGACAAGAGCGGATTGCGGAAAATAGGCCGCAAGGCGCCGAAGTTCTCATTGTACGGTGTTGCCCTAACACATTGTGAGGAATCAGCTGTGAATCCAAAACTGGAACGCATTCTGCCCCGGGTCCAGAAGCCGGCCCGGTACACCGGCGGAGAATACAACGAGATCATCAAGGACAAGGCTCAGGTGGACACCCGCTTTGCCCTGTGCTTTCCGGACACCTATGAGATCGGTATGTCCAATCTGGGCCTGCGGATCCTGTACGGCGTCATCAACGAGATGGACGGCGTGTGGTGTGAGCGCTGCTTCGCCCCCTGGGGGGACATGGAGGAGGAACTGCGCAGCAACCACATCCCCCTCTATGGGCTGGAGAGCGGCGACGCACTCAATCAATTTGACATTGTGGGCTTTTCCCTGGGCTACGAGATGGCCTTCACCAACGTGCTGAATATGCTGGACCTGGCGGGGATTCCCATCCACTGCACAGAGCGGGGCAATGATGACCCCATCATTGTGGCGGGGGGCACCTGCGCGGTGAACAGCGAGCCCCTGGCGGATTTTATTGACGTGTTCTTCCTGGGCGAAGGGGAAGAGGTGGACTGCGAGCTCATTGAGCTGTACCGCCAGTGCCGGAAGGAGGGCTTTGACCGGAAGGAATTCCTCATCCGGGCCGCTCAGATTCCGGGCTGCTATGTGCCCGCCCTGTACCAGGTGGACTACCTGCCCGACGGCACAGTGGCGCGCATCACCCCCACCCACGGCGCCCCGGCCCAGGTGACCAAGCGCATCATCCGGGATCTGGACAAGTCCTATTTTCCCACCCACACCATCATTCCCTCCACGGAAATCGTCCATGACCGGGTGATGCTGGAGCTGTTCCGGGGTTGCATCCGGGGCTGCCGGTTCTGTCAGGCGGGCTACTGCTACCGCCCGGTGCGTCCCAAGAGCGTGGATGTGCTGGTGCAGCAGGGCATTGAGGCCTGTAAGGATTCCGGCTATCAGGAGATGACCCTGTCCAGCCTGTCCTCCTCGGACTACCGGGGGCTCACCGCTGTCTGTGACGGCCTGCTGGAATACTGCGAGCCCAGGAATATCAACCTGAATCTGCCCTCTCTCCGGGCGGACGGGTTCTCCATGTCCATCATGGAGCGACTGCAGAAGGCCAGAAAGTCCTCTGTCACCTTTGCCCCGGAGGCGGGCACCCAGCGCCTGCGGGACGCCATCAACAAAAACGTCACCGAAGAGGACCTGCTGACCTCCTGCCGCACGGTGTTTGAGGGCGGCTGCAGCGCGGTGAAGCTGTACTTTATGCTGGGCCTGCCCACGGAGACCGACGAGGACGTGAAGGGCATTGCGGACCTGGCCCAGAAGGTCTACTGGACCTGGCGGGACTATTCCAGCAACCGGCAGAGGGGCATCCGCATCACCGTCTCCACCTCCTTTTTTGTGCCCAAGCCCTTTACCCCCTTCCAGTGGGAATCCCAGATCTCCATGGAGGAGTACCAGCGGCGGGTGGACCTGCTGCGCAGCTGCATCCACAACAAATCCATTCAGTACAACTGGCACGAGGCGGACACCAGCTATGTGGAGGCGGTGCTGGCCCGGGGCGACCGCAGGCTGGGCAAGGCCATTGAGCAGGTCTGGCGCACCGGCGGAAAAATGGACTCCTGGAGCGACTATTTCTCCTTCCAGCGCTGGCTGGACGCCTTTGAAGCAGTGGGCATCAACCCGGACTTCTACGCCCGGCGGGAGCGGCGCAAATGCGAGGTGCTGCCCTGGAGCATGATCGACGTGGGCGTGCGCCAGGATTACCTGTGGCAGGAGCGGGAGCAGGCCTACAAGAGCGTCATCACCCCGGACTGCCGGGTGCGGTGCATGGGCTGCGGCGCCAACAAGCTGCTGCCCGGCGGTGTGTGCGACGAGGACAGGAGGTAAGGTTATGGCAATGCACAAAAACAGACTTCTGTTTAAAAAAGAGGGCCGGGCGGTGTACATCTCCCACCTGGACCTGATGGCCACCTTCCAGCGGGCCTTTCTCCGCTCCGGGATCAACGTGTGGCAGACGGAGGGCTTCAACCGCCATGTGTATGTGTCCATCGCGCTGCCCCTGAGCGTGGGCTATTCCAGCGACTGTGAGATTCTGGAGTTCAACCTGGAGGACGACATCCCGCTGAGCCAGGTGCCGGAGCGGCTGAACCGGGCGCTGCCGGAGGGCATCACGGTGCTGAGCTGCTACGAGGCGAAAATCCCGCTGAAAAAAATCGTGGACCTGGGCTGGACCGTCACCATGGAGTATGACAACGGTGTGCCCGAGGGAGCCGCAGAGGGATTCCGGGCGCTGCTGAGCCGGGAGAGCTGCGTCATCCGCAAGAAATCCAAAAAGGCCAAGCGGGGCTACACCGAGCTGGACATCATCCCCATGGTGAAGGAGTGGACGCTGGAGGAGGGGGAACACACCCTGGTGTTCCGCGCCCGCATCGCAGCCCTTAACCCCGGCCTGAATCCCAGCCTGATTCTGGACACCTTCGCCAAGGATCATCCGGAGTGGACGCCGGATTTTGTGCGCTGTCACCGCAACGAGGTCTACGGGGAGATGGCAGAGGTTTTTCGCTGAAAATTGGGGAAATTACCCTTGCATTTTCCAAAATTGTGTGGTATATTATATCGGTCTGAACAAAGGGCGTTCCTCTGCCGGGCCGGCTGAACATCGGGCCGCCAACTGGAAACGGTAAGAACACCTATACAACAGGAGGATAAGAACCATGAATCTGATTGATACTCTGAACGCTCAGAACGTCAAGAACGAGGCTCCGGTCATCGAGATCGGCTCCACCGTCCGTGTCCACATCAAGGTCAAGGAAGGCTCCAAGGAGCGTATCCAGGTCTTTGAGGGCACTGTCATCGCCAAGAAGAATGGCGGCGTTTCTGAGACCTTTACCGTCCGCCGCATCTCCTATGGCGTCGGCGTGGAGAAGGTATTCCCCGTTCACTCCCCCAACGTGGTGAAGGTCGAGACTGTCCGCAGAGGTAAGGTCCGCCGCGCCAAGCTGTACTACCTGCGTGACCGCGTGGGCAAGGCTGCCAAGGTTCGGGAGAAGCTGTAATTTTCAGAAGAGAAAGGAGCGGGGTTCCCGCTCCTTTTTTCGTAATCAGAAGAACCTGCAGGGATGCTGAGAAGAAATCGTACTCCATTACCACCCTCTGACGAAAAGGATACGCTATGGCAAAAAGCAAAAAACGCGGCGGCAGCAACAACCGCTGGGTGAAAAAACCAAAGCCTCAGAAGCAGGCTGCTGAACAGAAGAAACAGGATGAGGGCATGACCATCCAGTGGTACCCCGGCCACATGACCAAGACCCGGCGCATGATCCAGGAGAACCTGAAGCTGGTGGATCTGGTGGTGGAGATCATCGACGCCCGGATTCCTGTTTCCAGCCGGAACCCGGACATCGACAGCCTGGTGGAGAACAAGCCCCGGATGATCATCCTCAACCGGGCGGACCAGGCGGACCCCGCCATGAACCAGAAGTGGGCGGAGTACTTCCGCAGCAAGGGTTGGTCTGTGCTGCAAACGGACTGCAAAACCGGCACCGGTGTGAAGCAGTTTTCTCCGGTGGTCAAGACCATTCTGAAGGACCAGATCGCCAAATGGGAAGAGAAGGGGATGCTGGGCCGCCCGGTGCGGGTCATGGTGGTGGGAGTGCCCAACGTGGGCAAGTCCACCTTCATCAACAAGGTGGCCAACCGCAAGTCCGCCATCGCCCAGAACCGCCCCGGCGTCACCCGGGGCAAGCAGTGGGTGGCGGTGGACGACGGACTGGACCTGCTGGACACCCCGGGCATCCTCTGGCCCAAATTCGAGGACAAACAGGTGGGGATGCACCTGGCCTTCACCGGCGCGGTGAAGGATGACATCCTGGACGTGGAGACCCTGGGCAATTTCCTGATGAAGCTGCTGGCCGCCCGCTACCCCAAGGCGCTGGAGGTACGCTACCGTCTGGAGGTTCCGGAGGAGCCGGACAGCTGGGAGCTGGTGGAGCAGGCCGGGCGCAACCGGGGATTCCTGATTTCCGGCGGAGAAGTGGACACCGAGCGGATGTGCCGCATCCTTCTGGAGGAATTTCGGTCTGGCAAGTTAGGACGCTTTACACTTGAGGTTCCCCCGGTGCAGCATCAATAAATGGGAGAAAAACCGATGAAACAGGGAGAAAAAGTCGATCTTTGGGCCATTGAACGAGAGTGTAAAGGAGAAGGCCATGTCAGAGTGTGCGGAGTGGACGAGGCCGGCGCCGGCCCGCTGGCTGGTGCGGTGTACGCCGCGGCGGTGATTCTGCCCGAGCACTATGACCTGCCCTTTCTGAACGATTCCAAGAAACTGACGGAGAAGCGGCGGGAAATGCTGTTCCCCCTCATCAAGGAACAGGCCATCGCCTGGGCGGTGGCCACCGCCAGCGAGCAGGAGATCGACGAGATCAACATCCTCAACGCCCGGATGCTGGCTATGGAGCGGGCAATTCAGAAACTTGACCCGGCGGCGGATTTTGCCCTCATCGACGGCAACCGCAGCACCGGCATCACCATTCCCAACCGCACCGTCGTCAAGGGCGACAGCCTCTCCGCCTCCATCGCCGCGGCCTCCATTCTGGCCAAGGTCAGCAGGGACCACTATATGATGGAGCTGGCAGCACAGTACCCCCAGTACCGGTTCGAAAAACACAAGGGCTATCCCACCAAGCTCCATTACCAGCTGCTGCGGGAATACGGCCCCTGTCCTGTCCACCGGAAAACCTTCCTGAAAAAGCTGTGAAGCGGGGAGAAGAAGCCGCCCGCCTGGGGCGGGAGGGGGAAGGGCAGGTTCGCCGCGCGCTGGAGCGCCGGGGTGTGGAGATTCTCGCCGCCAACTGGCGCTGCCAGTACGGGGAGATCGACCTCATCGCCGCCACCCCTGCCCAGATTCGCTTCATCGAGGTCAAGACCAGGCGTTCCCGCCGGTATATGGAGGCCCGGGAGGCGGTGGATTGGGGCAAGCGGCAGCGGATCATTCTGTCCGCGGAGTGCTACCTGATGGAGCACCCGGAGGAGGGACGCCAGCCCTGCTTTGATGTGGCGGAGGTGTATCCCGCCGGCGAAGGCTGGACCATTCGCTATTATGCCAACGCCTTTGACACAGAAGCATACGAAAGCTGAGCAAAAAGGAATTGAATCTTTTGCACATCTATGGTAAAATGCACACTGACCTTGCCGGCACTTTGACACAGTAGGGTGTCAACGAGACTGGACCTGCCGCAGCGGTGCCCCCGACGAAACGGAGGAGAACGGCTGCGGGGGGCAGGACTTTGCCGGGAGCGGTATAAAAATGAATTGCAATGCGTAAATGCTCCATTTTGGCGTGTTTTCGAGAAAGAAGGTCACAAGATGTACTATGTATCAACCCGAAACAAGGCGCTGAGATACACTCCGGCGCAGGCCATCGCGCAGGGCCTTTCCCGGGAGGGCGGCCTGTTTGTGCCCCAGGTGATTCCCCGCCTGCCGGGCAGCGCACTGAATATGCTGAAGGATCTGAGCTATCAGCAGCGCGCGGTGTATGTGATGGGCATGTATCTGGAGCATTTCACCAGCTTTGAGCTGTCCCGGGCCACTGCTGCGGCCTACGGACCGGCCAAATTTGACACCAAGGCGGTGGCTCCGGTGCGGAAGGTGGACAACGGGACCTACTGCCTGGAGCTGTGGCACGGCCCCACCTGCGCCTTCAAGGACATGGCGCTGCAGATGCTGCCTCACCTGCTGTCCCTGTCCCTGAAAAAGAACGCCGAAAAGAAGACCGCCTGCATCCTGGTGGCCACCTCCGGCGACACGGGGAAGGCCGCGCTGGAGGGCTTTAAGGACGTGGATCAGACCAAGATCCTGGTGTTCTACCCCAAGGACGGCGTCAGCGAGATCCAGCAGCTCCAGATGGCCACCCAGGAGGGGGAGAACGTCAGCGTCAGCGCTGTCATCGGCAACTTTGACGACGCCCAGACCGGCGTGAAGAAGCTGTTCTCTGACGCAGACCTCCGGGGCGAGCTGGGGGAGCGGGGCTATTTCCTGTCCTCTGCCAACTCCATCAACTGGGGCCGGGTGCTGCCTCAGATCGTGTACTACATCTCTGCCTACTGCGACCTGCTGCGCTCCGAGGCCATTCAGCCCGGGGAAGAGGTGAACATCTGCGTGCCCACCGGAAACTTCGGCAACATCCTGGCGGCGTTCTACGCCAAGCAGATGGGGCTGCCGGTGCACAAGCTGATCTGCGCTTCCAACAGCAACAACGTGCTCACCGACTTCATTCAAACCGGCGTGTACGACCGCAACCGCCCCTTCCACACCACGGTGTCCCCCTCCATGGACATCCTGATCTCCAGCAACCTGGAGCGCCTGCTGTATATGCTCTCCGAGGAGGACGACCAGCTGGTTTCCTCCTACATGGATCAGCTGAACCGGGAGGGCCGCTACGAGGTCAGCCCCGCCATTCTGAAGAAGATTCAGAAGTTCTTCGCCGCCGGCTATGCAGACGAGGGCGCCACCAAGGCCGCCATCGCCGCCATGAAGCGGGAGCACGATTACCTGATCGACACCCACACCGCCGTGGCCTTCAAGGTTCTGGAGGATTACCGGGAGGAGACCGGCGATGAGACCAAGACCATCGTGGCCTCCACCGCCAGCCCCTTCAAGTTCAGCGACTCCGTTCTGGACGCGCTGGGGGTGAAGAACCTGCGCTCCGGCACCGACCTGCTGGACCAGCTGGCCGAGGTCTCCGGCGTGGAGGCACCCGCCCCGCTGGCCACGTTGAAGGACAAAACCGTCCGCTTCACCGGCTACGGCGAGAAGGAGCAGATGAAGGAAGTTGTCAGAGAATTCCTCAAATAATCCATTGTCCGGCGGCTGTTAAAGTGTAAAGTACAAACACGGTACACATATTTAATTGTTATGGATTCTCTGGAAAAGGAGAGAAAGAGGTGGGTCAATGGCCCTGTATGCGATAGGAGACACCCATCTGTCCCTGAACACGCCCAAGCCCATGGATGTGTTCGGCGGAAACTGGGTGGGCTACGTGGACAAGCTGCGCGCCGGGTTTGAAATCGTCCGGCCGGAGGACACCGTGGTGCTCTGCGGCGACCTGAGCTGGGGGATGAGCCTGGAGGAGTCAAAGAAGGACTTTCAGTTCCTCAACGACCTGCCCGGGCGAAAGGTGATCCTCAAGGGGAACCATGACTACTGGTGGATGACTGCCAGCAAGATGAACCGGTTCTTTCAGGACAATGGCTTTCAGTTTGAGCTGCTCCACAACTGTTGCCGGCTCTATGGAGATGTGGCGCTGTGCGGCACCCGGGGGTGGTTCCTGGACGAGGAAAAGGGCGGCCACAACGAAAAGATGCGCAACCGGGAGGTCATGCGGCTGGAAGCCTCGCTGAAGGCGGCGGGGGACCGGGAGAAGCTGGTCTTTCTCCACTATCCGCCGCTGTACCAGGGCTACCGCTGCCCGGAGATCCTGGAGGTGCTGAAACGGTACCAGGTGAAACGCTGCTTTTTCGGCCATCTCCACGGTCACAGCATCCGCCTGGCCATTGAGGGGGTGCAGGAGGGCACCTGCTTTTCCCTGGTCTCCGCAGACAGCCTGAATTTCATTCCAAAAAAAATTTTGGATTAAGCAAAAAAACAGTGGAAATCTCTGGGAGAATCTGTTACAATAATAAACTGCAGATTTTGTATACCATGTGCCCGCCCTGATTGGCAGTGCTGTGGCGCAAAAACGTCCGGCTCGGGCATTTTTTAGGAGGAACAACACAAATGAATCTGAAGAACGTAGAGAAAAAGGAAAAAAGCACCGCCGTGCTGACCATCGAGATCCCTGCTGACGAGTTCAACGCAGCCATTGACAAGGTCTATCGCCGCGCCAAGAACAGCATGTCCGTTCCCGGCTTCCGCAAGGGCAAGGCTCCCCGCAAGCTGCTGGAGAAGATGTACGGCGAGAATATTTTCTATGAAGACGCACTGAACGATCTGTATCCCACCGCGCTGGACGCTGCCATCAAAGAGGCTGAGCTGGAGGTCGTGGGCTATCCCCAGGTGAACGTGGACCACATCGGCGCTGACGGCGTGCAGATGACCGCCACCCTGGGCCTGAAGCCTGAGGTCAAGCTGGGCCAGTACAAGGGCATCGAGTGCCCCAAGGAGACCGTTGTGGTCACCGATGAGGACGTGGAGAACGAGATGAAGCCTCTGATCGCCCGCGCCACCACCCAGGAGACCGTGGACCGCCCCGTGGAGAACGGCGACACCGCTGTCATCGACTTCGAGGGCTTTAAGGACGGCGTGCCCTTTGAGGGCGGCAAGGCTGACAACTACAGCCTGAAGATCGGCTCCGGTTCCTTTATCCCCGGCTTCGAAGAGCAGATCGTGGGCATGACCACCGGCGAGGAGAAGGACTTGAACGTGACCTTCCCCGAGGACTACGGTGCAAAGGAGCTGGCCGGCGCCCCTGTGGTGTTCAAGGTCAAGGTCAACGAGATCAAGGCGGACAACGTGCCTGAGATCGACGACGAGTTCGCCAAGGACGTGTCCGAGTTCGAGACGCTGGAGGAGCTGAAGGCTGACCTGCGCGCTAAGGTGGAAAAGCGCAAGGAGGACAGCGCTCAGACTTCCTTCGAGACCTCTGTCATGAACAAGGCCATTGAGAACGCTGAGATGGAAGTGCCTGACACCATGGTTCAGTATGAGCTGGACCGCCAGATGCAGAACTTCGAGCAGCGCATCGCCGCCGCCGGCATGACCCTGGACAACTATCTGGGCATGATGGGCACCAACCGCCAGGAGTTCATGGAGAATCAGCGTCCCGGCACCCTGCGCTCCATTCAGCAGGATCTGCTGCTGGAGGCCGTCGTCGCCGCTGAGGGCATTGAGGCCACTCAGGAGGAGATGGACGCCGAGGTCAAGCGCCTGGCTGAGGAGAACGGCGTGGACGAGGAGAAGGTCCGCTCCTACTTCCCCGAGGATCAGCTGGCCTTCGGCGTGAAGGTCCAGAAGGCCTCCAACGTCATCGTTGAGTCCGCTGTGGTCGTGGAGCCCTGAACCAACTGAATCCCATATTTCGTGATTTCCGCCATCCCGGTCAGTCTGCTGGCCGGGATGGTATAACCTTACCTCCTTTGGGATAAACTGGAATTATCCCGTATGAACAGTTCCACAGCGAACCGCTGACAGCCTCAGGGGTTCCAACGGTCAATACAGGAACTGCCGGCGGCTTTACCGGCACTTTCTGAAAAAAGGAGAAACCAAATGAGCGCATTAATCCCTTATGTAGTGGAGCAGACCAGCCGCGGCGAACGCTCCTATGACATCTTTTCCCGTCTGCTGAACGACCGCATCGTGTTTCTGGCCGGCGAGGTGGACGATGCACAGGCCCAGGTCATCCAGGCGGAACTGCTGTTCCTGGAGGCCCAGGACCCGGACAAGGACATCCAGCTGTACATCAACAGCCCCGGCGGCAGCGTGACAGCTGGCATGGCTATCTACGACACCATGCAGTATATCAAGTGCGACGTGCAGACCATCTGCACCGGCATGGCCGCCAGCATGGGAGCCTTCCTGCTCTCCAGCGGCGCCAAGGGAAAGCGCATCGCGCTGCCCAACGCTGAGATCATGATCCACCAGCCCGCCGCCGGCACCCAGGGCAAGGTCACCGATATGGAGATCGACGTGGAGCACTTCCTGCGCATCAAGAAGCGCATGAACGAGCTGCTGGCCGCCAACTGCGGCAAGGACCCGGAGCAGGTGCGTCGGGACACGGAGCGGGACAACTGGCTCACCGCCGAGGAAGCCAAGGACTACGGCCTGATTGACCAGATCATTACCCGCCGCTGAACCAATGGTGAAATAGAAAGGAACCCATAATGGCGAAAAACGAGGAAACCCATAACGTACGCTGCTCCTTCTGCGGCAAGCGGCAGGAGCAGGTGCGCCGCCTGATTGCCGGACCCGGCGTGTATATCTGCAACGAGTGCGTGGGTCTGTGCAACGATATTCTGGGCGACCCCTTTGAAGAGGCGCCCCAGGGCCCTTCTGCCCAGGAAGACCTGGGACTGGATGAGCTTCCCACCCCCAAGGAGATCCGTGCGGCGCTGGATCAGTATGTCATCGGGCAGGAAGAGGCGAAAATGACCCTCTCTGTCTCTGTTTACAATCACTACAAGCGCATTATGTACGGGGACGACGGCGGCGTGGAGCTGCAGAAGTCCAACGTTCTGCTGCTGGGCCCCACTGGCTGCGGCAAGACCCTGCTGGCCCAGACCCTGGCCCGGATGATGAAGGTGCCCTTTGCCATTGCCGATGCCACCACCCTCACCGAGGCCGGATATGTGGGCGACGACGTGGAAAACATCCTGCTGCGGCTGGTTCAGGCCGCGGATTACGATGTGGAGCGGGCCGAGCGGGGCATCATCTATGTGGATGAGATCGACAAGATCGCCCGGAAGAGCGAAAACGCCTCCATCACCCGTGACGTGTCCGGCGAGGGCGTGCAGCAGGCGCTGCTGAAGATCCTGGAGGGCACCGTCGCCAACGTGCCGCCCCAGGGCGGGCGCAAGCACCCCCACCAGGAGTTCATCGAGGTGGACACCACCAACATCCTGTTCATCTGCGGCGGCGCCTTTGACGGCATCGAGAAGATCATCGAGCGGCGCACCGACCGGAAGAACATCGGCTTCGGCGGTCAGGTGTACAGCAAGAAGGACCAGAAGAGCAGCAGCCTGCTGAAGGAGCTGCAGCCCCACGACCTGCTGAAGTTCGGCATCATCCCGGAGCTCATCGGACGTATGCCTGTCATCACCACGCTGAACCCCCTGGACAGCGAGCAGCTGGTGAAGATTCTCACCGAGCCGAAAAACGCCCTCATCAAGCAGTTCCAGAAGCTGATGGAGTACGACAACGTGGAGCTGGAGTTCCAGCCCGAAGCGCTGAAGGCCATCGCTGACCAGGCGCTGGAGCGGGGCATCGGCGCCCGGGGACTGCGGGCCGTGGTAGAAGCCACCATGAATCCGCTGATGTACGAGGTGCCCTCTGACCCCTCCATCACCAAAATCATCGTCACTCCGGAAGCGGTGAACCACACAGGGGAGCCGATCATCCTCCGGAGCAAGTAAAGCAAGGGCTTCACTGCATCATGGGACGAGAGCGGTGGGCGAGAAATTTTTCGTCAAATTGAGGTGCGAAAATGCGGTACTCCTTGCCGGATTTCAGGTTTTCGCAACGAAAAGTTGGCGGGAAATAGCCGACCAGCGCCGAAGCCTCATTGTGCGGTGATGCCCAAGATAGAAAATGTCTGCCGCAGACTGCGGCGGTACGGGAGATGCCCGGCGGGCGTTTCCTGTATCATACACAACCACCGCAGGGCCGCAACAGAGAATCTCTTGCTGTGACCC
Organism: uncultured Oscillospiraceae bacterium; assembly: GCA_946546815.1. Taxonomy (GTDB): domain Bacteria; phylum Bacillota; class Clostridia; order Oscillospirales; family Oscillospiraceae; genus Onthomonas. Next base: position 35,481 of record CAMNOL010000009.1, read on the forward strand.
TGCTGTTTTTCACAATGGAGCGGCGCGTTCCGGTGCCGCCTCCAGGAGGAAGTGCGTATGAACGAAGAAAAAATTGATATCATTGAGAGCGAAGAGCCGCTGAACACCGTGGATATGCCCACCATGGCGCTGCGGGGGCTGACGGTGTTCCCCAAAATGGTCATCCACTTTGACGTGGGGCGGGATGCCTCCATCAAGGCGCTGGACGCCGCCATGGAGGAGGGAGACACCATCTTCCTGGTGACCCAGAAGGAGCTGGGGGTGGAGGAGCCTCAGGAGGAGGACCTGTACACCGTGGGCACCGTTGTGGCGGTGCGCCAGCTGCTGCGCCTGTCCGGAGACGGCATTCGGGTGATGGTGGAAGGCTTGTCCCGTGGACGGCTCCGCCAGCTGAAGCGCACCAAGCCCTACCTGATCGCGGCGGTGGAGAAGATTCCCAACGTCGCTGTCTCCAAGGGGCTGCGGACGGAAGCGGTGCTGCGCCAGACGGTGGATCTGTTTGAGCAGTACACGGAGCTGGTGCCCAAAATGCCCTCGGAGATCCTGCTGACCGTGCTGTCCAACCACGACCCGGCCTATTTGTCCGACTTCATCGCCCAGCACACCGGGCTGGACTACCCGGAGAAGCAGCGGATTCTGGAGGAAGTGCGCCCGCTGCGGCGGCTGGAAAAGCTGAACGCCATGCTGAAGCACGAGTGCGAAGTGCTGTCCTTGGAGCGGGACCTGGACGAGCAGATGCAGGAGCATATGACCGCGGTGCAGCGGGATTACTTCCTGCGGGAGAAGCTCAAGGTGCTGCAGGGGGAGCTGGGCGAAGGCCCGGAGACCGACAGCGACCTGGGAGAGTACGCGGAGAAGATCCAGAAGGCGGACCTGCCCCAGGAGGTTCGGGAGAAGCTGGAGAAGGAGCTGAAGCGCCTGTCCAAGCAGCCCTTCGGCTCTGCGGAGGCTTCGGTCATCCGAAACTATCTGGACGTGTGCCTGGACCTGCCCTGGACCAAACGCACCAAGGAGCGGCTGAATGTGGAGGCCGCCCGAAAGGTGCTGGACGCGGACCACTACGGCATGGAAAAGGTCAAGGAGCGGATTTTGGAGTTCATCGCGGTGCGGAAGCTGGCGCCGGACCTGAAGGGACAGATCATCTGCCTGGCAGGCCCTCCCGGTGTGGGCAAGACCTCCATCGCCGCATCTCTGGCCAAAGCCATGAACCGGAAAATGGCCCGGATCTCCCTGGGCGGCATCCACGACGAGGCGGAAATCCGCGGCCATCGCAAGACCTATATCGGGGCCATGCCCGGACAGATCATCAAGGCGGTGGAAAAGGCCGGCACCTGCAATCCCCTGATCCTGCTGGACGAGGTGGATAAGCTGGGCAGCGACTACAAGGGGGACCCGTCCTCTGCGCTGCTGGAGGTGCTGGACGCGGAGCAGAACGCCACCTTCCGGGACAACTTCCTGGAGCTGCCCTTTGACCTGTCCGATGTGCTGTTCATCACCACCGCCAACGACGTGGGCATGATCCCCCGGCCGCTGCTGGACCGCATGGAGCTCATAGAGTTGTCCTCCTACACCGACGAGGAGAAGCTGCAGATCGCCCGGCGGCACCTGCTGCCCAAGGAAATGAAGCGTCACGGCATCAACGGCCGCTGCTTCCGCATCACCGACGACGCGCTGCGGGAGGTCATCGCCGGCTACACCCTGGAATCCGGCGTGCGTCAGCTGGAGCGCCAGCTGGCCAGGCTGTGCCGCAAGGCGGCGATGAAGCTGGTCAGCGACGAGAGCATCAAGCGGGTCACGGTCAACGGCGACGGCCTGGAGGAGTATCTGGGCGTCCGCCGCTTCCACCGGGAGCGTTACGCCAAAGCCCCCCAAGTGGGGGTGGTCAACGGCCTGGCCTGGACCAGCGTCGGCGGCGAAATGCTGGAGGTGGAGGTCAACGTGCTGCCCGGCACCGGGAAGGTGGAGCCCACCGGCAACCTGGGCAGCGTGATGCAGGAGTCCTGCCACTCTGCCATGTCCTATATCCGCTCCGCTGCGGAGCGGCTGGGCATCCCGGCGGATTTCTACCAGAACAAGGACATCCACATCCATTTCCCCGAAGGGGCCACCCCCAAGGACGGCCCCTCCGCCGGCGTGACCATCACCACCGCCATTGTCTCCGCCCTCACCGGGATTCCGGTGCGCAACGAGGTGGCCATGACCGGCGAAGTGACGCTGCGGGGCAGGGTGCTGGCCATCGGCGGCCTGCGGGAAAAGACCATGGCCGCCTTCCGGGCGGGGATGAAGACCGTCATCATTCCGGCGGACAACGAGAAGGACCTGGCTGACATCGACCCCACCGTCCGTTCTGCCCTGCGCTTTGTGACGGCAGAGCAGGTGGACACGGTGCTGGAGGAGGCGCTGGTCACCATGCCAAGGCCCATCCCACCGGCGGAAAAGAAGCCGGAGCAGAAGGCCGAGGTCCAGGTGATCCCGCCGGAGCAGATCAAGGCGCCGGAGATGGACATCCGAAACTGAGACAGCGGAAAAACCCGCCGTTTTCCCACGAAACAAACCGGCTTTACAGAAAAACAGAGGTATTATATGAATCTGAACAACGCGGAATACGTCCGCTCCGCCGCCAAAGCATCTGACTTTCTCCACGACGGACGGGTGCAGATCGCTATGGCCGGGCGCTCCAACGTGGGCAAAAGCTCCGTCATCAACCGGCTGCTGAACCGGAAAAACCTGGCCCGGGTGGGCAATTCCCCGGGAAAAACCCGCCAGGTGAACTACTTCCTCATCGACAAGACCTTCTACCTGGTGGACCTGCCCGGCTACGGTTACGCCAAGGTCTCCTGGGCGGAGAAGGAGCGGTGGGGCAAGCTGATGGAGGCCTACTTCCAGGACAACACCCTGTCCATGGGGCTGCTGATCGTGGACGCCCGGCACAAGCCCACTGGGGACGACCGGACCATGGCACAGTGGTTCAAGGACAGCGGCTGCCCCTTCGTAGTGGTGGCCAACAAGCTGGACAAGCTGAAAAAATCCGAAATTGAGCCGAATCTGGCCCGGATCCGGGAGACGCTGGAGCTGGATGACCAAACCGCCCTGATTCCCTTTTCCGCCGAGAAGGGGGACGGGAAGCAGGAGCTGCTGGACATCGTGCTCTCGTGCGTCAGATAAAGAGAGCGCTGACTTTGCAGGGATGGGAAACCGTCCCTGCTTTTTTTCCGAGGGGAGCAGGGGCGGAGGGCTGAAACACAGTCTTGTTTTTTGCGGGAGAACCCGGTATAATAAAACCAGCATTCAAATTCTTTGGAGGAGCACCAAATGGGAAGTGTTTCCACATTTCTGGCAAATTTTGACCTTTCCAATTTGATTTATTACCTGATGCGGGGGGCGGCGGCGCTGCTCTGCATCGTGATCCATGAGATGAGCCACGGCTACGCCGCCTATGGGCTGGGAGACCGCACCGCAAAGCAGGCGGGGCGGCTCTCCTTCAACCCCATCCGCCACATCGACCCCCTGGGCCTGCTGCTGATGATCACCGCCGGCTTCGGCTGGGCCAAGCCTGTGCCGGTGGATATGCGCCGGTTCCGCAATCCCAAGCAGGGCATGGCGCTGACCGCCCTGGCCGGCCCTGCCTCCAACTTTGTGCTGGCGCTGTTGTCCCTGGGATGTGCCAGCCTGATGTATCACTTCGTCACCCTCACCGGCGGCGCCGCCGACGAGGTCATCAGCTGGATCTTCACCTTCCTGCTGTACACCACGCTGCTCAGCGTGGGCCTGGGGGTGTTCAACCTGTTTCCCATCCCCCCGCTGGACGGTTCCAAGGTGGTCTTTTCCCTGCTGCCCAACCGGGCCTATGTGTGGCTGATGCGCAACGAGCGGTATATCACCCTGGTGCTGTTTGCTCTGGTGTTTCTGGGCGCGCTGGACGGGCCACTGTACACCATTCGGCAGACCATCCTGGCCGGGATGTGCCGGCTGATGGGGATGCCCCTGGGGATCTTCTGATGGAGTCGCCGGTCTATCACCTGGAAAATGTGGTGCACAGCCGCTCGGAGCTGGAAAACTTCGATGGGCCGCTGGACCTGATCCTGACGCTGCTGAGCCGCAACCGCATGGAGATTCAGGACATCCGGATCTCCCTGCTGCTGGACCAGTACCTGGAGTGGATGGAGCGGCAGAAGGAGCTGAACCTGGATGTGGCCAGCGAATTTGCGGCCATGGCCTCCTATCTGCTGTATATCAAGACCCGGATGCTGCTGTCCATCGACGAGGAGGAGACGGTCAGCGAAATGGAGGAGCTGGTGGCGGCGCTGGAGGAGCGCAAACGCACCGAAACCTACGCAAAGCTGAAGCTGCTGCAGCCGGAACTGCGCAGGCGCTATGAGAGCGGCGTGGACTGCCTGACCCGGGGGCCGCTGCCGGTGACGCCGGACCGGACCTACCGGTATCAGCACGCGCCGGAGGATCTGCAGCGGGCCATGAGGGAGCTGTACCGCCGCAACGGGGAAGAGGTGGTTCCGCCGGAGCGCGCCTTTCAGGGCATTGTGGGCCGGGAACCCTACCCCGTAGCCAAAAAAGCGGAGGAGCTGCTCCACCGGCTGGCAAGGGGCATGACCCGACTGAGCCATCTGTTCCGTTCGGCAAAGAGCCGGTCAGAGCTGGTGGCCACCTTTCTCGCGGTGCTGGAGCTGTGCAAGCTGAGCCGGATCCGCCTGGAGGGGGACGGCATGGACTGCCAGGTCTGCGGGGAAGAGGAACCGCAAGGGAACTCCGAGCCGCCGGCAGCCGACGGAGAATAAACGAAAACAACAGGAGAAAGGGCGGTGAGCACCTGCTGATATGGAACAAAGTGTCATAGAATCCATGCTGGAGAGTATCCTGTTCACATCGGGAGAGCCCATGGAAGGGGAGCGGCTGTGCCAGGCCATGGACATCACCCCCGCAGAGCTGGAGGGGGCTGCTGAGCGTTTGCAGGACCGTTACCGCTATGAACAGCGGGGCATCCGGCTGATCCGGCTGGAAAACGCCTGGCAGCTGGTGTCCGCCCCGGAGTTTGCACAGGTGATTCGCCGGGCTATGGAGACCCGCAAGCCGCCCCAGCTGTCTCCGGCGCTGCTGGAGGTGCTCAGCATCATCGCCTACTTTCAGCCCACCACAAGGGGCTATATCGAGCAGGTGCGGGGGGTGTCCTCCAACCACTCCGTCAACACGCTGGTGGAGCGGGGACTCATCGAAGAATGCGGAAAAATGGCGGTGCCGGGCCGTCCCGCCCTGTTTCGCACCACAAAGCTGTTTTTAAAGACCTTCGGCCTGTCCTCTCTGGAGGAACTGCCTCCGCTGCCGGAGAACGGGACAAAGGAACCGGAGCCTCCGGGGAAGGCAGAGGAGGGAACGCCATGAACACGGTTGGAATTGTGCTTCTGGTGCTGCTGGCGTTTCTGGTGCTGCTTTGGTTTACCCGGCTGGGAGGCAGGGTAGAATACTCCGAGGCGGGACTCACCGCTGCCCTCCGGGTGGGGCCGCTGTACGTGAAGGTGTACCCCCGGAAAAAGAAAAAGCCGGCAAAAAAGAAGCCGGAAGCCGAAGAAAATAAGAAGAAACAATCCGGAAAAAAATTCGGTAAAAAAAAGAAGCACCCCACGGAGAAGCAGGCCGCGGAGTCTCAGAAGTCCGGCGGAAGGCTGGACACAGTGATGAACCTGCTGCCGGATGTGTTTCAACTGGCAGGGGAGGCGGTGCGAAAGCTCCGCGTGGAGGATCTGGTGCTGGAATACACCATCGCCGGGCGGCATGACGCGGCGGGAGCGGCGGTGCAGTACGGCACGGTGTACGCCACCGGCGGCGCGCTGTACGGCCTGCTGGAGCAGCACCTGGACCTGAAAAACTGCCGCATCGGTGCGGAGGTGGACTTCAACGAGGAAACGCCGAAGGTGTACGCCTGCCTGAACCTGTCCTACCGGACGGGGCAGCTGGTGGTCATCGGCATCCACGCGCTGAAGGTTTATCTGAAGCTGAATCATTCCAAATGATCTGATATACTGAAAGAAAACAGGAGGAACCAACTATGGGAACCAATCATCCGATCAATGAAGTCATCGGCACCACGATGAACAAGGTGCGGGAGATGGTGGACGCCAACACCGTCGTCGGCGAACCCATCCACACCCCTGAGGGCGTGACCATCATCCCGGTGTCCAGGATCAGCTTCGGCTTCGGCTCCGGCGGCAGCGACTTCAACGCCAAAAAGGAGTCCGCGCCAAAGAACTTCGGCGGCGGCGCGGCGGCGGGCGTCAACGTGGACCCCATCGCCTTTCTGATCGTCCGGAAGGACACGGTGCGCCTGCTGCCCTGCACCCCCGGTCCCTACGGCCCGGTGGATAAGCTCATCGACTTTATGCCCGACATTGTGGACCGGGTGAGCAATTTTGTGGACAGCCGCAAGTCCGGCAAGGACGAGGGCCCAGAGGAAGCGTAACCCATGGGAACCACTGATTCAATCAAGCTACGGCGTCTGGACGGTCTATTTTCCGCCATA
>CAMNOL010000010.1 GCA_946546815.1 uncultured Oscillospiraceae bacterium
GCAGGGGCTGGGCCCCTGCACCCCATGCTCCCCTGCGGGGCAAATGGGAAACGTGGTCAGAAAAATGACTGAGGTGGTCACGTTTGACCTTGTGGTCAATCCGATGGGGAACGGATCTACAATCGCTATCGCCCACCGGCTGTCCTGTGGTTGCATAATGGGGAGCGGTCTCACCTCGCCGGGGGAGCGGAGTGAAAATCGGGGACGGTTGCTCGATTGTTGAAAATAGAAACCTCGTTAATTTCCCCCGGCGGGCAGGGTCTGATGCCCTTTTCGTAGCCATTCGGCCCGCCGGCGGGTGAAACGCTTGAAGTTTCTTTTCGCTTCCTTTTCTTTCCAAAGAAAAGGAAGGACAGGAGTATGGTATGAAAAAAATCGTATTTGTGGGACTGGGACTCATCGGCGGCTCCATGGCCGCCGCCCTCCGGGGCTTTGAGGATTTTGAGGTCGTGGGTGTGGTGCGCCGTCAGGCCACGGCGGACTATGCGCTGGAGCACGGGGTAGTGGATTCTGTGACGCTGGACCCGGCGGAGGCGCTGCCCCAGGCAGATGTGACGGTGTTGTGCATGAACCCCCGCCAGATTGTGGACTATCTCTCAGAACACAGAAACGAGTTTAAAGCGGGCAGCCTGGTGTGCGACGTGTGCGGCATCAAAACGGCCATTCTGGAGGCAGCAGAGGTGCTGCCCCCGGAGGTGGATTTCATCGGCTGCCACCCCATGGCGGGCACGGAATTCTCCGGCGTCGAAAATTCTTTCCCTACCATGTTCCAAAAGGCCCATTTTATCATGACCCCCCGGAAAACCAGCACTCCGGAGCACATTTCCCTGATTCGGCGCATGGCCAAGCACATGGGCTGCCGGGATATTGTGAACACCACACCGGAGCAGCACGACGCCATCATCGCCTACACCAGCCAGCTGATGCACATTGTGGCGGCGGCAGTCTGCGACGACGCGGAGCTGTTTCAGTGCCGGGGGTTTGAGGGCGGCAGTTTCCGGGATGTGACCCGGGTGGCGGCGCTGGATGTGGATATGTGGACGGAGCTGTTCAGCCTGAATGCTCCGGCGCTGTCCAGAATTTTACAGCGCATGGAGGATAACCTCCACTCCTACCGTGTAGCAGTGGAAAACGGGGACGTTGAGCGCATCCACGCAAAGCTGACCTATTCCAGCGACCGCAAGCGGAGAATGAGCCTGCCCGGCCCGGGACAGTTCACACTGGAAGAGCTGAACAAATAAAAATAGTACAAAAAAGCGCCTCCTGCCCGCAGACAGGAGGCGCAGATTCTTATTCAGCCTTGAGCTGGAAATGCTGATAGTCCTTGACATTGTTCCAGCTGCCGCCCCAGGTGTAGCCCCGCTGGGTGAACAGCTGATAGCACAGGTCGTTTTCGTCGATTTTGTAGGGAGTGTCTTTGGAGCGGTCCACATAGTCCCCCGCATTGGTGGGGGTGTAGCCGCTGGAAGTGATATAAGGGTTATAGAGGGGATTGATGTCGATGGCCCGTCCGTAGGCGTGCTGGGACAGATGCTCCGTGTTGGGTACCGGCCGGAAGTTGAAGCAGGAGGTGTTGTTGTCCTCCATGGACCGTTCGTCATCGCCGTCGTAGTTGTCCACCAGCAGCATTTTTTCAATGGGGTAGTCGTTGTCATACAGTTCCCGGAAGATTTCCAGCAGGTCCTTTGCCAGCGCCCTGTTGCACACCAGCTCGCCGATGTGAGTTTCTCCGTCAAAGCCTCGGTGCAGCACCCGGATATAGCGTAGCCGCTTTCTGGGGACGACGCAGCCCTCGCCGTAAGAGACCCCGTCCATCCTGGCAAACACAGAATCGGGGATTTTCATCGAACGAAACAGCTGATCCACGCCCACTTCCTCAATCTGGTCCGGTGTGAGCACCGTGCCGGCATCCATGGCGAATACATCCTCCGCGGTGAGGGGAGGGGGAGCCGGTTCAGCAGATTCCTCCGGCTGGACAGAGGATTCCGGTGCCGCCGAGTCCGCAGGGTCCACAGAGGAAGCGGCGGAAGCGCCGGGGTCAACAGATGCATCCGGCGTGGCGGGAGCGCCGCCGCAGGCGGACAGCATCAGCAGCAGGCAGAGCATCAGAAGAACATAAGTGGGAGCTTTCAGGGATTTCATCAAAACCATCCTTTTATGTCAGTTTCAGTCGAGTCACAGCATAACACCAAAAACAGTCCACGTCAATTCTGAGAAAATGGGAATATCCTGCCCTTGTGCCGCATATGGTGAAACTGTCCCGCCGAGAAAAGATAATTTGCACAAGTAATTCATAAATAATTAACTGATTCTTGACAAATTATCCAAGCATTCTCAAGCCTGTTGTGGTAAGCTGAAGATACAAACAGAGAAGACCTGTAACAAGGGAACTGTAACTACCTGCTGTCCCATTCGTCGGCAAACGCTGACGCAGGGGACAGACTAAACACTCCAGATTCCTTCGGATCTGTTCTGATATCAAAAGCCCTTCCGCTGAGCGGAAGGGCTTCGTCAATGTCTGATTCCTTTTTCGGAGTGGGTCAGTTGGCTGGGATGATGACCTTTTCAAAGTCAGAAGCGGGATGCTTGCACAGGGGACAGATGAAGTCGGCAGGCAGCTCCTCGCCCTCGTACTCGTAGCCGCAGATCATGCAGCGCCAGATGGTCTTGCCGCTGGGAGCGGTGCCCACGGGCTGGGGCTTGATGTGGCCGTGATAGTATTCGTAGGTGGCGGAGGAGACGTCGCTGAGCACCTCGCCATCGGTGACGTCAGCGATGAACAGAGTGTGGGTGCCCAGATCCATGGTGGTGACCACTGCGCCGGAGAGATAGGCGTTGGTTCCGGCGGTGATGTACATGGTGCCGTTGGGTGCACGGGTGCAGTCGGTGAAGTCGGCGAATTTGTTCACGTCCCGGCCGGACTGGAAGCCGAAGTGCTTGAACAGGGAGAAGTCCGCCTTCTGACTGAGAATGGAGACGGTGAATTTGCCGGTGCGCAGCACCATATCGTGGGTGTAGTTGCTTTTGTTCACCGCAATGGCGATGCGGTTGGGCTCAGAGGTGACCTGCGTGGCGGTGTTGATGATGCAGCCGTTGTCCTTTTCGCCTTCCCGGGCGGTGAGTACAAACAGGCCATAAGAGAGCTTGTTCATTGCTTTTTTGTCCATTCGAATCCCTCCTCAGAAACTGGTGAATATCTGGGAAACAGTGGCCCCAGTCATTAATATTATTATACCACCCATACCATGTAATGAAAAGTACCTGCGTAAAAATATTTACTGTTTCCTTGCTCTTGATTCCGGAAAGAGGATAAGGTATAATAGCGGAGAAAACAAATGGCGCCGCCCCTGTGCCGGGATGTGCTTTCAGCGGCGGCTGCAGATCAGTTTACATCGTTACGGAGGTACGTTTGCAATGAAAATCACCAATGACATCAAATATGTGGGCGTCAACGACCACCAGGTGGACCTGTTTGAGGGCCAGTATGTTGTGCCCAACGGCATGGCCTACAATTCCTATGTGATCCTGGACGAGAAGATCGCCGTTATGGACACGGTGGACGTCCATTTCACCAAGGAGTGGCTGGACAACGTAGCCGCTGTTCTGGACGGCCGTGAGCCCCATTATCTGGTGGTGCAGCACATGGAGCCTGACCACTCCGCCAACATCCTGAACTTCCTGAATGTTTATCCCGACACCGTCGTAGTGGGCAACGCCAAGACCTTCGCCATGATGGGACAGTTCTTCACTCTGCCTGCCGACATGAAGAAGCTGGTGGTCAAGGACGGCGAGTCCCTGGACCTGGGCAAGCACACCCTGACCTTCGTGTTCGCCCCTATGGTTCACTGGCCTGAGGTCATGGTGACCTATGACAGCACGGACAAGGTGCTCTTCTCTGCTGACGGTTTTGGCAAGTTCGGCGCGCTGGATGTGGAAGAGGATTGGGACTGCGAGGCCCGCCGCTATTACATCGGCATCGTGGGCAAGTACGGTATGCAGGTGCAGAAGCTGCTGAAGGCGGCCGCCGGTCTGGACATTCAGATCATCGCGCCCCTCCACGGCCCGGTGCTGACGGAAAATCTGGGTCATTATCTGGAGAAGTACGACATCTGGTCCTCCTATCGTCCCGAGGACGAGGGCGTGCTCATCGCCTATGCCTCTGTCTACGGCCACACCAAGGAGGCCGCTGAGCTGCTGGCGAAGAAGCTGGAAGAGAAGGGCTGCCCCAAGGTCGTGGTGGCGGATCTGGCCCGGGAGGACATGGCCGAGTGCGTGGAGGATGCCTTCCGCTACAGCAAGCTGGTGCTGGCCAGCGTCACCTATAACGCGGATGTGTTCCCCGTGATGAAGGAGTTTATCAACCACCTGACGGAGCGTGGCTATCAGAACCGCACCGTGGCCTTTATTGAGAACGGTTCCTGGGCACCCACTGCCAAGCGGGTCATGGCCGGTATGCTGGAGAAGAGCAAGAACCTGACCTACGCCGAGACCACCGTTACCGTGAAGTCCGCTTTGAATGCAGCGTCCATCGCCGCAGTGGAGAAGCTGGCAGACGAGCTGTGCTGAGCCCAGTGCAGATTGTAGAGGTTCCGAAATAAATGACCGCTGCCCCCTTGAAACGGCGGGCAGCGGTTTCTTCATTAGGGAAGGACTGATTAAATCTCTCGGATGGCTGGGCGAGGATATTTTTCGTCCAGATAGTGGCCAAATTCCGCAGGAATCCTGACGGATTTCAAGGGATTTGGACGCTATATGGCGGAAAATAGACCGTCTAGGCGCCGCAGCTTGATTTAATCAGTGCTTCCTTAGAGTTCCATGGGAAAGGCGGCCGTTTCGGCCGGTAGGGTGGCTGATATGTCAAAAACCGTACTCATCACCGGAGCCAGCCGGGGCATTGGCGCGGCGGCGGCGCGAAAATTCGCCCGGGAAGGGTGGCGCGTGGCGCTGAACTACACCCGGTCGGAGGAAAAGGCCCTGGCGCTGCAAAAAGAGCTGGGAAACGGCGCACTGGCCCTTCGGGCGGACGTGTCGGAGGCCGCCCAGGTGAAGCAAATGGTCCGGCAGCTGCTGGAGGAGTTCGGACATCTGGATGCGGTGGTGTGCAACGCGGGCATCGCCCTGCCCCTTGGCCTGCTCCAGGACTGCACCGACGAGGACTGGCACCGGCTGTTCGCGGTGAACGTGGACGGGGTGTTTCACACCGTCCGGGCGGTGCTGCCCCATATGATTCACCGGCAGGCGGGGCGCATTGTGACGCTGGCCTCCATGTGGGGGCAGGTGGGCGGCTCCTGCGAGGTGCCTTACTCCGCCGCCAAGGGGGCCATCCTGGCCTTCACCAAGGCGCTGGCCCAGGAGGTGGCCCCCAGCCACATCAACGTGAACTGCGTGGCTCCCGGCGTGATTCAGACGGACATGATGGCCTTTGCCGATGAGGGAACTCTGTCCGAGCTGACGGAGGAGACCCCGCTGGGCCGTCTGGGACAGCCCGAGGACGTTGCAAACGCCATTTATTTCCTCTGCCAGCCGGAGAGCAGCTTCATCACCGGGCAGGTGGTGGGCGTCAACGGCGGGTTTGTGATTACCTGAGGAATTAAGAGGCCAGAAACAGCAGAGCAGAAAAATTGGAATTTGACAAGATAGCAGGAGATGCTTATGGATTTGAAAAAGCTTGACTGTGAATTCACTGTTTGCAAGGTGAATTCTGTTGACGATCTTGATCTGAGCAGAGATTTTTATTTTATTGGAAAAACGGATGAGGAACTCTCGCTTGCGTGCAGAACAGAAGATACTCCGGCAAACACCACAGCCCGGGAGGATGGCTGGAGAGGGATTCGCATTCAAGGCGCGCTGGATTTCTCTCTAATCGGCATTCTGTCAAACTTATCTCAAATCCTTGCGGAAAACAAAATCGGAATTTTTGCTGTATCAACTTATAACACCGATTATATTCTTGTGAAAGCGGAGAACTTTGACAGGGCCATCCGCGTTCTGGCTGCAAGGGGATACCATATCGTCTGATCATGCTGACTATAGCAGCAGCAAAGAGGAACCACTGAAAAGTCAAAACGGAACGTAATGAATGCTCAGCTCATTACGCTCCGTTTTCATTTTTTATTCGTTTGGGTCCGGCTCCAGCTCGATCTCCTTGAAATAGCGGTAGAAGGGCATCAGCCAGCAGAAGGCATCCACAATCTCATCCACCAGCTCCGGCCCGAAGAAGGGGCTGCCCTCATCGTAGGGCTTTGCACAGCTCAGGCCGATGGACTTGCGGTTGAACCAGGGCTTGAGCAGGTCGGAGACCTCCCCTTTGGGACGCTTGTACTCGTCGCCCTCCAGTACGAATTGCTTCTGGTGGTTCAGCCTGTGGGCCAGCTTCTCCAGCTTTGCCGGCTCCCGCAGCACCTTCCGGCGGTACTTCTCCATATAGGACGGTTTGGGACACCAGTAGCCCATCCCGATTTCATACTCCTCCGGGCGGGCTTCAAAGTAGAAGGCCGGTTCCGGCGTCCAACTGTCCTCCCGGGGAGCGTGGAGCACCAGCCACAGGTGGTCCTTGTACAGCCCGCCGTACTTCACTCGCCGGGCGTCCCGATAGATCCGGGTGACTTTTACGTTCAGCTCCAGTTTGGGATATTTTTGCAGCATTTTCTGCTGAACCTCTGCGGCCAGCTCCTTCATCGGCTCATAAAAACTGCTCAGATAAACCGGCTTGTGCTGCAAAAACCAGTCCCTGCGGTTGTTGAAGCGGATGCCCCACATAAACTGGATGGTTTCATCGGTAAAGCCCTGAAACATGAGGGTTCTCCTTTTCTATTGCATCCGAGTCAGCCTGCCGGCTTGGTGGCTGTCCCGGTGGTTCCGGTGGTCCCGGCGGTTCCCGTTGCTCCCGCAGCGGCAGCGGCAGCGTCATCGGTGCTGGGGGGAACCACCACCGGCTTCTCCTTGGTGCCCTGGTAGATGATCTGGTCATGGGGCTTGTAGACGCTGTAGGCTTCCTTGTTGCTGGAAACCTTCTTGCCGTCGTCATAGATCTTCCGGTAGGTCTGCACCTTGTAGCCGTCAGACCCCCTCTGAGCCACCCGGGTTTCGCCCACATAGAGGCTGGAGTCGTTCTGGTAGATGGTCTTGAAGGGGATGACCTCCTGGGTATCACTGGTGATCTCCACGGTGAGTTTGTCCGTTTTGGTTCCCCAGATGTTGACGGTGGCGTAGCCGTTCCAGTAAGAGGCTTCGATCTTGATGGGATAATCCTTGTCGTTGGTGAACTGGAAATCCGGTCCGCCCCAGGAGACGGTGGCGTCCATGCCCAGTCCGATGTAGCTGGAAGCAAAGGTGTGGTTGTGGCGCTCGTCAATCTGCAGATTGGCGTTCAGCGTCGCGGAGTACAGGGTGGAGGAGATCTGACAGATGCCTCCGCCGTACTCCTGCACGGTGGTGCCATTGAGGTAAGCGCCGGCGGTTTTAAAGCCGTTGGCGGCGGTGCGCTCGCCCAAGGTTTTGTTGTAGCTGAAGGAATCGCCGTTGCACAGGATGATGCCGTTGCACTTCTCCGCTGCCAGGCGCACATTGGAGATGCGGTTCCAGGTGCCGCTGACCTTTGTGGTATAGGTGCCAAGCTTGTCGGTAAACAGGTTCTTTTTCAGCTTTTTGGTGGTGATTTTGGGAGCCTTGTACTTCAGCGCCTGCTTCACCGTTCCGCCCTCGGGAGCGGCCTCCAGCGCTTTCTGTGCCGCGTCCACATCAAAGCTGACGCCGGTGACGGCTTCTACAATATCGTAGTCGCGCCGGTTGTCACTCAGCTTCAACGTGGCGTTTTTGGGGGTTTTGCACACCTTTTTCTGAACTTTTTCCCAATCCATGGAATTGACCTGACCGGTGAGCATTGCGGATTCGATGACGGTGTGATAATCTCCCGCCTCCACGGCGGCAGAGATCTGCTGAACCAGGCCGTCCTGGTCCACGCTGTGGCCCGTCTTGCCCTTGACCAGCACCAGCTGTTTGTCCTCCACCTTGTAGGTGGTCTGCACCGTGGTGTCAATGTCCATCAGTCCGCTGTCCTGAATGTTGGCCCTGAGCTGTTCCTCGCTGCCCACCACGGGCAGGGCGGGGACGTTGGTTCGGGCGAATACGGACTTCAGCCGGCTCAGGCCTCTGCGGAAGAAGGGAGCCCGGCTGGGGGCAATGGCCTGCTCTGCCAGCACCGCCGTATCCAGGGACAGGGCGTTGCCCACCGAGACGGTGTAGGTGCCGCCGTTGGCGGTGATGGTCATGGTCTGATTATCATAGCACTGGTGAAAATTGTCCTCCAGCAGCGCTGCGGCGTCCGCTTCGCTCAGCCCGGACACATCCACCGGAGCGAGGGTCAAAGCGGCCTCCTGCCCCGCAGGGGCGGCGGAGGAATCAGTTGCCGATGCTTTTTTATCCTGCTGCGCCAGCTGATAGACGATTCGTGTCTTGGGCAGAATCTGCTCCGTGTTCACACTGGCGCACAGCGCTGTGTATCCGCCCAGCATCAAGAGGATGGCCAGAATCGGGATCAGCGGGCTGGTCTTTTTTCTGGTGTTTTTTTTCGTTTTTTTTCTCACAGTTGCCGAGGCGGGAGCGGAGCTGGCCCGCCGGGGCTGATACCTTTCTTTTTGCTGTTCCAAAGCAGCTGCCTCCATTCTGCATCTGCGTATGACTGTTTCCTGTCTGCGTTTTAAGCACGCATTATTATAGTACTCTCGTAGGATAAAAGCAAGGGCGGGCACCGGCAAAAACAAGTTTGCCAGAGTTTTCCTGTCAGACCAGGTTTTGAGGTGTTCCCGCCATCCAGCAGCGCAGGTTTTCTGTCACAGCGTCGATGAGGCGGCTGCGGGCTTCCACAGAGGCCCAGGCGATATGGGGGGTGATGATGCAGTTTCTTGCCTGCAGCAGCGGATTGTCCCGGCGCATGGGCTCCACATCCACCACATCCAAAGCGGCGCCGCCCACTTTGCCGCTCTCCAGCGCCCGGGCAAGGGCGGTTTCCTCAATCAGCGGCCCCCGGGCGGTGTTCAGGATCAGAACCCCGTCCTTCATTTTTTCAATGGTCTCACCGCAGACAATGTGGTGAGTGGAGGGAAACAGCGGCGCATGGAGAGAGATCACATCGGATTCCGCCAGCAACGTGTCCAGATCCACATAGCTGCCGATGGCTTCGCCCTCAGGGCAGGGCCGGGAGCCGGTGGCCAGCACCCGCATATCCAGTGCCCGGGCCAGACGGCCCACCGCCCGGCCAATGCTGCCAAAGCCGATGATGCCCATGGTCTTCCCCTGCAGCTCAATGACCGGAGCATCCCAGAAGCAGAAGTCCTTGCACCGGCACCAGCGGCCTTCCTTCACCGCCTGGTCGTGGTGGCCTACATGACAGGTGAGCTCCATCAGCAGCGCCAGCGTGAACTGGGCAACGGCGGGGGTGCTGTACTTGGGCACGTTGGTGACGGCGATGCCCCGCTTTGCCGCCGCATCCGTGTCAATGACATTGTAGCCCGTGGCCAGCGCCCCGATGTAGCGCAGGTTCGGGCAGTGCTCCATGACCTCTGCGCCCATGGGTACTTTGCTCAGAAGTACCGCCTCCGCGTCGCCGATGCGGCGGATGATCTCAGCCGGTTCGCTGGGGGTCCGGTCGTAGATGGTCAGCTCTCCCAGCTCACGCAGACCGTCCCAGCTCAGATCCCCGGGATTGATGCTGTAGGCGTCTAAAATGACAATTCTCATGTTAATAACTCCTTGTGAAAAGATGCAGGAAACCGGTCCGTCGAGCTTCGGCTCACTCTGCATCTGCTTGCAGACGGCTGGCGGCCCAGCCGAATCCACAGCCGCACACGCCGCCCAGAATGTGGGTCAGCTGCGAGACGCTGTCCTGCACGGCGATGCCGTTGTACAGCTCCTGCCCCAGGTAGATGAACACCACCAGCAGCATGGTCAGGGGGATCTTTCCCTCTTCCAGACGAACCATGGAGGAGAGCACGATGAGCATGAACACTACGCCGCTGGCGCCCAGCAGCGCGCTGTGGGGAAACAGCAGCAGATTCATGCCACCGGTGACCAGCCCAGTAACGGCAATCATGCCCAGCAGCGGCAGGCTGCCGTATTTTTCCTCAATAATCGGGCCCAGCAGCAGAAACAGCATCATGTTACTGACATAATGGGTGAGATTGGCGTGACCCAGCACATGGGTAAAGATGCGGACCCACGCCAGGGGATCGGTGATCGGGCAGCGGTAGACGCAGAACAGAAGTTTTGTCGCTGCGCCGCCGGAGAGCATTCCGGCGATGGTTGCCGCCAGGGATACCAGTGCAAAAGTCAGCACCACCGGGGCGTTGTACTGAATCATTTTCAGAACTTTCATTGCAATCCCTCCGCAGGTTTGATTTCTGTCCTCAGCATAGCATAAAATCCGGCATTTTTCAATGAAGGGTGGAGGGATTTCCGTTGGAATTGCACCCTTGCGGTTTGTCCCCGGGGGCAGTATAATTTATGACAGAACAGAACGTTTTGCTACGGAGGACCCCCTATGCAGTACCTGACCATTCCTGTTTCCGGACAGAAGGAGACCGCGAGCCTGACCCTTTATTTGCTGGACAACTCGCCGGAGATCGACCCGGAGCGAAGGCGCCCGGTGGTGCTGATCTGCCCAGGCGGTGCGTACCGCTTCACCTCGGACCGGGAGGGAGAAGCCATTGCCCTGCAAATGAACGCTATGGGATGCCACGCGGCGATTCTGCGCTACAGCTGCGCCCCGGCCCGGTTTCCTGAGGCGCTGGTTCAGCTGGCGGAGGCGGCTGCGCTGCTGAGAAAGAATGCGGAGCAGTGGCACATTGATCCGGAGCAGCTCGCAGTGATGGGGTTTTCCGCCGGCGGACATCTGGCGGCGTCACTGGGAGTGTTCTGGCGGAAAAAGGAGCTGGCGGAGCAGACGGGGCTGGAAAACAAATGGTTTCGTCCCAATCGCCTGATTCTGTGTTACCCGGTTATCACCTCGGGAGAAAATACCCACCAGGAGTCGCTGGAAAACCTGACAGGCTGCAGGCGGCAGGAGGATAATGCCCTCTGGGATCGCCTGTCTCTGGAGCGGCAGGTGAGTGCTGACACCCCGCCGGCATTTTTGTGGCACACGGCGGAGGATCAGACAGTGCCGGTGGAGAACAGCCTGCTGTTTGCCGCTGCCCTGCGCAGAAACGGCGTACCCTTTGAGCTGCACATCTACCAGCAAGGAGGGCACGGCCTGAGCCTTGGTACAAAAGAGATCATGTGCAGCGCCACCGGATACCCCAACCAGCCCAACGTCCGCAGCTGGATCGGCCTGCTGAAAACCTGGCTGGGGTTAGAATGAGACAGAATCAAAACAGAAACGGCGTACCGCGGTTTGTTCCGCAGCACGCCGTATTTTTTTCAGGATGCCGAAGCTGGATTGCGGGGGAGCTCAGATCTGGCCGCTTTGCTCAAGATAGCTCAGGAAGGTCTCGCATCCCTCCACAATATCAGAATAGGCAAGGGAGAAGTTGCCGGTATACCATGGGTCCGAAATATCCCGGGGATGCGTGGAAAACTCCAGCATACGGAGAATTTTGTGCTCCGGGTCCCGGGGGATGATCCAGCGCAGGTTGCGGATGTTGTACTGTTCCGCACAGAGCAGGTAGTCGTAGGCGGCATAATCCCGCTGCCGAATCTGACGAGCGGTCTTTCCCTGACAGGACAGGCCGTGCCGGGCCAGTTCCCTTCGGGCGGGGGGATAGACCGGATTCCCAATCTCCTCTGTGCTGGTGGCGGCGCTTTCAATAAGAAAACGGTCAGAGAGCCCCCGTTTGGCAACCATATCCTTGAAAATGAACTCGGCCATGGGGGAACGGCAAATATTGCCGTGGCAGATGAAAAGTACCTTTATCATGTGATATATTCCCTTATTTCTCTATATATCTTTATATTTCAGAACTTATTTTGACTGTTGTTTTCTATAACTTCTTATATTTTCCCATAGTTTAATGAGCAACTGTCCCAAAATCTGTCCCAAATTGAAAATGTTTGGGACAACCTGATATTTGCCGTTTCCCAAACGGCTCTTTTGCCATTGATGTCTGTATACGTGTAGACATAGCTGCCGGCCTTTTGCGTCACGCCTTTTATATCCATAATAGGTTTCAATCTGAAAGGCAATGGCGCAGCACATAGTTAATATATCATATTGCGGCCTTGTATTCAATCCTATTCAATAGTTTGTATACTATCTAAATATTTCTCGAATAAACGCCTTTTTGAAAATAGCGGGGCTGAAACGTTCTGAAAACACCTGGAAGGAGATTCGCGTGGTCAGAATGAGAGTACCTCAAGAAGTGATTGCTGCCCTTTGAATGCCGTACCGGGGGCAGAACGCTGTAGCGCAGCCATCTCCGCCTGGAGCCAAAGAAGGACGGTGAGAGGAAAGCTGGTGTGCTGGAGTGAGAAGCCCTCAAACTGGTGTGGACGGCAGAACAGCTTCCTGTAATCTGGAGCAGCCGTCCGGACCCCCTTGCATCCAAACCATCAGGCAGGTAGGGACATGAGGGCGTACGGGCCCGGCTGTGAAACGGAAATCCAGCGGGAGCTGGTTGACAAAGTGGGGGCCGGTTGACAATTTGTAAAGTTGCACAAAAAAACGGAAACCTAATTGTGCAAAGTGATGATTCTAAGGAATGCTGTTGACATTGTGTAAAAATGGTGTTAATCTACTCTCATGAAACGGGTTTCAAACAAACAATAAAGCGCAAAAAGTTTTGACGGAATTATTGTGCAAAGCTTTACGAAAAAGAAGCTTTGGAATCTGCACTGACAGCACAGGAAGGAGAGAGCAGATTGAAATTAGCAGTTGTTGGAAGCATCAATATTGACCAGACTGTGACAGCACAGCGGATCCCCCGGAAAGGCGAGACCCTGCCCGGCGGGGAACTGCGATATGTCCCTGGCGGCAAGGGCGCCAACCAGGCTGTGGCAATGGCTCGTCTGGGCGCAGAAACAGCGATGTTCGGCTGTGTGGGCGCTGATGAAAACGGCCGGAAAATGATCGACAACCTGAAGGCCAACGGCGTAAACACCGATTATATCCGGGTGGTGGAGGATGCCCCCACCGGAATCGCGATCATCACAGTTGGTGAGAACGACAATACGATTATCGTGGTGGCAGGCGCCAACGGCCGGGTAGACCGGGCCTATGTGGACAGCATCAAGGACGCCCTGCTGGGCTACGATATGGTGGTGCTGCAGCACGAGATTCCTCTGGACACCGTCCACTACATCGTGCAGCTGTGCGCAGAACATCATATCCCCACCGTTCTGAATCCCGCTCCCGCTGCGGAGGTTCCCATGGACATCATTGAGAAAGTCACCTATCTGACCCCCAATGAGCACGAGGCCGGGCTGATCTTCGGTGCAGATAAGACCACAGAAGAGCTGCTCCGCACCTATCCGGAGAAGCTGGTCATCACCCAGGGCTCCCGGGGCGTGTCCACTTGCCTCCGGTCCGGCGAAGTGCTGACCGTGCCCGCAAGACCCGCCCAGGTTGTGGATACCACCGGCGCAGGGGACACCCTGAACGGAGCATTCAGCGTCAGAATCGCTGCTGGCGACGGAATGAAAGCGGCACTGCAATATGCCAATACGGCGGCCAGCCTTTCCACCGAAAAATTCGGCGCACAGAGCGGTATGCCCACCGCAGAAGAAGTGAAGCGTGCAATGGGAGGCGTACAATGAAAAGAAATGGTATTCTGAACAGCGACATCTCAAGGGTGCTGTCCTACATGGGACACACCGACAGAATCTGCATCGGTGACTGCGGTCTTCCCATCCCTGAGGAGACAGAGCGGATTGATCTGGCCCTCCGCTTCGGCCAGCCTTCCTTCCTGGAGGTACTGCAGGAAGTGGGCAAGGATATGAAAGTGGAGAAGATCATTCTGGCGGAAGAGATCAAGGAGCAGAATCCGGAGCAGCTTCAGGCGGTCCTGTCCTATTTTGATGGGCTTGAAACCGGTTTTAAGCCTGAGGTTCAGTATGTGAGCCATGCTCAGCTGAAGGAACTGACCAAGGAGTGCAAGGCGGTCATCCGCACCGGCGAGACCACCCCCTATTCCAATGTCATTCTCCAGTCCGGCTGTATTTTCTGACAGGAGGCGGCACTATGCAGATAGAAATGCGAGGGATCAACAAGGCATTCGGCGGAAACCCGGTGCTCCGTGACGCAGGCTTTGTGCTTGCGGACGGTGAGATCCATGCGCTGATGGGAGAAAACGGTGCCGGCAAGTCCACCCTGATGAAGATTCTGACGGGTGTGTACACCAGAGACGCCGGCACGGTGATTGTGGACGGCCAGGAGGTTGTCTACAAGAACCCCCAGGAAGCGGAGAAGGCGGGAATCGTCTTTATTCACCAGGAGCTGAACGTGCTCTTTGACCTGACGGTGGAAGAGAATATGTTCCTGGGCAAGGAAATCCACAACCGGTTTGGCGTGTGCGACAAGCGGGCCATGCGTGCGGAAGTGCGGCGTATTCTGGATGTTCTGGGCGTGAAAATCGATCCGGGCCAGAAAATGGACGCGCTGTCCATCGGCCAGCAGCAGATGATCGAGATTGCCAAAGCCCTGATGGTGGACGCAAAGGTCATCATCATGGACGAGCCCACTGCCGCCCTGACCGCCAGCGAGACGGAGGTCCTCTTTGAGGTGGTGAAATCCCTCCGGAAGAAGGGCGTTTCCATCGTTTACATCTCTCACCGCATGGAGGAAATCTTTGAACTGTGCGACAGAATCACCATTCTGCGGGACGGACAGTACATCGGCACCAGAAACATTGCGGAAACCAATATGGCCGAAGTGGTCAAGATGATGATCGGCCGTGAGATCGGCGAGCGCTATCCGGAGCGGAACGTAAAGCTGGGCGATGTGGTCTTTGAGGTGAAAAACCTCAACTGCCCCGGCGTGTTCTCCGATGTGAACTTCAGCGTCCGGGCCGGAGAGGTGCTGGGCGTCGCCGGACTGATGGGTGCCGGACGTACGGAGATCATGCAGTCCATCTTTGGCAACATGCCCCATGTGACCGGTCAGATCTTCATGGACGGCAAGGAGATTCACAACAAAAACCCCTGGGACGCCATGGCAAACGGCATCGGATTCATCACCGAGGACCGCAAGGTAGAGGGCTTGATGCTGGAAGAGAGCATCATGAAGAACATCTCCGTTGCAAACCTCAACAAGATTTCCAGCGGCGGCGTCCTCAACGCCAAAGCGGAGCGGGATATGGTCCGCAAGGGCATCCAGGATCTGAGCATCCGCTGCACCGGGCCGCTGCATGTATGCAACAACCTCAGCGGCGGCAACCAGCAGAAGGTGGTCTTTGCCAAGTGGATCTTTACCGATCCCAGGGTGCTGATTCTGGACGAGCCCACCAGAGGCGTGGACATCGGCGCAAAAAAGGAAATCTATTCGATCATCAACGATCTGGCGGCAAAGGGCGTGGCCATCATTATGGTGTCCTCCGAGCTGCCGGAGGTTCTGGGTATGTCCGATCGCGTCATGGTGGTTCACGAGGGACACATCGGCGGTTTTATTGACAAAGAAAAAGCGAATCAGGAGAATATCATGATTCTGGCTACGGGAGGCCAACTCGATGGATAAGAAACAAATTATGAATAAGGTGCAGGATCTGGGTGCGCTGATCGCACTGATTCTGCTGGTAATCGTGATCAGTATCATCAGCCCCCAGTTCCGGACGGTGGACAACTTCCTGTCACTGGTGAGACAGTCCTCCATCAACGGCTTTATCGCCTTCGGTATGACCTGCGTCATCCTGACCGGCGGCATTGACCTGTCCGTTGGCTCTGTTCTGGCACTGACCACAGCTTTCTGCGCCGCCTTCATCAAGGGCGGGATGCCTGTTGCGCTGGCCATGCTGCTGGCGCTGATCATCGGCACCCTGTTCGGCGTGGTCAGCGGCACCCTGGTCACCAAGGGCCGCCTGCAGCCCTTCATCGCAACCCTGATCACCATGACGGTGTTCCGGGGCCTGACCATGATCTTCATGGACGGCAAGCCCATCTCCGGTCTGGGCAGCAGCTTCCTGCTGAAGTTCTTCGGCAAAGGCAGCCTGTTCGGAATCCCCTTCCCCGTTATTCTGTTTATTCTGATCTTTGCCCTGTTTATGTTCGTGCTGGAAAAGACCACCTTCGGCCGCAGAATTTACGCCACCGGCAGCAACGCCGTCTCCGCCAAACTGGCAGGCGTGAACATCGACCGCACCAAGCTGATCGCTTACGCCATTTCCGGCTGCATGGCAGCTCTGTCCGGTCTGATCCTGCTCTCTCGTCTGGCTTCTGCTCAGCCCACCCTGGGCGAAGGCTATGAGCTGGACGCCATCGCTTCCGTTGCACTGGGCGGCACCAGCATGAACGGCGGCCGGGGCCGGATCTGGGGCACCTTCGTGGGCGTTCTGATTATCGCAGTTCTGAACAACGGACTGAATATTCTGGGCGTTTCCTCCTACTATCAGTCCGTCGTCAAGGGCATTGTCATTCTGATCGCCGTTCTGTCTGACAGAAAGCGCTGAGTGATGAGCATAGAGTAAGCTACAACCATTAACAACACCAACAACAGAAAGGAAATCAACCATGAAACTGAAGAAACTGGTATCTCTGATCCTGGCAGCCGCCATGACTCTGGCTCTGGTCAGCTGCGGCGCCGTCTCCGTAGACGGCGAAAAGGCTGGCGGCACCGACACCTCTGCCGCTGCAACCGAAACCGCCGGTGACGGCAGCGTGGGGATGTCCATCTCCACTCTGAACAACCCCTTCTTCGTGACCCTGTCTGAAGGCGCCACCGCCAAGGCAAAAGAGGCCGGCGTGAATCTGATCACCGTCGACGCCGGTGACGACTCCGCCAAGCAGGCCAGCGACATCGAGGACCTGATCTCCAAGAACATCTCCGTGCTGATCGTCAACCCCGTTGACTCCGACGCCGTTGCTCCCGCCGTGGAGGATGCCATCGAAAAGGGCATCAAGGTCATCGCCGTGGACCGTGTGGTCAACGGTGTGGATGTGGACTGCTCCATCGCTTCCGACAACGTGGCAGGCGCCAAGATGGCAACCGAGTATCTGGTGGAGACCGTGGGCGAGGGTGCCAAGACCGCTGAGCTGGAAGGCGTCAACGGCGCAAGCGCTACCATCGACAGAGGCCAGGGCTTCCATGAGGTCGCCGACGAGAAGCTGAACGTCGTCGCCAGCCAGACCGCCAACTTCAACCGCGCCGAGGGCATGACCGTTATGGAGAATATGCTCCAGGCGAACTCCGACATCCAGTGCGTCTTTGCCCACAACGACGAGATGGCCCTGGGCGCTGTGGAAGCCGTTGCCGGCAAGGATATCCTCATCGCCGGCTTCGACGCCACTGACGACGCGATCGAAGCCATCAAGGAAGGCAAAATGGCCGCTACCGTGGCTCAGAAGCCTGACCTGATGGGCGCCACCGCTGTTGAGACCGCTCAGAAGCTGATTGCCGGTGAGACCGTTGAGAAGTCCATTCCTGTCGAAGTGAAGCTGATCACCAAGGACAACGTTGACGAGTAATTGTCGCTGCTGAGAAGCAATCATCCCTTTTCCTCCTGGGGAGCCACTGACAGGATCGGTGGTTCCCCACCCCCGGAATTATACGATGATCCCCCGTCTGTGCCCTGCAGACGGGGATTCTTTTGACTATTTTGGACGATTGACACCTGTAAGACGGGAATGTTATACTAGAAACGATCAGAATGGATGTGAGGAATCATAATGGCAACAATCAGGGAAGTGGCACGGATTGCCGGAGTCTCACCGGCTACCGTTTCCAGAGTCATGAATGGAACAGCAAAAGTGGATGATGAAAAAAGGCAGCGGGTCATGGAGGCCATTCATCAGACCAGCTTTCAGCCCAATGAATTGGCCCGGGCCCTGTTCAAGCAGTCCTCAAAGCTGGTTGGACTGATCGTCCCCAATATCGAAAACCCGTTTTTCAGCGAGCTGGCAAAAGCCATCGAGGAAGAGGCGTACAGCAGAGGGTATCACATTCTTCTGTGCAGCTCCAACAACGACACGAACAAGGAACAGATGAACATCAACATGCTTGGTAAAATGAAAGCAGACGGTGTGATTCTCATTACAAACGGCGACCATACCGAAGAAATGATTGCCAATTGCTCGCTTCCCGTTATCGTGGTGGACCGTCATGTTGCCGAATGCGGCGAGATTGCTTTTATTGAATCAGACCACTACAAGGGCGGGCGGCTGGCCGCACAGTGCCTTGTGGACCGGGGGTGCCGAAACATCGTCTGTCTGCGCGGCCCTCAGACGTTTACCAGCGGTACATTGCGCTTTCGGGGCTATCAGGATGTCTGCCGGGAAAACGGCATTGAGATCCGGTATATTGACACCGCTTACAGCTTTGAGTCAGGCTGCAAAGCGGCAAGACAAATGCTGAAGCGGTTTCCGGATGCGGATGGAGTGGTCGCTGCCAATGACATGGTGGCCATTTCGGCTTATAAAGTGTTCCGCAGCACAGGCATCCGGGTTCCTGAGGATATCCAGCTGGTGGGCTTTGACGATATCAGGTTCAGCAGTTTGGTTTCTCCGGAAATCACCACCATTCGCCAGCCCGTTCAGAAAATGGGACGAAGGGCGGTTGAAATCATTTATAAATATGTCAACGGGGAAGCTTACGACACGGAGTGCGTGTTTGATGTTGAGCTGATCGAGCGGGAAACAACAAAAAAGGTGTGATGCCCGGCCTTCGCTTTCGTTCCGGCGGAGGGATTGTGTTTCTCAGGAGCGTATCATTAAAATCTGAGCAGTTGCAACAGGGGTGGCAGAGTGATCTGCCGCCCTTTTTTGACGCTTCAGCTTGAGAAATCCCTGGTTCTGCCTGATTTGTCCTGTTTTATCCCATTCAAAGGTTTCTGATCGTTTCGGGTCACAATGGCGCGAATGGAGCAATTGGTTTTTCAGCAGATCCCAAATATTCCATTTAAAACAATGCGGCGCAGCTTCTGTAATGGGCGAACTTTCTCTGATTTCCAAAGGAATGCGGAACAGGCTGTCTGTTGAGAGGTTCTTTTGCCGGACAGACCTGTTCCCCCGGCAATCCCTGTGGAGACAACCTGTTTTTAAAACAGGCTTTTTAAACTTTTGGGCAAAATTGCGGTTTTACCCATTGCAAAAGCAGCAAAGTTAATGTATAATGCCAAATGAAGCTGCGTTTCTACGTGGTAAATACGTAAACTATTTTTGCGAGAAGAGTTGTTTCCGCAGAGATTGCCTACATAATTCCAAAGAAGGAGCGAACAACCATGAGCTATACTGCCAAACAAATCCGTAACGTCTGTCTGCTGGGCCACTCCGGTTCCGGTAAGACCATGCTGGTGGAGAGTATGCTGAACGTTACCGGTGTCACCCAGAGACTGGGCAAGACAGCTGACGGCAACACTGTTTCCGACTACGATCCCGAGGAGATCAAGCGCGGCGTTTCTCTGTCCGCCTCCGTGATTCCGGTGCAGTACAAGGATCACCTGTTCAACATCATCGACTGCCCGGGCCATTTCGGCTTTTACGGAGAGGTAGTCGAGGCGCTGTCCGTGGCTGACCTGGCTGTGATCGTGGTTCCCGCCAAGGGCAAGGTGCCCGTGGGCGCAGAGCGGGCATACAAAATGGTCAAGGAGCGCAACCTGCCCTGCCTGGTTTATGTGTCCAAGTGCGACGAGGATCACAGCGACTACAACGCCGTTGTGGACGAGTTGAAGGAGAAGTTCGGCAACCAGGTCACTCCCATCGTCTCCCCCCTGTGGGATGCCAAGAAGAACGTCATCGGCGTGCTGGACGTGCTCAACCGCTGCGCCTACGGTATGCATGACGATGGCAAGAGCCACCACATCGACATTCCCGCCGACAAGGAGGACTTTGTGGAGGAGTCCTATGCCGCACTGATGGAGAACGTGGCTGAGTACTCCGAGGAGTTCATGGAGAAGTTCTTCGACGGCGAAGAGTTCACCCCGGAGGAAGTGGCCGAGGGTATGCTGGCCGGTGTCAAGGACGGCTCCATCGTCCCCGTTTATGCAGGCAGCGCCTTCACCGCTATGGGCACCGAGGCCTTTATGCACGGCCTGATCACCATGGGCCCCTATCCCATGAACACCGACCCCATGACCGGCGTGGACGCCGACGGCGAGCCCGTTGAGGTCAGCGTCTCTGCTGAGGGCGACACTGTGGTCTATGTCTTTAAGACTGTCTCCGATCAGTACGGCAAGTACTCCTATGTGAAGGTCCTGCGGGGCAAGCTGACTCCCGATATGACCCTGGTCAACGGCCGCACCGGCAACAACGAGAAGATCGGCCGCCTGTACGCCATGTGCGGCAAGAAGGCCTCTGAGCTGAAGGTGCTGAACGCCGGCGACATCGGTGCCATCGCCAAGATGGACGGCCTGAAGACCGGCGACACCCTGTCCACCGACGGCATCAAGCTGGATCCCATCCCCTTCGCAGAGCCTGTTTACTCCAAGGCCATTGCCCCCAAGGTCAAGGGCCAGGACGATAAGGTCGGTGTGGGCCTGAACCGTCTGAACGAGGAAGATCCCTCCTTCTCCATCGAGAACAACGCCGAGACCCATCAGCTGGTGATCTCCGGCGCCGGCGATATCCATCTGGACGTGATCGTGTCCAAGCTGAAGGCCCGCTTTGGTGTGGACGTGGTACTGTCCGATGTCCGCATCCCCTACCGTGAGCGCATCCGCAAGAGCGTCTCCAAGCAGGGCAAGTTCAAGAAGCAGACCGGCGGTTCCGGCCAGTACGGCGACGTTTGGGTCCGCTTTGAGCCCAACGAGGAGAGCGAAGAATTCGTGTTCGCAGAAGAGGTCTTCGGCGGCTCCGTCCCGAAGAACTACTTCCCCGCTGTTGAGAAGGGCATCCGCGAGGCCTGCCTCCACGGTGTTCTGGCCGGCTACCCGGTGGTGAACCTGAAGGCAGTGCTGTACGACGGCTCCTATCACCCCGTTGACTCCTCTGAAATCGCCTTCCGTACCGCTGCACAGCTGGCTTACAAGGCCGCTCTGCCTGAGGCCAACCCCGTTATGCTGGAGCCTGTGGGCGAGCTGAAGGTCACTGTGCCCGACTCCTACATGGGCGATATCATCGGCGACCTGAACAAGCGCCGCGGCCGCGTGATGGGCATGGACCCCGTGGGCGGCGAGCAGGTCATCACCGCTGAGGTTCCCATGGCTGAGATGCAGGAGTACGCCATCGACCTGCGGGCCATGACCCAGAGCCGTGGTTCCTTCACCTTCCACTTTGTCCGCTATGAGCAGTGCCCGCCTGCAGCCCAGGAGCGCGCCATTGCCCAGGCCAAGGAGCTGGAGGACAAGTAATCCGGAGAATCATCGCTGATTCCCGTACCCTGAGGCCCCTTGATCGGCTTTAGGGAAAAGCAAAAACAATCAAACTGTGCCGGAGCTGGTGTTGCGTGCCGCTCCGGCACTTTTTGTGCCCTTGACTGCCGGAGTGAGGCAGCCCTAGAAAGCGGCCCGGAGGAAAGTCGCCGGGGGGAGCGGAGATTCCGGATGAATGTACAAATAATCCCTTCTCCCGGGGGAAACAGCGGCAGTTTTTCTGTTTCTGCCGTTGCGCTGGAAGTCTTTTTGGAGTATACTGAAAAAACATGAGGAAAGAAAACCTGCATTTCGATACGCAGTGATACAGAAAACGGAGCAGGGAAGGGCTGGGTGCCCGTGCTCCCGGTGAAGGGCAGGAACGACGAGATGAAACAGATTATGGCGGTTGTGGGGCCGACGGCTTCGGGAAAAACCCGGCTGGGGGTTGCACTTGCCAAAGCTCTGAACGGCGAGGTGGTCAGTGCGGACTCCATGCAGATCTACCGCCGCATGGACATCGGCACCGCCAAGCCCACGGCGGAGGAAATGCAGGGGATCCCCCACCATATGATTGATGTGGCGGAGCCGGAGGAGAACTACTCCGTGGCCCGGTATGTGGCCGCTGCCGCTCCCGTGGTGGATGATATTCTGGAGCGGGGGAAAACGCCCATTCTGGTGGGAGGAACCGGGCTGTACGTGGATTCCCTGATCTCCGGGCGCACCTTTGCGGTGTACAGCACCGGCTGGAGGGGAAAGCTCCAGAAGCGTGCCCGGGAAGAGGGAATTCTGCCGCTGCTGGAGGAGCTTCACACTGTGGACCCGGAGGCCGCTGCCCGGCTGCATCCGGCAGATGAAAAGCGCATCCTGCGGGCGCTGGAGGTATGGCACGAAACCGGAAAGACCATCACCCAGCACAACCGGGAGAGTCAGGAGGCGCCCCCCCGCTACCAGGCGCTGACCATCGGGCTGAATTTTTCTGACCGGAGGGATATGTGGGCCAGAATCGACCGGCGGGTGGAGGAAATGGTCCGACAGGGCCTTTACGATGAAATCCGGGGTCTGCTGGACTCCGGGGTGAGGCCGGACTGCACCGCCATGCAGGCCATCGGCTACAAGGAATTCGTCACGGCGCTGACCACCGGCGGCGATCTGGACGCGGCCAAGGAGGAGGTCAAGCTCCGCACCCGGCAGTATGCCAAGCGTCAGCTGACCTGGTTCCGAAGAAATCAGAGCACACGGTGGTTTATTTGGGGACACACGCCGGACTTTGCGGCTGCGTTCCAGTTTGCGACAGAAAAAGCCGCTGAAGTAGGTATAAACTAGCCGGGAGGACAGGCTCCCGGAGAAAAGCGAACAGAGCAGGTCCTTGAAATACAGAAAAGGAAGTGCTCTATTATGCCAAAAATCAACAACTTGCAGGATATTTTCCTGACCCAGCTCCGCCGGAACCGCATCTCTGTGACCATGTTCCTGATGAACGGGTTTCAGATGCGGGGGATCATTACCGGATTCGACTCCTTTGTGGTGGTTGTAAACAGCGACGGCCGACAGCAGGTGGTGTACAAGCACGCCATCTCCACCATCGCTCCGGAGCGGCCGGTAGAACTGCGGGAGCAGGACGCGGCGCAGACAGCGGTGCGGTACATCAGCCGGGGATAATCTTCCTGCCTTCTTCCGGAGGATAGAGAAAGAATGAAACCAGGAACCAAAATCGTCCGAATTGTTACGCTGGCCTTTTTTCTGAGCGCCATTGCATACTTCGGCGTGTATACCTTCCATGTGCTGTTCAGCGGCTATGAGACGGCGAATCTGTATACCTATTCCGCAGAGGACACCATCGAGGCCACCGGCTATATGGTCCGGGAGGAGCAGGCGCTGCAGGGCAAGGATACGCTGCAGGAGATCATTCCCGCCGAGGGGGAGACTGTGGCGGCAGGAGATGCCCTTTCCACCGTTTATGAGAATCAAAAGGCCTTTGAACGGCATCAGGAGATCCAGGAACTGGAAAGCCGGCTGGAATCCCTGCAGTACATCCTCAGCCACAGCGCAGACGCTTCTGACAGCGCTACGCTGAACAGCAGCATCATTGACTCCGTGGTCACGATTCACAAGCTCAACGCCAGCGGGGAGCTGGCTGATCTGGCATCAGAGGCCGAGCGGCTGAAAACCCTGATGTTCCGCAGGGATTACACCTACAATGGCAGCTCTGCGCTGACCAAGGAGAGCGCCCAGCTGCGGAAAAAGGTGGAGAAGCTGGTCAAGAAGAACCGGTCCCACACCTCTATTGTGACTGCGCCGTTCAGCGGAACCTTTTCCAGCATGGTGGACGGGTACGAAAGCGTGCTGACGCCGGACAACATCATTGACCTGACGCCGGCAAAACTGGATGAGCTGCTGGCCCAGCAGGCTCCCATCACCGAAGGAACCAGCCTGGGCAAGCTGGTGTCCGGCGCTACCTGGTATTTTGCGGCAAAGCTCAACGAACACGATGCCCAGCGGCTGAAAATCGGCGATACAGTCACCATGCGGTTCAACAGCATGACCCGCACCGTGGATATGAATGTGGACTCCCTGTCTCGGCCGGATGAGCAGGGGACGGTCTGCGTGGTGTTCTCCTCCAATAAATATCTGGCGGAGACCACACTGCTGCGGGATCAGACGGTGGACATCATCTTTGACACCGTTACCGGCTTCCGGGTGGACAAGGCCGCCGTTCACGTGGAGAACTCCAGCGGCGATATCGGTGTGTACCGGGTTTACGGCGCCCAGGCGCAGTGGGTGTCCGTGGAGATTCTGTGGGAGGAAGAGGACTACTACCTGATCCGGCAGAAGCCCCAGTACGACGAGGACGGCAATCTGGTGGAGTCCAGCCAGCTGGATCTGGCCCGACAGCTCCGCAACGGCACCGAAGTTGTGGTCAAGGGAACGGAGCTGTACGACGGCAAGGTAGTGAAGTGACGCGGTGCAGGGGGTGTATCCATGTCTGTCAGAGAGTGTGTAGAGAGGGTGCAGGCCAGAATCCGGGCGGCGGCTGAGGCTGCGGGCCGGGACAGCGCCGGGATCACATTGGTGGCAGCGACCAAGGTTCAGACCAGCGAAACCATCCGGGAGGCCATAGCGGCGGGGATCACCTGCTGCGGGGAAAACCGGGTGCAGGAGTTTAACGCCCATTGGAAGGACAACGCTTATGAGGGCGCAAAGGTCCATTTCATCGGGCACCTGCAGCGCAACAAGGTGAAGTACCTGGTGGGCAAGGTGGACCTCATCGAAAGCGTGGACAGCCTGCCCCTGCTGGATGCCATTGAGAACCGGGCGGAAAAGCTGGGCGTGGTGCAGGACATTCTCATCGAGGTCAACGTGGGGGGCGAGGCGTCCAAGTCCGGCGTGGAGCCGGAGCAGCTGCCTGCTCTGCTGGAGATGGCGGCGAAGCTGCCCGGCGTCCGGGTCCGGGGATTGATGGCAATCCCTCCGGCTGCCCAAGAACCCGGGGGAAATCTGGAATATTTTCGCAGAATGTACCAGCTTTTTGTTGACATGAGGGAGAAAATAGTTGATAATAAAAATACTATGGATATCCTGTCCATGGGGATGAGCGGCGATTTTGAGGACGCCATCGCCTGTGGCGCTACGCAGGTCCGGGTGGGAACCGCCCTGTTCGGGAAACGGCCCCCCATGCGTTCCAACGGATAACCTTGTGCTTTACGGTATCTCCGGGTGAAACCGGATAAACGATAGAAGGAGGATACTGTTATGGGTCTTATGGACGAACTGAAGCGTCTGGCGCGTCCTTATGAGGACGAAGACGACTTTGAAGAGGAAGAATCCAATACCACCCCGATTCGTGAGGAGAAAAAATCCAAGCCTGCCGATGCGGAGTTCTCCAGTGTCGGAAGCAGCAAAACTGCCTCTGCATCCCGTTCTTCTACCTCCCACAGCTCCGCAACGGTCACGCCGGATCAGCGGGGACGGAAGGTGGTCAACATCAACACCACTACCCAGCTGAAGGTGGTGCTGGTGCGGCCGGAACGCTTTGAGGACGCCTCTGAAATCGCGGATCACCTGAGGGACAAGCGCACTGTCGTGCTGAATCTGGAATCCACGGAGAAAGAAGTTGCACGGCGCCTGGTGGACTTCCTGTCCGGTGTCGCCTATGCCCAGGAGGGCAAAATCAAGAAGGTAGCGGTGTCCACCTATATCATCACGCCTTATAACGTGGATATCATCGGAGATCGGGATCTGCTGGATGAGCTGGAAAGCAGCGGCGTCTATTCGTTCCATTGATGAGCTGAACCCTAAGGCAACACCGCATAATAGCGGCTTCGGCGCCTTGCGGACTATTTTCCGCCAGAATGCCCGCAGATTCCTTGAAATACGCGAACAATCTGAACGAAAATAATTTTTTCGCAATCCGCTTTTGTCCCATTATTCGGCGTTACCCTAAGCCTGTTTGTTGAAAAAGGATAGAAAGAGAAAGGAAGTAGATTCATTATGATGACACCCAATGATGTGGCCCAGCATCGCTTTACCACCGCTCGCTTTGGCGGCTATACCCCCAGTGATGTGGACGAATTCCTGGATCAGCTGACTGCAGATTACACTGCCCTTTACAAGGAGAATGCAGTGCTGAAGGGCAAGATGAAGGTGCTGGTGGAGAAGATCGCCGAGTACCGCGCCACCGAGGACGATATGCGGATGACGCTGCTCACCGCCCGCAAAGCCGCCGACGGCATCATCGCCGAGGCCAAGGAAACCCGCCAGAAGATGCTGGACGACGTGGACAGCGAGGTGGCGGAGCGCCGCCAGGAGCTGCATCGGGACATCGAGAATGCTGAGGCGCAGCTGAGCGCTGCCCGGAAGTCTACGCTGGACTTCGCCGCTGCCATGCGCGCCCTGGTTGCGCAGCAGCAGGGCTACCTGGACCGTGAGGTGGAGTTCCTGAACCGCCTGAATGAGATTGAGGCCGATGAGCCCCAGAACGAGGCCCCCGCTGAGCCTGAGCAGAAGGCAGAGGAAGAGGTTCTGCCGGAGGATCAGGAGCTGGTTGCCCTGATGGAGAAGGCTGCCGCTGAGGCAGAGGCATCTCCCGAGGCCGCCTACCAGAGCTTTGACGAACGTGCGCTGGACGCTGTTCTGGACAGCCCTGCGGTGGATGAGCCCACCCGGGTGATGGACATCAGCGCTGCAGACCCCAATCAGGACTATAATCTGTAAATTGCGGCAGTATTGTTGCTTTCCCAGGGGCGCACAGTCAGGTGCGCCCCTGTATCCGGTAGAGTGAAGGAGATAGAAACCAATGCCAGATTACAATAAAACCATCAATCTTCCCAAGACCGACTTCCCCATGCGGGCCGCTTTGGCCAAGCGGGAGCCGGGTATGCTGGAGGAGATGTACCGCAAGGACGTCTACAACAAGCTGATGAAGAAGAACGAGGGCAAGCCTCTGTACATTCTTCATGACGGCCCTCCCTATGCCAACGGCGAGATCCACATCGGTCACGCCCTGAACAAGATCCTCAAGGACTTCATCGTCCGCTACAAGAATATGTCCGGCTTCAAAGCCCCGTATATCCCCGGCTGGGATACCCACGGAATGCCCATTGAGACCGCCATCCAGAAGCAGGGCGTCAAGCGCAATGAGATGCCCGTGCCGGAGTTCCGGAACAAGTGCCGGGAGTTCGCCATGGAGCAGGTGGACAAGCAGCGTGAGGGATTCAAGCGCCTGGGTGTCATCGGCGATTGGGATCATCCCTACATCACGCTGACCCCTGAGTTTGAGGCCAAGCAGGTGGAAGTGTTTGGCGCCATGGCCCAGAAGGGCCTGATTTACCAGGGCCTGAAGCCCACCTATTGGTGCCCCACCTGTGAGACCGCACTGGCTGAGGCGGAGGTGGAGTACGCCGACGACCCCGTCACCACCATCTTTGTCAAGTTCAAGGTCCATGACGACAAGGGCAAGCTGGCGAAATTCGGCGATCTGGACAAGATGTACTTCGTGATCTGGACCACCACCACCTGGACCCTGCCCGGCAACATGGCCATCTGCCTGAATCCCCAGCTGGAGTACTCCCTGGTGAAGATCGGCACCGGCGAGATCCTGATCATGGCCACCGACCTGGTCCGCTCCGTGATGTCCGAGTCCGGCATCACCGAGTACGAGACGGTGGGCACCCTGTTCGGGGATGAGTTCGAGTATATGACCGCTTATCATCCCTTTATGAACCGGGATTCCCTGATCATTCTGGGCGATCATGTCACCCTGGACGCCGGCTCCGGCTGCGTCCACACCGCGCCTTCCTTCGGCCTGGACGACTTCTATGTGTGCCAGCGCTATGCTGAGATCCCCACTGACATCACCATGGAGGTCTCCGTCAACGCCAAGGGCTTCCTGAACGAGTTTGCCGGCCCCTACAACGGCCTGCATGTGCAGAAGGCCCATCCCGTCATCTTCAAGGATCTGGTGGAGAGCGGCGCCCTGCTGAGCAGCAAGGATATTGTCCACAGCTACCCCCATTGCTGGCGCTGCAAGAAGCCCGTCATCTTCCGCGCCACCCAGCAGTGGTTCGCCTCTGTTGACGCCATCAAGGACGCCGCAGTGGCCGCCTGCGATGACATTTACTGGAAGCCCGCTTGGGGCAAGGAGCGCATGATCTCCATGATCCGGGAGCGTTCTGACTGGTGTATCTCCCGTCAGCGCACCTGGGGCGTGCCCATTCCCATGTTCTTCTGTGAGGAGTGCGGAAAGCCCTACTGCACCGAGGAGTCCATCGCCAAGGTCTCCGCTCTGTTCAAGGTAGAGGGCTCCAACGCCTGGTGGGCCCACGAGGTGGATGAGCTGCTGCCCGAGGGAGCAAAATGTGAGTGCGGCTGCACCCGCTTCCGCAAGGAAAAGGATATTCTGGACGTGTGGTTTGACTCCGGCTCCACCTGGAATGCGGTCTGCAAGGACCGGGAGGAGCTGCGCTACCCCGCTGACCTGTATCTGGAGGGCGGCGACCAGTACCGCGGCTGGTTCCAGTCCTCTATGCTGACCTCCATCGCTGTCAACGGCGTGGCTCCCTATAAGGAGATCATTACCCACGGCTGGACGGTGGACGGCCAGGGCAAGGTTATGCACAAGAGCCTGGGCAACGCCATTTCTCCCCAGGACACCATCAAGCAGTACGGCGCGGACATCTTCCGCCTGTGGGTCTCCTCCGCTGATTACACCCAGGATATGCGCCTGAGCAAGGAGATCCTGAAGCAGCTGGCCGACGCCTATCTGAAGATCCGCAACACCAGCCGCTATATGCTGGGCAACCTGAACGGCTTCGACCCCAACCGGGACCTGGTGGCCTTTGAGGATATGCTGGAGCTGGATCAGTGGGCGGTTGCCGCGCTGAACAAGCTGGTGGCTAAGGTCCGGGAGGACTACGACAATTACGAGTTCCACGGCGTTTACCGTGAAATCTATAACTTCTGTGTGGTGGAGATGTCCAACTTCTATCTGGACATCATCAAGGACCGCCTGTACTGCGAGGGCGTGGAGTCCTTCGAGCGCAGAAGCGCCCAGTCCGCCATGTATCACATTCTGGACGCCATGGTCCGGATGCTGACCCCGCTGCTGGCCTTCACCAGCGAGGAGATCTGGCAGGCCATGCCCCACCTGGAGGGTGCGGACACCGAGGCGGCGCTGTTCAACGATATGCCCGCCGAGAAGGCCGAGTGGAAGCTGTCCGAGGAGGAAGAAGCCAGATGGCAGACGCTGCTGACCTTCAAGGCAGACGTCAATCTGGCGCTGGAGCAGGCCCGGGCCGCCAAGGTCTGCAAGAAGTCTACCGACGCCAAACTGACGCTGAGTATGGATGATGAGGCATATGCCCTGTATGAGTCCATTCAGGATATGAAGCTGGCCGACCTGTTTGTGGTGTCCGAAGTCACCGCTCAGAAGGGCGACGGCCAGGGCGTGAAGGGCACCAACGTGCCCGGTCTGACCACGCTGGTTGAGGTCCATCCTGCGTTCAAGTGCCCCCGCTGCTGGCTGCACAATTCCGCCATCACCGAGGAAGGCGGCCTGTGCCCCCGCTGCGCCAACGCCATCAAGGGCCTGGAGCTGTAATCACAGCCAGACTGTGACCAGCTTCTGACACAGTTCAAGCAATAACAAAACTCCGGTTCCCGCTGAAGGAACCGGAGTTTTTGTGCTGTTCAGGTTTTTGCACTGGTTTGCACAGGGTTATCCACAACTCTGCGTATTATTTGAGCTTGATTTTAACACCGGGCCTGCCTGTCCGCCGGGCGGCGGCGTTTGCCTCCCGGACCGGGGTCTTTTTGCCGGTTTTGGGGTCTATCACATAGGTGTGGTCCAGCTGTCCCCGGAGAGAGGCCCGGACGGCGGCGATGTACTCCTGACGCAGCGCGGCCTGCTCCTCTTTTTCTTCCGGGGTCAGGGCGCGCTCCTTGGAGGCGTGGGCCAGCTCGTTGATGCGGCTGATTTTTTCTTGGGTAATGGCCATAAAATGAGACTCCTTTGCAGTGAATCAGGACCGCGGAGGTCCGAAGGACGGTAAGGGAAAACGAAACCCGGCCATAACGGCCGGGCGCGTGGAAGAACATCTCGGAGGAGATGGACTCTGAGCCTGCAGGGCAGGCGGTATTTCCTGAGGGGCGGGGCGTTTTGCTCAGCTGCGCGCCACGGTCAGCAGCACACCCAGCACCAGTCCGCCCAGCGCACACAGCCCGTTGGTCAGGGCAACTGCGCTGACGCAGCCGATGCCGATCAGCAGACACGCCCCCAACATACTGGGCCCGGACGTGTCGTCTTTACAATGATGGTCCGTGATGGTTCCCTCCCTGTTTCAGATGATGGTTTGATTGTAGCAGAGGGAAATGCAAAATGCAACCGGTATTTTTTTGAATGTTAGACAAAATACAGGGCGTTTTTCCCGCAATTCGGTCATAATGGAAAAAGAATCTTAAATTTCTGTTAAAACGCTTGTGCGGATCGGAGGCAGTGGTATATAATGCGGCTGTCCCGGTGCGCGGGACGGAAAGGAACTGTGACGCTATGGCTGAACGAAAGACTTCTGCCGCCGCAGGGATTCTGCTGGTGCTGTTTCGTATTATTTTCACCTTTTTTGCGGTGGGAACAACCATTTTTATCTTCGCAAACTCTTTGGAGATCGGCGCAGCTTCTTCTGCCCGGAGTCAGGAGGTTGCCGCACTCATCAACGGGTGGCTGGGAAAGGCGGGCATTGCCCCCCTCTCCTACCTGATGATCCGAAAGCTGGCCCATTTCAGCGAATTCATGCTGCTGGCCTTTTGGTTTACCCTGTGCCTGCGGGTGTACACCCGGCACTATATCCGGCACATCAGCTGGCCGCTGTTTCTGGTGCTGCTGATCGCCAATATGGACGAGACCATTCAGACCTTTGTGCTGGATCGGAGCGGCAGCGTCCGGGATGTGTGGATCGACTTTTCCGGCGGCTGCATCGGAACGCTGGTGGGGCTGTGCCTTATCATTCTGCTCAGCGGATTCTGGTATCTGCTGGGATTTGGCAGGCATCGGAGCTGACAGAAGGTTCGGAGCAAACCAACATAAAACAGGAAAAATCCCGAAGCGAAGCATGCTTCGGGATTTATGTTTGCTCCGGATGCTCGTTGACCCAACGAGTGAGCCAGGGGCTGTCCGCCTCCGTGTAGAGGTCCACAATGCCCTCCCACAGATAGGGGTTCTTCCTGCGCAGCCGCATGAGGGCGTAATAGGTGCCGTGCTTGCCGCAGGAAAAATGGTTGGCGTAGCGGTTTTCCTGAATCTGAAGCCACTTTGTGCCGGAATAGGTCCGCTTGCAACGGGGGCAGGTGAAGGTCCGGGTGCCGGTCTGGCGGAAGTAGGCCTTTCGGTGGCTGTTGCAGGGCAGCTGGCGGTGCTGGCGGGAGACGCTGTAACGGCCCGGAGCCTGAAGCCACGCCTCAAAGCTCTCCGCTGTTTTCAGCTTTGGGCGCAGCGGAGCTTTCGTTTGCTGCTTTTTCGCGGCCCGGAGCTTTTGAAGCTGGCTGTACAAATAGTTTTCGTGGATCTTGCCGCCAAACTCCTTCCACAGAAGCTCCATGACCTGAGCGGTGTAAACGGCGTCGGAGAGGGCGCTGTGGAAGGGCTGCTCCTGAGACAGGCCAAAGGCCTCCACCGCCTTATTCAGCGCCACCGCGCTGGTGTTGTTCATTTTCAGGATGGAGTAGGCAAACTGCACGTTATAGGCCCGGCGGAGGGAGGCCTTCAGTCCGTACCGGCGGAGGTTCTGCCGGAGCACCGGGACATCGGAATTGCTCCAGGTGAAAAAGCGGGGGGAGTCGCCGCACCAGGACAGAAACCGCCGTGCCACAGAGGGGAACTCCTCAGCGGAAGCCAGATCCTCATCGGTCAGATGGACCAGCTGGGAGATGATGGGGCTGAGACTGCCGGACTGGTTGCGGACGTAGGCGTTAAAGGTGTCGGCAGGGGTGTAATCCTCGTCCAGACGCACCGCACCGATCTGGATGATTTCGTCAAAATGCTGCTTTGACTCGGCGCTGCCGCCGGAAGAAACCGTGTTCCATTCCAGATCAAGGACGATCATGTTCAAGGGATTCACCTCCTGCTGTGAAAAGTACGATAAGTCATTATAGCATAAAACAGAGCGTCGAGAAAGATAAAATCACAGATGGAACAGATTCTCAGGGAACAGTGTTTCACTGGACAGGGCGCAGAACCGGCGTCACAGCAGCCGCTCCAGGGTGACATTTACCCGGCCCTTGCGGCTCAGCGCCCCCACCTGGGTGAGTCTGCACTTGCCCAGACCCCGGCAGGAGATGACCGCGCCCTCAGACAGCGGAAAGTCCGTGCGGGTGACGCTCTGCCAGTTGACGGTTACCTTGCCGGAGCGGACCAGCTCTGCCAGTTTGGAGCGGCTCAGACCGAAGCCGGAGGCGGCCACCGCATCCAGCCGGAGGGAGGCGACGGTGTCATGAATGACTTTCACTTTCTGCGGGGGAAAGTGAAGATTTTCCAGAGAAACCGGCTGGACATGGAGCTTTTCATGGCCCGCATAGTCCAGATTGTCGGTGACAAAGGACTGCAGCTCCGGCAGCAGCAGAATATCGCAGCTGCCCTCACTGACCAGAATATCGCCAATGGCATCCCGTTTCAGACCCAGCCCCATGAGAGCGCCCAGAAAGTCCCGGTGGGTCAGGGTGTGGGAGGCAAACCAGCTGGCCCGGACAGCGGAGAGAAACTCTGCCGGGTCCAGGTCCTCCGGCTGATACCAGTCCGGGAGAAAAATGCCCCGGCGGCGCTCCGCATCTTCGTAGCCGCCGATGAGGGACAGAGACGGGCCGCCCACCTCCTGGCTGAGCCGCCGGATGGCGCCGGCCTCCGCCGGAGAGAGAAAACCGGTGTGAGCCGGAATGGAACGGAGATCCGCCAGCCGGAGCTGATCCAGCGCCCGGGAGAGCAGCAGCCGCTCCTCCGGTGTGGAGGAGAGACGGTTTAAAAGCTCGGTTTTATTCATAAAATCACCTGAGACGGAAGTATTTTTTTGACATCAGTTTACCAGCCGGGAGAAAATCCGTCAAATTATTTTCTCTTGTCAATGCCAGGAAAATCAGATATAATTTTGAAGCAGAACACTGCTGCACAGGAGGGTGCTTATGACTGGAACGGGAAGAAGACTGAGATATGTGGTGCTGACGCTGCTGCTGGCCCTGGTGCTGTGCGGCTGCGGAGGAGACCGACAGCACACGGGAGAGACAGAGCCGGCGGCCTCTGCCAGCGCTGAGATCGTGGAGGAAGAGCCGCTGTACATCCAGTATCCGGGCTTTGTGGACCAGTATTTTGACGCCGAGGACCGGGT
Source organism: uncultured Oscillospiraceae bacterium (assembly GCA_946546815.1). Classification (GTDB taxonomy): domain Bacteria; phylum Bacillota; class Clostridia; order Oscillospirales; family Oscillospiraceae; genus Onthomonas. The sequence goes on from CAMNOL010000010.1 coordinate 33,290, forward strand.
GATCCTGCTGGAAAACAGCAAAGAGAACACCGTGAGTTTTCAGTTTGAGCTCACCGACCGAAAGGGGACAGTGCTGTTCTCCAGCGAAGGGGTGGCACCGGGAGAGTCCACAGGCTGGGACGTGACAGAGCACTGGAAGCAGAACGATCATCAGCTGACCATTACCTCCATTCCGATTCTGGAGGATGGAACCCGGGGGAACCCTGTGAGCCAGACCATTACAGTGACGGTGGAGCTGGGAGAGTAACCACAATACAACGTTCAGATTGAGAAAAAGAGAGCAGTATGGAACTGAATTTATACGCAAGCCTTTGCAGCCTGACTGCTTATCGCGGGCTGCTGGAGCGGAAGCCCATGAAAGCGCTGAAGCATCTGATGCGGAAGCTGGAATACAGCGAGAGCGACATCGAAAGCTATACCAGCGTGTTTTACGCACTGGTGGAGGAGGGCTATGACAGCCTGCCCAAGTATATCATGGATCACCTGCGCTATGATGAGTCCCCCTTTGCCAACGCCGTAGCCAAGGGAACCGCCAGCGGGATGCTGGAAAATGCCGCAAAACACGACATTGACCTGCTGAATGTGGTGGTGAACCTGCCCTGCGCCGCGCTGAAGGGGGGACTGGTTGCGCTGAGTCCGCCCAGCTGGGGCCAGACCATTGAGGGCCTGCCGGAGTGGAATGTGGGCGGCCATATCAGCTACGAGGAGCTGAAGCGGTTTTATCAGGTCAACGGGTGCGGCTGGTTCGCCCGCTACAAGGCCTTTGTCTGGCAGAACGGCGAGCTGCATCCGGTGCCCCATCCGGATTTTCTGAACGAGGAAGAGATGTGGGGCTACCAGCGCCAGCGCAGCCAGGTCATCGAGAACACCCGGGCGCTGATGGCGGGAGCACAGGTGAACAATGTGCTGCTGTACGGCGCCAGCGGCACTGGCAAGAGCGCCACGGTGAAGGCGATGCTGAGCATGCCGGAGTTTGAAGGGCTGCGGCTGGTGGAGGTGCCCAAGGAGGAGCTGGGAGCGCTGCCCCGGCTGGTGCGGCTGCTGGCAGACCGCCCCCAGAAGTTTATTATCTTCATTGACGACCTGTCCTTTGACAAGGAGGACAAGACCTTTTCCAGCCTGAAAACCATTCTGGAGGGGGGACTGGAGCCCCGCCCGGCCAACGTGGCGGTGTACTGCACCTCCAACCGGCGGCATCTGGTGCGCCAGAACTTCTCCGACCGGAACGGGGACGAGATCGACGCCAATGAGACCATTCAGGACAAGACCTCTCTTGCGGAGCGGTTCGGACTGCGGATTCTCTTTTCGGAGCTGAACAAGTTCCAGTTCATTCAGATGGCGGAGGAGCTGGCCGCGGCCAAGGGGCTGAACATCGACCGCGAAACCATTCAGGCGGAGGCGGTGAAGTGGGACGTGCGGCATCCCAGCAGAAGTCCCAGAAGCGCCAATCAGTTTGTGGCCAGTATGATGGCCAGGTTCGGAAAAAACTGATCCGAAGTTTCTATTATGTCAGGAAAAGCGAGTGCATCGGAGACGGTGCCCTCGCTTTTTTGTTCTGCCGGAGGCAAATTGAAAAAAATTCCTGCAAGTTGAAGTTTTGCACTTGTCAAATTAGAACGGTTGTTCTATAATCGGGACAGCTCCAAAGGAAAGGAGGATTAGATGAAGAAAGCGAAGGATTGGACAACGCCTGACAGGCTGGCACTGCTGGAAGGCTGGCGGAGGGAGGGACTGAGTGAAGAGCAGATTGCTGGGCGCATGGGCATCAGTGCCGGGACGCTGCGGAGCTGGCTGAAAAAGTCCCCGGAGCTGGGGCTGGCGCTGGAAACGGACGGTGAAGTCACGGACTACCAGGTGGAGAGCGCGCTGCTGAAAAAGGCACTGGGCTATGAGAGCACCGAGCGAAAGGTGGAAATCAACCCCAAGGGAGAGCGCAAGGAGGTGGAGACCACCAAGCAGGTGGGACCGGACATGAGCGCCATCTCCCTGTGGCTGAAAAAGCGCAGGCCGGAAAAGTGGGGTGACGCAGTCGCGGCGGGCCGACAGCCGGAGAACAACCTGTTCGAACAACTGGAAGGGGAGTTGGACCGCGATGCGATACCAGAGCTTCAGCCTGAGGCAGAAAACCGCGCTGACCTGGTGGAACAGGAGTGAGCTGGCCGGTTATGACGGCCTGATCTGTGACGGCAGCGTGCGCAGCGGCAAGACCCTTTCCATGTCGGTGGGGTTTCTGCTGTGGAGCATGACCCGGTTTGACGGGGAGCAGTTTGCCATCTGCGGCAAGACCATTGAGGCGCTGCGGAGAAATGTGACGGATTTGCTGCCCAAGTGGCTGGAGGGCATTTACACCTTTCAGGAGCGGCGCAGTGAGAACCGGATCACGGTGACCGGAAACGGACGGCAGAACACCTATTACCTCTTCGGAGGCAAGGACGAGAGCAGTTACACCCTGATTCAGGGCATGACGCTGGCGGGGGTGCTGCTGGACGAGGCGGCGCTGATGCCCCGTTCCTTTGTGGAACAGGCGTTGGCACGGTGCAGCGTAGAGGGGTCCAAGTTCTGGTTCAACTGTAATCCGGCGGGACCGGACCACTGGTTTTACACGGAGTGGGTGAAGCGGTGCGGAGAAAAACACCTGCTGCATCTGCACTTCACCATGGAGGACAACCCCAGCCTCAGCCGTCAGGTGCGGGAGCGCTATGAACGGATGTACAGCGGGGTGTTTTACGACCGGTATGTCCGGGGACTGTGGGTTTCCGCAGACGGACTGGTGTACGACGGATTTGACCCGGCCCGGCACGTTTCGGACCAGCTGCCGGAGACAGAGGGGCGATGCTATGTCAGCGTGGACTACGGCACCAGAAACCCCACGGTGTTCCTGCTTTGGCAGAGAGAAAAATCCGGGGAACGGTGGATCTGCCGGAAGGAGTACTGCTGGGACGGGCGGAAACGCCGGCGCCAGAAGACCGACGGAGAGTATGCAGAGGACCTGCAGCTTTTTTTAACCGGTTACAATCTCCAAACGGTGATAGTTGACCCATCCGCAGCCAGTTTTATCACAGAACTGAGAAAAAACGGGCTGCCGGTACAGGCGGCGGACAACCGGGTGCTGGACGGAATCCGCAGCGTCAGCGGACTGCTCCGGGAGGGAAAGCTGCTGTTCAGCCGGGAGTGTACCCAGACCATTCAGGAATTTCGCTCCTATGTCTGGGACGAGGACGCGGCGGCGGCAGGAGTGGACCGGCCGGTGAAGGAGCACGACCACTGTATGGACGCGGTGCGGTATTTTGTCAGCACGGTGCTGATGCGGGCGCAGGCCCGGGTCAGAAGGAGGCCGGAGCGGCTGTAAATGGAAAGAAGGGAAGTGAGAAATTGATCTGGTATTTGGACCGGGAAGAGGTGCCGGACGTGGAGGACCTGCCTCCGGAGGTGCTGCGGTATCTGGTGGAGCGGGCCGAGCGGGCCGCCGGACGGTATCAGCGGCTGGAGGAGTACTACCGGGGCGAGCACCCCAACCTGAAAGGCAGGAAGAATCCCGACGAGGTACAGGTGGCGGTGAATTACGCCAAATACGTGGTGGACACAGGGTTGGGCTACTATCTGGGCGAGCCGGTGAAGTACGACGCCAACCAGGTGAGCCGGAACAGGCATGGGGCAGAGGGAAAGAAAGTCGTTGACCTGTGCCCGGTGCTGGAGTGCTACGATGCACAGCACATCAGTGAGGTGGATCAGGAGATCGGACGGGAAATGGGCACCTTTGGTGACTGCCTGGAGTTGTGTTACGCCTCCAGCGGGGAGAAGCCCAGGCCCAGAAGCGCCTGCATCGACCCCCGGTGCGGCATTCTGGTGTGCGATTCCACGGTGGAGCACAACAAGCTCTTTGCGCTGGTGTGGGACCGGCGGGAAAGCGTCACCGGTGAGCGGTACTATGCGGTGACGGTGTACACGGACCGGACGGTGAAGCACTATCGGAGCGCGGACCTGAAAACAGCGGTGTTTTCCCAGTGGGGCGAGACCGAGGAGCACTTTTTCGGTGAGGTGCCGGTGATCGCCTACGAGAACAACGGAGAACGGCAGGGGGACTTTGAGCAGATCATCAGCCTCATCGACGCCTATGACGGGCTGATGAGCGACCGCCTGACGGACAAAAAGAAGTTTGTGGATGCGCTGCTGGTGTTCTTCGGCATGACGCTGCGGGAGGGCGACGAAGGACGGCTGGCCCGGGAGAAATTCCTGGACGGCGCGCCGCTGGACGCCCGGGCGGAGTACATCCAGAAAACCTTTGACGAGGCCGGGGTACAGGTGCTGGCGGATGCGCTGGTGCGGGAGATGCACAAGATGACCATGACGGTGGACATGAGCGACGAGAAGTTCGCCGGAAACAGCTCCGGACAGGCGCTGAAGCTGAAGCTGCTGACCATGAACCTGATGGTGAAAAACAAGATGCGCCGGATGGAGAAGGGGCTGAAGGAGCGGCTGAAGCTGTACAACCGGTGGCTGTACGTCATGGGGGAGATGGACCCGGTGGAGGGCAACGAGGTGGACGTGGTGTTCACGGTGAATATGCCCATCGACGAGGGCGGCGTCATCGACCTGGTGACCCGGCTGCAGGGGATTGTGGACGACCAGACGCTGCTGAGCCAGCTGTGGTTTATCCGGGACCCGGCGGAGGCGCTGAAAAACATCCGGGAACAGAAAACAAAGGAGGGAGAAGCAGTCAATGGAGGAGCAGGAGATTATGGAGCAGGAACTGCAGGCAGAGCCTGAGCAGGAGCGGCCAATGCTGATGCGGGAGGCACTGGAGGCGGAACGCCGGGCGCTGGAAGCGGAAAAGGCTGCCTTTGCCCGGCAGAAGCTGGAGCGGCTGGTGGCTGCGGAACTGGCTGAGCGGGGACTCAGCGAGGAATTTGCGGACTTTCTCACCGGCGAGGACGAGGCGGAGAGCCTGGACCGGGTGGAACGGTTTGAGGCGCTGTTCCAGCAGAGCCTGAAGGCGGAGATCGCCCGGCGGATGCGGGGAAAGGGCGCGCCCAGGGAGCCGGCAAAGCCCAAAGGCATCAGCAGGGAGAGCCTGAGAAGCATGAGTGCAAAGGAGATCAACGCCCGGTGGGAGGAGATCGCCGGCGCACTGAAAAAGTGAGAGTCCATTCCGAACACAGAGGGGCATAAAACGAACTTTGAAAGGAGAATTCTATGGCATTTGACAACTTTATTCCCGAGGTGTGGTCCGCACGGCTGCTGGAGCACCTGGACAACATCCACGTTTACGCCGGCCTGATGAACCGGGACTATGAGGGCGACATCAAGGCCTTCGGCGACACCGTTCATATCAACCAGCTGGGCAGCATCACCATCCGGGACTACGACGGCACCGAAATCGAGGACCCCGAGGAGCTGGACGGCGAGCAGCAGAATCTGGTCATCGACAAGGCCAAGTACTTCAACTTCCAGGTGAAGGACATCAACAACGCCCAGTCCAACCCCAAGCTCATCGACAGCGCCATGCAGCGGGCCAGCTACGGCATCAACGATGAGATCGACCGCTATCTGGCCCAGCTGCTGGTCAGCGGCTGCAAGGCGGAGAATGTGCTCTACGGCGACAGCAACGCGGTGAAGCCCACCGCCGCCAACGCCTATGACTATCTGGTGGACCTGGGCACGGTGCTCAGCGAAAACAACGTGCCCATGCTGGGCCGCTGGGCGGTGATTCCCCCCTGGTACCACGCGCTGCTGCTGAAGGACGAGCGTTTTGTGGGCAACGGCACCGGCTACAACCAGGCGGTGCTCCAGGGCGGCGTGGTTGGTGAGGCCGCCGGCTTCCAGATCCACCTGAGCAACAACGTGCCCAACACCAACGGCCAGCACTACAAGGTACTGGCAGGCACCAACGCCGGCGGCGCTTTCGCTGAGCAGCTGGTGGAGCTGGAGGCTTACCGTCTGGAGAAGAACTTCTCTGATGCGGTGAAGGGCCTGCACGTCTACGGCGCCAAGGTGGTGCAGCCCGGCGCGCTGGCCGTGATGACGGTGGACAAGTAAGAGACAGGCCGCACAGCGGAACAGAGGTGAGGGAGAATCTGGCTGAAAGCCAAAATCCGGTGCGGATTCTACCGGTTCTGCTGTGCGGCAGCGGTGAATATCAAACCATTCCAAAGAAGGGAGGAACGGAGATGACAGACGAGGTAATGGAGGCCCTGCAGGAGCGGCTGATGCGGAAGCTGGGGCTGGAGGAGCCGGATGAGGATGTGCTGGCGCTGCTGGAGGATGAGCTGCTGGATGCCGAGGCGGAAATCCTGCTGGAGCTGAACCTGGACGAGCTGGAAGAGCGGATGCAGGGCAAGGTGGTGGAGCTGGCAGCGGTGTACTTCCGCTACGACCTGGCCCAGGAGGACGGCGTGCAGGTCAGAAGCTATGCCGAGGGCCAGATCAGTGAGAGCGAGACCCGATTCACCCCGGAGGAGTACCGGCGGGATGTCCGGGAGATTCTGGACAGCCTGAACCGCTACCGGAGGGTCTCATGCTGAACGGGAAAACCCCTGGGGCGTGGCGAAAGGGCTATGCGCTCCACCGTCGGAGGTGGAAAACTGACCGGTACGGCGAGGCTGTAAGTGTGTACGACATGGACCATCCGGACGCAGTGGTGGAGGACGGCAGCCCGGACGCGGTGTGCTGGCAGGATCTGGGCGGAATCCGGGACAGCGGAAGGCTGACCAGCGGAGCGGAGCTGTCGGAGCAGGGAGAGCGGTATCGGGAGATTCTGCAGGGCGCCCTGTTCAGCGAACTGGAGCTGTCGGTGTACGACCGGGTGGTGGTGAACGGCGGGGTATATGAGCTGCGGAAGATTCAGCAGTGGCCCGGACACCGGATGCTGTTCCTGCAGCGGCTGTGGTGACAGGAGGTGGACCGATGACAGAGGCAGAGTGGACGCTGGTGGACGCCCGTCAGCAGGTGAAGGCTGCGCTGGAGGGGATGCAGAGCGAGATCGCCTTTGATGTGCGGCAGAGCTGGCCCAGGGAGCAGACGGACCG
>CAMNOL010000011.1 GCA_946546815.1 uncultured Oscillospiraceae bacterium
TGGCGTCATCGGTTCTGCTGTGGCAGCAGGTTTCCTGCTGGCGGTGTTCGGCTGAGTCGGGACTCTGTCCCGAACCCCGGCAGGGCGCTGCCCTGCACCCGCTCAGGGGGACTTTGGAAAGTCCCCCTGAAGAACCCCGAACCTTTTATGCTCCTGACGGGCAAACGGGGAACGATAAAGCATATTTGCCGTTATAGGACACAAAACTCCCTCTCTGGGTGACTGGAGAGGGAGTTTGACTGTATTGAGGGGACATGAAGCACAGTGGAAATTGAGGATTTCTGTTTTTGTCAGACAAACCGTTGACAAAACCCTCGAAAGGTGTATAATAGCAGTAACCGCATATTTTGCATCAAGCAGGGGCGCTGGACGTAGGTCCGGCTGAGATGGAATTGGTTGATTCTTGTCCCTTTGACCTGATCCGGACAATGCCGGCGTAGGAAGCTACAACCAGACGGGGTGTCATGCCCCTCCTTACCGCGCTGTCTTTGAGCAATGCGGTATTTCTATTTTTTAAGGAGGTTTTCGTTATGAATTCCCGTCTTCGTATCCGTATGCTGGTGGAGGGCGCCCTGATGGTGGCCGCTGCCCAGGTGCTGAGCATGTTTAAGCTGTGGGAGATGCCCTGGGGCGGCTCCATTGTGCTGGCCATGGTTCCGCTGGTGCTGTTTGCCGTCCGCTGGGGCGTGGGGTCCGGTCTGATGGCTGGCTTTGTGTTCGGCGTGCTCCAGTTCATGCTGGACGGCGGTTTCGCCATCGGCTGGCAGTCCATCATCGGTGACTACCTGCTGGCTTTCACTGTGCTGGGCCTGGCAGGACTGATGAAGGGCGCTCGGGGCGGCATTTTCACCGGCACCCTCATTGCCGGCGCGGCCCGCTGGTTTGTCCACTGGGTGGTGGGCGCCACCATCTGGGCGGCCTATATGCCGGATGTGTTTGTGGGCCTGCCTATGAACAATCCCTGGATCTACTCCGCGCTGTACAACATTCTGTACATGGGTCCCAACATCATCATCACGCTGGTGGTGTTTGCGGTGCTGTACCAGCCGCTGAACGGCTTTATCACCGGCCGGGACATCGACGCCTGATTCCATAAAAACTGCCCTCCTCTGGGTCACAGAGGAGGGCTTTTGTCATGTTGTTATGCTTCTTCTTCCAAAGCGTCAAAATCTGCTTTGGTCAGTGTCATCAGGTCGTCCACGGTGACATTTTCCATCTGGGCCACCCGGTTGGACTGAAGGGCGATGAGCTTCTCAAAGATGTTGCGTACGTCCCGGCCGTTGCCGAAGTTGTCGTCCCGGGTCTCGTACATCTCGTTAAAGAACTCCGGCAGGTAGGCTTCCAGCGCCTCGTCGGGCTTGTAGCTGTTCTTTTTGCACATGCCCAAAAAGATCTGACGCAGCTCGTCGCCGGTGTAGTCGTCAAAGTAAAAATACTTGTTAAAGCGGGATTCCAGGCCGGGATTGGAGGACAGGAACTTTCCCATGGGGCCCTGGTAGCCGGCCACAATCACCACCAGCTCATCCCGGTGGTCCTCCATAGCCTTCAGAATGGTGTCGATGGCCTCCCGCCCGAAGTCATTTTCCGCGCCGTTGGCCAGAGAATAGGCCTCGTCAATGAACAGGATGCCACCTAGCGCCGACTGAATGACCTTCTGGGTCTGGATGGCGGTCTGTCCCACATAACCAGCCACCAGTCCGGAGCGGTCCACCTCTACCAGCTGCCCCTTGGGAAGCACGCCGATGGCCCGGTACAGCCCTGCCAGCAGGCGGGCGACAGTGGTCTTGCCGGTGCCGGGGTTGCCCATGAAGACCAGGTGCAGGCTCATAGGCGGGATGGGAAGGTTGTTTTCCTTCCGCAGCTTGCGGATTTTGATCAGGTTGATCAGGCTCCGGACGTCTTTTTTCACCTTTTCCAGGCCGCACAGCTCGTCCAGCTGGGCCAGCAGCTCCTTGGCGGTGGGAAGGGGCTTTTCCTCCTTCGTCTGTCCGTCGGGAGAATCCTTGCCCTGGGCGGGAGCCGCCTTGGGAGCGGGATTGGAGGAGGCCGGACGCATCGGAGCGCCGTCTCCGGAGGCGGTGAGCAGAGCCAGGCACTCCGTGATATAATCTGCCTCGTCCGAGGAGAAATTGTCATCAATGCTGGCAAACAGGGACAGCACAAGGGAGCACAGGTCGATGAACTGCTTCACCCGATTCATGCCGGTGCTTTTATCGGCGGCCACCAGCTCCCGGAAGAAGCCCGGCTCCTGGAAGGGAGGAGGGTCTGCCACATTGGCAGCCAACTCAAAGAACAGCGCCTGGGTGGGAACATGTCCGGGAGAACAGATGGAGTTGTAGGCCCGCACGTGAAGCTCCGTCACCGGTCCGCCGTGGGACCAGACCCCCAGCGCGCAGCGCCGGAAGTAGGCGTCTGCCTCCTGAGTGAAATCCAGCTTCAGCGTGGGATCCCCCAGCAGACGGCTGTAAGAGCGGATGGCATCCTGGTATTTTTTCCCCAGCACGGCGGCGGGGTCGTTCTTCTTAGGCATGACGGTCTCCTTTTTGCAAATAAGCTTTGGTGTCATTATATCGAAAGAATTCCCGGGGGTCAAGGGAGGGAGCGGAACACACTGGGGCAGAAGGGGGAGCGCTTTCTTTATTGTGCAGTGTCTGTATTTTTGAAATTTGTCAGGGAAACAGCGGGGTTTGGCGTTCAACGGTAAAAAATACCATTCACCGGGAGCGGCGGAGAATTGGCCGGGGATTCCCAAGATTGTGAAATTCAATGATTGACGCTTTCCCAAAAAAACGGTATGATGAAAGGCAGAGAAATAACCCGTTTGGGTGTATACAGGAGACTGCTTATGAAAAACAGAGATCATGAAAGCGAGAGCCTGCTTCATTGTAAAAATTGTGATGGTTATTATGACCCTTCTCTGCCCAACTGCCCTCACTGCGGCGAGGACACCGCGAATAATCTGAATAACGCTGCCAGTGAGAGCTCGGTCACACAGTACGGCGGCGGCTTTGGAGAGGCTGGCAGCACCCTGTCCCGGGTGGCGCTGCTGATCATCTCGGTGCTGCTGATCGTGGCGCTGCTGACGGTGGTGGTAATGGGCGTAAAGCTGCTGTCCTCCGGACTGCCTGCGGCGCCTGCTGTGCCGGCCAGCAGCTCGGAACCTGCGGACCCGGCAGACACCAGTGCTGACGCGAAGGCGGCTCCTGACGCCTCTGCCAGCGCACCGGCAAAGGAAGAGGAGCCGAAGAAGGAAGAGACGAAACAGGAGGAGCAGCCCGCAGCTGTGCCGCCGAAGGCCATCCATTTGGATTTCAACGATCTGACTCTGGTCAATGACGGGGAGAGCCACCAGTTCAAGGTGACGGTGGAGCCCGCCGACTGGGAAGGCGACCTGACCTGGACCACAGACAACAAGAGCGTGGCGGTGGTGACTTCCGACGGCAAGGTGACCAGCGTGGGCAAGGGCGAGTGCAACGTGACGGTTTCCGCCGGAGACATCAGCTACCGCTGCATCATCCGCTGCAAGAGCGGCGCTGCGGCAGGGGACGGCGGCTCTGACTCTGTGACCAGCCACTACGCCAACGGCACATTGGGAGAAGCCAAGGCAGAGCAGAATGACAGCGATGCCAAGAAGAAGGAAGAAGAGGAAGCAAAGAAGAAGGCCGAAGAGAAAAAGAAGGCAGAAGAGAAAGCAAAGAAGAAGGCCGAAGAGAAAAAGAAGAAGGAAGAGGAGCGCAAAAAGAAGGAAGAGGAAGAGCGGAAAGCTGCGGAAGAGGAAGAACGAAAGGCAGCGGAAGAGAAAAAGAAGAAGGAAGAGGAGCGGAAAAAGAAGGAAGAAGAGGAGAAGAAGGGAAATATTACGCTCCAGTACTACGATATTACCCTGGTCCACGTGGGTGAGGGCTACCAGTTCAGCCCCTCCGGCGGCAGCGGCAGCTACAGCTGGTCCAGCGCCAACTCTGGCGTTGCCTCTGTGGACAGCAGCGGTTACGTAAAGGCCACCGGCGTTGGCCAGACCACCGTTACCTGCACCAGCGGCGATACCAGCGTGGAGGTTGTGGTCCGGGTCAAGTCCAACTGACCTGACCGGCGGCTCCGCCAAGTCATATCAATGAAAACTGGCTGATAGACAGCCAAACAGTCAGCGGCCGGTTCGGAAATGAGCCGGCCGCTGCTGTATACACAGAGTCAAAGGAGGGTCCTTATGCCATTTGAACTGATTCGCAACGATATTGTAAAAATGCAGGTGGATGCGGTTGTCAACGCGGCAAACAGCGCCCTGATGGCAGGCGGCGGGGTCTGCGGCGCCATTTTCTCCGCTGCCGGATATGACGAGATGGAACACGCCTGCCGGAGCATCGGCCACTGCGATGTGGGCAGTGCTGTGATTACGCCGGGGTTTGGGCTGCCGGCCAGGTATGTGATTCACGCTGTGGGTCCCATCTGGCGGGGCGGAGGACAGAATGAGGCTGCGCTGCTGAAAAGCTGCTATACCTCCTCCCTGAATTTGGCGCTGGAGTACGGCTGCCAGTCCATCGCGTTCCCTCTGATCTCCTCCGGGATCTATGGCTACCCCAAGGAGGAGGCATTCCGCATTGCCGTCACCGCCATTCAGGAATTCCTGATGGACCACGAGATGCAGGTGTACCTGATCGTGTTCGGCCGCAGCAGCGTGGCGCTGGGGGAAAAGCTGTTTGCCCGCATTCGGGCCTATATTGACGACCATTACGTGGATGCCCATCCCTACGACCGGAGAACGGCGACAGAATTTTCCGTTCAGCGGCAGCAGATCAGGGAACAGGAGACGGATTACGGCCAAGAGCAGACCGCTGAAGCGCCGGACGCCCTGCCCTTTGCCGGGAGCATGCCCGCTGCCCTGGCAAAAAATGCTGCTCCGGCCCCCAAGGCCACCGGAAAAAAACGGTCCCTGAAGGACCTGCTGTTCCATCTGGACGAGTCCTTCTCCCGGATGCTGTTCCGACTGATTGACGAGAAGGGCATGACCGACACGGAGGTCTATAAACGGGCGAATATGGACCGGAGACTGTTCTCAAAGCTCCGGAAAGAGAGCTACAATCCCAGCAAACAGACGGCCATTGCCCTGGCCATCGCGCTGCGTCTGAACCTGGACGAGACGAAAGATCTGCTGGGCCGGGCGGGCTACGCCCTGTCCCGCAGCAGCAAATCCGATGTAATCATTGAGTACTTTATCACGGAGGGCAATTACAACATCTTTGAGATCAACGAGGCGCTGTTCGCCTTTGACCAGAAGCTGCTGGGCGCGTGACCTTTTTCATTTGTCGCTTTCCAAGCGACCACCGGACCGGTGAGAAATGATATCCTTCCGTTACAACAAAGGAACCCCAATTTGTCAGTGACAGGAGGAATTCATATGAAAAAGACAAATCGCACCGAACTGGTGTTCATCCTTGACCGCAGCGGCTCCATGAGCGGACTGGAGTCCGACACCATCGGCGGCTACAATTCCATGTTGACCAAGCAGAAGAAGGAGGACGGAGAGGCAACCGTCACCACGGTGCTCTTCGACGATAAGTACGAGCTGCTCCATGATCGCATCAGTATTCACGACATGGCGCCCATGACGGAGAAGGAATACTACGTCCGAGGCTGTACCGCGCTGCTGGACGCCATCGGCAGGACCATCCACAAAATCGCCAGTGTCCAGCGCCACACCGTCCCCGAAAAGCGGGCGGATAAGGTTTTGTTCGTCATCATCACGGACGGCATGGAAAACGCCAGCCGGGAGTTCCATTACGAGAAAATCCGCTCTATGGTAGAGTATGAGAAGCAGCAGGGCTGGGAGTTCCTTTTTCTGGGGGCGAACATCGACGCCATCACCACCGCCGGACGCTTTGGCATCGGGGCGGACAGGGCGGTGAACTACCACCCGGATGCAGAGGGCACTGCGCTGAACTACGAAGTGGTCAGCGATGCCATTACCCACGTCCGCCGCTGCACTGCACCCATGGGGGCGGGGTGGAAGTCCCGGATCGAGGCGGACTTCAAGGGAAGAAAATCCAAAAGATAAGATACAATGACAGAAGAGGCCGCCTCAGAACGAGAAATCGTCGAGAGGCAGCCTCTTGTTCATTAAAATGGGAATTATGCAAACCGCTCCATGGTGTGGTACTTGATGCAGAAGCTGATGTGCCGGTCCATGACCCGGGTGATGGCGGCAACGATGCTGCCGGTGAAGAATGCACCGAAGAAGGTGCCGAATCCGACGCCCACCAGATGGCCAAAGCACAGCAGGGACAGAGCCACGCTGATGCTCAGACAGGTCAGGTCGAAAGCGGTTTTGAATTTGGGAAAGCTCAGATGGAAGCATTCCGTCATATCCCGGGTGAAGGTGTCAAAGGGGAGGATGGGCAACAGGCAGCGCTGAAGCATCCAAATGCTGAAGCACACAATGAGCAGACCGGCGAGGAACAGAATCCCCTTGCCCGGTACGGTGTCGGGAGCGGGAATCAGGCCGGCGTACACGTCCAGCAGCGTTCCGAACAGGAAGGACAGACCCACAGAAATCAGGTAACCCGGCTTGAAACGGCGGGTGCACAGCACCAGCACCAGCAGAATGAAGATCTGAGACAGGTAGTTCCAGGTGCCAAAGGAACAAACAGGAAAAATCCGGCTCAGCACATAGGGCACCGAGGAGATGCAGGAGATGCCGACGCCGCTTCGGACCTGCATTTCCACACCCAGGCTGTCCAACATCATGCTCAGCAGCAGGGCATATTCGCCGGAAAAGGATTTTTTATACAGATGATTCATGGGATACCGTCCCTTTCACGTTCAGAGATACTCTTGTCTGTGCTATCATACTGCGGAAAACGGTGAAAATCAAATGAATGATTCTTGCTTTTTCTATAGAAAACATCTATAATTTCAAGAAAGAGGTGATAAGAAAATGAATCTGTATCAGCTGCGCTATTTTGCCACCCTTGCCCGGCTGGAGCACTACACCCAGGCTGCAGCAGAGCTGAACATTACCCAGCCCAGTCTGAGCCATGCCATTGGGGCGCTGGAACGGGAATTGGGCGTGACGCTGTTCGAGCGGGTGGGGCGCAACGTGGCGCTGACCCGGGAGGGCAGGCTGTTCCGGCAGGAGGTAGAAAAAGCGCTGGACATTCTGGACCGGGGGGTTGAACACCTGCGGGAAATCAGCCGGGGACAGGACATCATCAATCTGGGCTTTCTCCGGGGCATGGGCGGCACGCTGGTGCCGGAGGCGGTCTCCGCCTTTCAGCGCACCGAAGGGGGGAAACAGGTGGAGTTTCGCTTTTTCACAGATAACACAAAGGGACTGCTGGACGGATTGGAGGCTCGGAAGTATGACCTGGTGTTCTGCTCCCAGGAGGAGGACAGCAGGGTGACCTTTGAGCTGGTGTACAGCGCGCCGTATTTTCTGACGGTTCCAGAGGGACATCCCCTGGCACAACGGGAGCGGGTCCGTCTGGAGGAGACGCTGGACGACCCCCATATTATTTTTGCACAGACCGCAGGCATCCGCCCCGACATCGACCGGCTGTATGCCCGACTGCCCCGACAGCCCAAGATCGCCTACGTGATCCAGGAGGATCAGGACATTGCCGGTCTGGTGGCCCATCGGTTCGGCGTGGCGGTGCTGCCGCCGATGGCACTGCTGAACTCTTTGCCCGTGCGCGCCATTCCGCTGGAGAGCGGGGACATTCAAAGGAGGATCTATCTGGCGTCTGTGAAGGGGCGGTATCTTTCTCCCGCAGCCCAGGCATTTCGGCGGTTTGTCCGGGATTTCAGACAGAAACAGGGAGAAAAATGACTGCTTCCGGCCTTGCATCATGACGGGAATTTGTGCTATCATTTAACCAGCAAAAGAAAGCCGGTTCCCGGAGGGATCGGCGGAGCTGAGTGCAAACTTATAAGCGATGCCGAAAGGCAGAAGGAGGAAAAGTATGGCTTGTTTTCTGGTAACTGCCGCCGAAGCCGCTGTTGTCACGGTGGCTGCTCACAGCCTGGAGCTAAAGGAGATGAAACAGGCGGAAAAACTGCACATCAACACGGAGTGCCGCGCCTCCGATCTGGGGGAGCAGACGGTTATTCCCTGGAGCCGCAAGCTGAAGTGGCTGTCCTGGCTGCTGTGGGGCGGCGCGCTGCTGCTGTGCTTTGAGCACGTCTGGCACGGTGAGGTGGTGCCCTGGTTCCCGTTCCTGACGGCGGCGTCCAACCCCGCTGACATGGTGGAGATGCTCCACGAGATGGCGACTGTGGGCGTGACCATGGCCTGCATTGTGACGGCGGTCTGGGCTGTGATGATCGCTGTGGCGACGATGATTGCCAGACGCCCGGAAAAGACCCTAGGGAACCACTGATTAAATCAAGCTACGGCGTCTGGACGGTCTATTTTCCACCAAATAGCGTCCAACTTCCTTGAAATCCGTCAGGATTCCTGCGGAATTTGGCCACTATCTGGACGAAAAATATCCTCGTCCAGCCATCCGAGAGATTTAATCAGCACTTCCCTGGCTCAATAAGGAGAGACTGCTATGACTCTGCTGATTACCGTCTTTGCAGCGGTGACCGCTACGATGGTCTGGTACACCCGAAAGGATGACACCCTGCACCTGGGCGCCCTGTGTTTCATGTTCTGGGGCGCGGCTCTGATGTGGCTGGGCGATGCCCTTTTTGAGTACAGGGAGCTGGGAGCGGAGTACTTCACCCCTGGGCTGGAGGATATGCTCAACGACACGTTCCTGGGACTGTCTGTTGTGGCGCTGGCGCTGGTGGTATGGATGGTCATTGTGCTGGTGAAGGATTCCAGAGGAAGGGTGCGCGCAGCACTGACCAGAAAGTAATCAAACAAAGGAAAAAAGTCCGCGGAAGCGGACTTTTTTCATATAAACCGGCGAAATAACCCTGAAAAGTGACAGAAGCAGCCCCGGGGTGGCGCTTTTGCGGTGGCTCCCGGGGCTGTGTGCCTGATCAGGGGCGAGATCAGACTTCCAGCACCACGAACTGCCAGCCCTCCATGTGGAGTACGCTGCCTTCCGCATCAAACCCGGGGAGGTTGTTCAGCAGCAGGGCCTTGACTTTGCCGGGGAGTACCACGTCCTGGGGCTCCTTCTGGAAGTTGCCCAGCACCAGCAGTTGCTGTCCCTCGCCCTGGCGGTAATAGGCCATCAGGTTGTACTGCTCTGCCAGGTAGGGCACCATTTCACCGTAGACGATGGTCTCGTGGTAGACGGGATTCTGCCGCAGCTGAATCAGCTGGCGATAGAAATTCCACACGGAATCCGGCCGGTTTTTCTGCTCCGCCAGATTGAGGTGCTTGTAGTTGGAATTGACCCGCAGCCAGGGGGTGCCGGTGGTGAAGCCTGCGTTGGCAGAGGCATCCCACTGGAAGGGGGAGCGGGCGTTGTCTCGGGAAAAGTGGTCCACGACCTTCAGCGCCTCTTCCGGGGACAGTCCTGCGTCCAGCGCCACCTGATACTGATCCAGGGCGGAAATATCGTCTGCCTGGTCAATGCTGTCATAGTGGAAGTTTTCCATGCCGATCTCCTGCCCCTGGTAGAGGAAGGGGAGACCCTTCATCATGAAGTTCACGCCTCCCAGCATCTTTTTGGCGGTTTCCGTGGCCTCGCCCTCAGGCAGGTAGTGGGACACGCCCCGGGGCTCGTCGTGGTTTTCGATGATATTGGACAGGAAGCCCACGCCCTCCACCCGCTTGTGGTTGCGGAAGGCGGCCTCCTTGTACATCTCAGGGGTGACGGGTTCTGCGGCGTACCAGCCCTTTTCGCTCTGGCCCAGCACCGTCTCGGAGAAGTCAAACATGGTGGAGAAATAACCGTTGTCACCGATGAACTGGGGCAGCTCCTCGTCCTTCTCGTTGAACACCTCACCTACGGTGAAGGCATCCCATTTGCGGAAGGTCTTTTCCGCCATCTCCCCCAGAAAGTCGCCGATGCCGGTGGCCTCCGCCAGCATTTTGCGGACGGAGCACAGGCCGTCCTCCCGGTCTGCGGGATAGTTGGAGAAGGGCAGCTTCTTTTTGATGTTGATGATGGCGTCGATGCGGAAGCCGGCAAGGCCCTTTTCCAGCCACCAGTTGATCATCTTGTAAATTTCTTCCCGCAGCTCCGGATTTTCCCAGTTCAGGTCCGGCTGCTTTTTGTGGAACACGTGGAGGTAGACCTTGTCGTCGTGGCCGGGCAGCTTGTCCCAGCAGGGGCCGCCGAAGTAGCTGCGCCAGTTGCAGGGCAGGGGCTCCCCCTCGTGCCAGTCTTTGATGTAAAAGTACTTTCCGTACCTGCCGTCCGGGTCCTGGCAGGCCTTTTTGAACCACTCATGCTCGTCAGAGCAGTGGTTGACCACCAGATCCATGACGATGAACATCTCCCGCTTGTTGGCCTCCTCCAGCAGCTTGTCCATGTCCTCCATGGTGCCGAACCGGGGGTCGATGTTGTAATAATCAGAGATGTCATATCCCTGATCCGCCAGCGGGGAGCAGTAGATGGGGGAGAGCCAGATGATATCCACGCCCAACTCCTTCAGGTAGTCCAGTTTGCTGATAATGCCCCGCAGGTCGCCGATGCCGTCGCCGTTGGAATCACAGAAGCTTTTTGGGTAGATTTGATAGGCGGTTTTGCCGTGCCACCACTTTTTTTCCATAGAAGAATCCTCCGGAAGTGTTATGAGTTGAAAAAGATTGCTGACTTTGTGGGCCAGCTGTGATAAAATAATGGAAAACTGTATCCAGTTGTCTGATTGCTTACATTATAAAAAATACAGTCCGTTTCCGCAACGCTTTTTCTATACAAAAATTGTACGATTCTATGGTTTTGACGGCGGCAGAGGAGGAGAGCATATGGTGACCATCAAACAGATTGCCCAGCGGGCGGGGGTCAGCACGGCGACGGTGTCCAACGTAATCCACGGCAAGACCAAGCGGGTTTCCCCTGCCAACGTGGAGAAGATTCAGCGGCTCATCGACGAGATGGGGTATGTGCAGCGGATGGGGTTCCGGGTGATTCAGAACGGCCGGTCCCGGCTGGTGGCTGTGATCATCAACTACCACAAGGAGTTTGAGGAAACCGTGCTGTCAGATCCCTTTTACGGCCGGGCGGTGGGATGCATTGAGCACCGGCTCCGGGAGCTGGGCTATTATATGATGTTCTACTCCGCTGAGGATATGGATGACATCTTCAAAGTGGCTATGACCTGGGACGTGGACGGCATCATTGCGCTGACCTTCTCCCGGGCGGACGGGGAAAAGCTCCGGAGCAGAATCCAAAGACCGGTGGTATCCATTGACGCCCACGGCGAAAGACCGGAGCACAGCAGGGTGACCAACATCGGGCTGGATGACGCACAGGGCGGAAGGCTCATGGTGGAGCATCTGCTGAAAAAGGGCTACGACCAGATTTTTGTCTGTGCCCCCATGGACTACGGCAATGACCGGGTTCGCTGGCTGGGGGCCAATGAGGCGTGGATGCAGCACCCGGAGCTGACTGAGGGGAAAAAGCTGCGTCAGGTGATCATGGGCGTGTCACAGGAGGAGCGGGAAGCGTGCTATCGGGGCATTGCCCGGCAGCTGCGTCCCGGGCGAAAGACGGCGCTGTTTTTTGTGTCGGATTATCTGGCCATCGAAGCCAGCAGTTATCTGGCGGGCATCGGGATTCGTGCCCCTGATGATATCGGAATTGCGGGGTACGATGATATTTCATTTGCCGGAAAGTTTGCAGTGCCCCGGCTGACCACCATTCGGCAGGATATCCGTGGAAAAGCGGAGCGGGCGGTGGACGAGATCGTTGCCATGATTGACGACCCGGAGTACCCGGCAAGGGAGGTCACCCTTCCGGTGTCCCTGGTCAGCCGCCAATCCGTATGAGAAAATGAAAACAGAAATGGAGAAACGAAGCAGGCGGCCTGTGCCTTCCCTTCGCTTCTCCATTTTCGTCTTTACTTTTTGCACAAATTAGTTTTTATTATTATGTCCTTTATGTAGGTTATGGGTGTAACCTGTTTACAATAATAAAATCATGTGTTAAGTTATCAATGGATTTATTAAACTTGTATCTTTTTCAGGTGCAGGAATCGAATGGGTTTAAGAGGAGCGCTTATGAAACAGGCATGGTGGAAGGAAAGCGTGGTCTATCAGATCTATCCCCGGTCGTTTTGTGACAGCAACGGCGACGGTATCGGCGATCTGCGGGGCATTCTCAGCAAGCTGGATTACCTGAAAGAGCTTGGCATTAACGTCATCTGGATGAGTCCGGTGTACAAATCCCCCAACGATGACAACGGCTATGACATCTCCGATTATCAGGATATCATGGACGAATTCGGCACCATGGAGGATTTCGACAACCTGCTCGCTGCTGCCCACGAACGGGGCATCCGGATTGTCATGGACCTGGTGGTGAACCACACATCAGATGAGCACAAGTGGTTCGTGGAGAGCCGCAGCTCCAGGGACAATCCCAAGCGGGACTTTTACATCTGGCGGGAGGCAAAGGACGGACACGAGCCCAACAACTGGGGCAGTGCCTTTTCCGGCTCCGCCTGGCAGTGGGATGAGACCACCCAGATGTACTATCTGCACTGCTTTTCCAAAAAGCAGCCGGACCTGAACTGGGACAACCCCAAGGTGCGGGATGCAGTGTTCGACATGATGACCTGGTGGTGCGAGAAGGGCATCGACGGGTTCCGCATGGACGTGATCTCCATGATTTCCAAGCCGGAGGGGCTGCCGGATATGCCGGTGGGGGAAGGACAGCTTTACGGCGACACCATGGCTCCCGGCGGCACCTGCAACGGCCCCCACGTCCACGAGTATCTGCAGGAGATGAACCGCCGGGTGCTGTCCCACTATGACCTGATGACCGTAGGCGAGTGCGCCGGGGTGGACATCCCCAACGCCAAGCGCTACGCCAATTGCGACGGCTCGGAGCTGAGCATGGTGTTCCAGTTTGAGCACGTTGGTCTGGACTCCGGCAGCGCCAACAAGTGGTGCACAGATAAAATCTCTCTGCCGGCACTGAAGGAGAACCTGAGCAAATGGCAGTATGAGCTGAACGGGGTGGCGTGGAATTCCCTGTTCTTCTGCAACCACGACCAGCCCCGCATTGTATCCCGCCTGGGCGACAATTCCCCAAAATCGGCCAAATGCATTGCCACTGTGCTGCATATGATGCAGGGAACGCCCTATGTCTATCAGGGAGAGGAGCTGGGTATGACCAACTGCCCCTTCGGTTCCATCAAGAACTACCGGGACATTGAGAGCATCAACGCCTATCACGAGCTGACGGAATCCGGACTGCGGCAGCCGGAAGAATTGCTGGAGTGCATCGCCTACAAGAGCCGTGACAACGCCCGGACGCCCATGCAGTGGGATGACAGCGCCAACGCCGGCTTTACCACCGGCAAACCGTGGATCATGGTCAATCCCAACTACACTGCCATCAACGCCAAAGCAGAGCTGGCGGACCCGGATTCTGTGTTCCACTATTATCAAAAACTGATTGGGCTGCGCCGTCAGAGCAAGTGGAAAAATGAAATCGTTTACGGCGATTATCAGCTGCTGGCGCCGGAGGATCCGGAGGTGTTTTCCTACCTGCGAAGAAGGGGAAAAACCACCTTGCTGGTGGTCTGCAACCTGTCTCCAAACAACAGAGATTTTGTTGTGCCAGATGGAGTAATGTGGGATAATGCGGAACTTCTCATCAGCAATGACGAAACACCGGAGCTGACAAAAACGCTGCATCTGACGCCGTGGCAGGCTGCGGTGTGGGCGCTACGATAACAATCATATCAAAAGACACCCTGTTTTTTGGGGGAAAATTTTGCGGCAAAGCGAACATAAAAATGTTTGATACACAATAATTTGCGCAAAGTTGTACAAATACTCTTGCAATAGCATGAAAGTTGTGCTACAATTTCACCAGTCCGTTTGGAAGGGGTTTCGAAAAACTCTTTCTTAACAAAATAAATGGAAAAGGAATGAAAAACATGAAAAAACTGTTTGCGCTTATCCTGGCTCTGGCCATGGCTCTGAGCCTGGTGGCCTGCGGCGGTTCCAGCAATGCTGGCGGCGCTGCTGACACATCCGCTGCTCCTGCTGCTACCGGTGACAGCTCCGGCACCACCCTGCGCCTGGTCAACGGCAAGATCGAGGTTGACGCTCAGCTGAAGGAGCTGGCCGCCAAGTACAAGGAAGAAACCGGCGTCAATGTTGAAATCGAATCCATGGGCGGCGGCGTTGACATTCAGAGCACCATTAAGGGCTACTATCAGGCCGGCAACATGCCTGACATCTTCGTCAACGGCGGTTCTTCCGACTTCGCAAACTGGGACGGCCTGCTGGTCGACATGAAGGACGAGGCTTGGGTACAGGATACGGATGCTGAGTATGTGGACGACAACGGCGCTGTCATCGGCTTCCCCTACACCACCGAGGCCATCGGTCTGGCTTACAACGCTGACGTTCTGGAGAAGGCAGGCGTTGATCCCACCACCCTGACCAGCCCCGACGCCATTAAGGCTGCATTTGAGACCATCGACAGCAAGAAGGCTGACCTGGGTCTGGACGCTGTGGTCGGCTATTGCGCTGAGGCTTCCTCCCTGTTCTGGTCCACCGGCGACCATCTGTTCGGCGTCTACATCGACGGCGGCACCGCTCGTGACGACACCACTTACATCGACATGCTGAACGACGGCGGCAAGCTGGATGAGGCCCGTCTGACTGACTTCGCTAACTTCGTTGGCCTGCTGAACCAGTACTCCGACCCCAACCTGCTGGTTTCCGGCACCTATGACCAGCAGATCCTGAACTTCGCCTCCGGCAAGTACGCTTTCGTGACCCAGGGCTCCTGGATCGGCGCTACCATGACCGCTGACGACGCTGACGCTTACGCCGCTGCCGGCAACTTCAAGGTTGGCATGGTTCCCTATGCGTTCCAGGACGGCATGGACACCATCATGACCAACTCCCCCTCCTGGTGGGCAGTGTATGACGGCCCCAATGCTGACGCAGCAAAGGCCTTCCTGCAGTGGTGCTCCGGCGAAGAGGGCCAGGACATTCTGGTCAACAAGGCCGGCTTCATCAGCCCCTTCACTTCCTGCGAGTTCATCGCTTCCGATCCCTTCGCTCAGACCATTGCTGATTACGTTGCCGCTGGCAAGACTTCTCCCTGGCATTGGCTGAACAAGAAGCAGGGCATCGCTCAGAACTATCTGGGCCAGGTCTTCAACGACTACGCCGCTGGTAAGCTGGACGCAGCTGGCTTCGTCTCCACCATGGAGCAGGTCTGCCAGGCTGCTTATGCCAACTAAGCTTCTCTGAAGTAATTTAAAATTTGAAACCCTGATGCGGGCAGCAGCTCTGCTGCTGCCCGCTGCTTTATGAAGAAACGGAAAGTACTTTTTTATTAGTAGGAGTGAACAATGTTCGCCCGTCCGTCACAAACTACTCTGATCCGGGCGCAGGTTGTGCGCCCCTACAGATCAAAATGCAAGAAAAATGAGAGAAAGGGGCTTTTTCGCCATGAATGAAAACACTGCTGGCAAGAAAGTGCTGTCTCTTGTGCTCCTCGTCGGCGGCCTGGCAGGGCTGATCGGCGCTCTGGCGATGGATTTCAGCCACAGTCCTGTGGCTTTCCGCGGCCCGCTGCTGATCATCGGCGCCGTTGCCATTCTGGCCGGCCTGTACTTCTATCCCACCCTGGAGCATCATCGCAGCATTATCAATTTCCTGTTCGTATTCCCCCTGCTGTTCACCTTTGCGGTGACAGTTCTGATCCCTCTGGGCCTGGGCATCTTCTACTCCATGACCGACTGGAACGGCGTTAAGATGAACAACGTAGTGGGCCTGGCCAACTACGGCGCCATGTTCCGTGAGGCAGGCTTCCTGTGGTCTGTGCTGCTGACCTTCCTGTTCGTGATCTTCAACATGGTCCTGGTCAACGTCATCGGCTTCTGCCTGGCGCTGCTGTGCACCAGCCGTCTGAAGGGCGTGGGCTTCTTCCGGGCCGCCTACTTCCTGCCCAACCTGATCGGCGGCATCGTCCTGGGCTATGTGTGGCAGTTTGTGTTCAACAACGTGCTGATTCAGCTCACCGCTTCCGCTTTCGGAATGCGCAACTCCGTGCTGGCCGCTACCCCCACTGCTTTCGCAGCCATCATCGTGGTTTACATCTGGCAGTACGCCGGCTACATCATGCTGATCTACATCAACGGTCTGGTCACCATCCCCGGCGATGTCATCGAGGCCGCCAACATTGACGGCGCCAGCCCCCTGGCCACCCTGTTCCAGATCAAGATCCCCATGATCATGGCCACCATCACCATCTGCACCTTCCTGACTCTGACCTCTGCCTTCAAGCAGTTCGACGTGAACATGGCTTTGACTAACGGCACCGGCTCTGTTCAGTTCATGGGCAACTACCTGACCAACGGCACCCAGATGCTGGCACTGAATATCTACAACACTGCCATCGCCAAGAACAGTTATGCCCTTGGCCAGGCAAAGGCTGTGCTGTTCTTCATCATTCTGGCCTGTGTTTCCCTGATTCAGGTGCGTATTTCCAACAGCAAGGAGGTTGAAGCATAATGAAAACCAAAATGAAGACCTCCACGTTTGTGATTATTATGGTGGTGGCGATTCTGGTCGCCGCTTACACCCTGATGCCCTTCTTCCTGGTGTGCATCAACGTGTTCAAGAACGCAAACAACATTGTTGCCAACCCCGTGGGCATGGCTGGTATGAGCTTCGGACAGCTCACCACCAACATCTCCAACGTGGTGAACAACTCCAACTTCAACTTCTGGTATGCCTTCGGCACCTCCGCTGTCATCACCATTCTCTCTCTGGTGCTGCTGGCGCTGCTGGGCGGTATGACCGGCTGGGTCATCTGCCGCAACAAGGCCAAGTGGTCCACCGCTGTTTACATGGCGTTCGTGGCCTCTATGATTATCCCCTTCCAGGTGGTCATGCTGCCCCTGATCTCCACCTTCCGCGATGTGGGCAAGTTCATCGGCATCCCCATGCTCCAGTCCATCCCCGGCATCGTCTTTGCCTACTGCGGATTTGGCGGTGCAATGACGGTGTTCATTCTGACTGGTTTCGTCAAGACCATCCCCTATGACCTGGAAGAGGCCGCCTCCATCGACGGCTGCTCCTACGAGGGCATCTACTTCCACATCATCTTCCCCCTGCTGAAGCCGTCCATCGTCACCGTCACCATTCTGAACGGTATGTGGATCTGGAACGACTACCTGCTGCCCTCTCTGATGCTGGGTCAGAACGGTAAGGTCAAGACCCTGCCCGTGGCAGTGCAGGCCTTTGTCGGCTCCTACGTCAAGCAGTGGGATCTGATCCTGACCGCTGCGCTGCTGGCGATGATTCCCATGATCATTATCTTCCTGATTGCTCAGAAGCAGATCATGGCAGGCATGGTCGAAGGCGCTGTCAAGTAAGATTTCACCTGTTTTCCCGGGAGCGCCGCTTTGCGGCGCTCCTTTTCATAATTCAATGCGCTGAAAGGAACTCATACTATGAACTTATTTGACCAAAACGGTCCTGTGATGGACGCGCTGCGCAAGCTGACGGACATCATGTTCTGCAACATCATGTTCTGTATCTTTTCCATGCCCCTGTTCACCATCGGAGCATCGCTGTCCGCCCTGTACACCTGTACCCAGAGCCTGGTTGATGAGACAGAGGATGAGTTTATCGTTCGGCAGTTCTGGCGGGCTTTTCGCCGGAATTTCGGACAGGCCACGCTGCTGTGGGGCTTCTGCCTGCTGGCCGCGGCATTTCTGGGCCTCTATTATTGGGTGGTGGGGATGTTGAATCCGGCGCTGGTGCGGGTGTACCGGGTGACATTCTTTGTGCTGTGTGTGGTGTTTCTGTTCGGGTTCCAGTATTTTTTTCCCATGCAGGCCCGTTATCAGATGAAGCTGCGCCACATTCTGAAAAACTCCTGGCTGCTGAGCATTGCAGCGCTGCCCTGGACCCTTTGCAGCATCGGTGTGACCGCGGGAATGGTATACATCACCCTGTTCATGAACCCGGGAGTGCTGAATATTGGGGTATTTCTGTGGGCCATGCTGCTGTTTGGTGTGGTGGCGTATCTGAACAGCTTCTTTTTCCGGCAGGCCTTCAAACAGGTACAGCCCTCTGAGCAGTCATAATGGAAAAGAACGGCTTCCTGCTGTGCGCGCAGGAGAAATGCGTGACATTCCGAGATGATGGAATTGGGAGGAAACATCCATGAAGAGCGGCCTGCACAGCTATCTGCGGGAACATGCGAAGCACGGAACCACAGGGTTTCCAGCCGGATTCTACGACTGCCAGGTGCCCCGGGATTTTCAGGACATGCCCTTTCACTGGCACGAGGAGCTGGAATTTACCATGGTCCGCAGCGGATCGCTGCAGTATTCCATTGATCTGGCGTCCATGAACGTCCGGGAAGGGGATCTGCTGCTGATTCCACCGGATACGCTGCACTCCGCCCACCAGTTGGAGGACCAGTCCGCCGCCACAGATTCTGTTGTGTTTCACCTGAATCTGGCGGGGCTCTCCGCGAAGGACGCCTGTGCAGAGCGGTACATTCGGCCTCTTGGGGAAGGGGAGCTGCCTCTGCCCACGGTGGTGCGCCCGGAGGACCCTTTTTACCAGGAGCTGCAGACTTGCTTTCAGCGTATGTGGGCCTGCCGGCATCCCGATGCGCCGTATCGGGAGCTGATGTTTCGGGGAGAGGCAGTTCGACTGGTTCTGCTGCTGTGGCAGATGTCCGGCAGAACGGGGGAGCACCCACCCAGACGCATGATGCACCCCTATGAAGAAAAGCTGAAGCTGGTGCTGGCCTATATGCAGGAGCATTACACCGAATCCATCACGGTGAAGCAGCTGGCGGACCTGTGCGGCTTCTCCCAGGTGCATTTTATGAACGTGTTTAAGGAGGCCATTGGCTCCACCTGTATCCAATACCTCATAGAGTACCGTCTGGCGCTGGCGGCGGCGGATTTGCAGGAGACCAACCGCTCGGTGATGCAGATTGCCATGGATAACGGGTTTCAGAACATCTCTTATTTCAATCGAACATTTAAGAAAAAGTACCACGTCACCCCGCTGGCCTACCGAAAAAACCGGCCGTGACGAGAAAACCGCCCCGGAGGATCGTGCCGGAGCGGTTCTGTTTTCTGTTTGCAGCTTCCCAGCCTGCTGGGAAGTTTTTTGCTTCTTCTGACCGGGAAACTGATTACTGCCAGCAGTCCGTGCCGTATTCCTTTCCATTTTCCGCTGTGATCAGGAAGGTTCCCACGGTGTCCTCCTCGGGCACGGCTTCCCCGTCCAGATGCTGGTTGGCGCTGTCCGCCAGAGCCTGGGCGATTCCCATGGGGGACTGTGCGCCCAGTCCTGCCAGCTGAGACTTGCCCAGCTGGGCTTTCAGCTCCGGAGAGCCGTCTGCGCTGTAAACCAGGCAGTTGGAGTTGTTCACGGCCTGCAGTGCTCCTGCGGCGTCTGCATCGCTTGTGGAGAAGATAGCGACGAGGCCGGGGTTTTCTTTCAGCGCATCCTTGACCAGCTTCGCTGCAGCGTCCGGGTCTCCGTTGGCCTCCAACTCATCGGCGATCACCAGTTCTACACCGGATTCTTCTGCTGCGTCCATAAAGCCCTGGGCACGCTCCATCATGGCGCCGGAGAAGGTCTGCTCCAACACAAGTACGTCACCGCCGTTGGGGCAGCGCTCCGCCAGATCTATGCCGCACACATAACCTGCGTTATATTCATCGGAACGGATGATAGCGACAACGCCATTCGGAGCCGCGTCCCATTCTCCGAAGCCAAACACAGGAAGGTCCTGATCCGACAGCGTCTGGAGCGCATCCTCCAGCCCGGCGCCGTCCACCGGACAGACAAAAATGGCGTCCACCTTTTGCCCGGACAGCTCTTTCAGCTGGTTCTTCTGGGCCTCTGCATCGGGAGCGGGCTCCGCAAGGATCAGGGAGTCGCCGATTCCCTCCAGGTAGGCCCTCAGTTCCTCCGCCACAGCGGCCTCGGTCAACGTGGCGTCGGCGGGCATGCTGCATCCGAAGGTGCGGGGAGCGCGCTGCTCCTCGGGTTCGGGCTGAGAGGGAGCGGGACTGCTGGACACGGCGCCGGAGTCGGACAGTTCGCCGATGGAGAGCAGAGAGCTGTCTGCGGGATCTGCTGCAGCGGAAGCGTCCGCCGGATCCTGGATGGAGTCTGCGGACTGTGCAGCTCCGGACTGCTCTGTCCTATTGGAATCGGCAGTTTGTTGACAGGCGGTCAGGAAGAGCAGCATCAAAAGGGACAGTCCCAGCGCAAAGATTCTCTTCATGGGTAGGTCCTCCTTTACAATAGCAAATGTGGGATCTGAATACAGATGGGAGATGACAAAGGTGTCTGAAGGTACTATAGCTTTTTTCCCGGGGGTGTGTCAACTGATTTTTCCCGAAGCCGGTGATCTCTTTTGTTCTGACAAACTGCAGATCCAATCTATGGTTTATGTGGGTTTCCTGATGAATCATTGGGATAAATATTGCAGATTCTTCGGAATTAAGCAGATCTGTTTATTATTTTATTGGATTTGGCCCTTGACGAATAGGAAAAATTGATATATTCTTAATCTACAACCAATGATTTGAGGTAGGCTGCTATGACGCTGAACCAGATTCTTTATTTCTCAAAGACCGCAGAGTATATGAACATGGCCCGGGCAGCAAAGGCGTTGATGATTGCCCAGCCCAGTCTCAGTATGTCTCTGAGCAAGCTGGAGGACGAGCTGGGGGTGGCTCTATTTGAAAAAAAAGGCCGGGGCATTACCCTGACCGCCGAGGGACATTGTTTTCTGCAGCACGCCCACCGCATCATTTCCGACGTGGACGCGGCCACTCAGGAAATGAAACGGCTGAAAAACGAGGCGGAATCCTCGCTGACCATCGCCTATATCAACCCCATTGCCGAGCATTTCCTGCCAAACCTGTTCCGCCGGTTTTTGGCTTCCTCCCCGGAGGCGGAAAAAATCCGGCTGAAGTCCATTGAAATGGACACCGGTGACATCGTGGACGCGCTGACCAACAACACGGTGGATCTGACCCTCAGCTCTAAAATCACCGGACACGAGGAGCTGACCCAGATTCCCATTTTGCGCCAGCCCCTGGTGCTGATTGTGCCCAAGGGACATCGACTGGAGCAGGAGTACCAGTCCACCGGGGCTCCGCTGAAGTGCAGCCAGCTGGCCCAGGAGTCCCTGGTCACCTACTTCACCCGCTCTCCGATGCACAAGCAGATATTGGATTACTTTGCGGAGCAGGAGGTCACACCCAATGTGTGCCACTATGCCTACAACGAGCTGGCCATTGCCAATCTGGTGGCAGAAAATATGGGGGTGGCCATTGTGGCGAAGGTGGATAACCTGCCCTGGGAGCGGGTGACAGAGATTCCGCTGGAAGGGCTGGCCCGCAGCCGCAATATCTATCTGACCTACCGCACCAACCGAAAAATGTTTTCTGCTGCCCGGCAGATGGCGGGGTTTATCCGTCAGCATTACGGACTGGAATGATCCCCAGGACGTTCTGTTCCACAATCATCGGTGGAAAACCCGCAATTGAGTCTTTCCGGAGGAGTTATGGACATTATTTTTCTCGATGTTGACGGTGTGATGATCTCGGAGGAGAGCTTTCTGCTGACGATGGCGCTGAATGGCCGGATGGTGTTTTTCTCCCGGAAGGCCATGAAGGCGCTGCGCTGGCTGGTAAAACAGACCGGCGCACAGGTGGTGCTGACTTCTTCCTGGCGGCCCATGCCGGGCTACGGTCCCACTCGCAGTTATCTGCAGTTCAAATCGGCGCTGACCCGGAACCACACGCCGCTGTTTGACGAGACGCCCCGGCTGGAGGACGGAACCCGGGACCGGAGCGACGAAATCACCGCCTGGCTGGAGGAGCATCCCACAGAGCGCTATGTGATCATTGACGACAACAACCGGTTTCATCGCCACCCGGAGCTGCAGCAGCACTGGGTGCGAATCGACCCGGAGCACGGCTTTACCATGAAGGACGCAGAAAAAGCGCTGGAGCACTTTCTTGCCCAGGGGTGAAACAGGAATAGTTTTGTCCCAGGGGTCATAGGCTGTACCATCAAATTCTGGAGGTACAGGCTATGGCATTTGAACCCAAAGATACATCCATTCTCCCGCCCCACCATATTGTCATGGAGGAGCGGGCTTCTCTGTCCATTTCCGGAGTGGAAGAGGTGGAGAGCTTTGACGAGAACACCATTTCCCTCTCCACCAGTCAGGGGGCGCTGATTGTGAGGGGGGAGAACCTCCACATTGAAAAGCTCAGCCTGGACGGCGGCGATCTAAAGGTGGAGGGAACCGTTGACTCGCTGACCTATGAGGAGCGGCAGGCAAGGGGCGGCCTGTTTGCCCGCCTGCTGCGCTGATATGGAGGTTGCGGTTTCCCAACAGGTGTTTTCGCTCACCGGCGCGCTGCTGCTGGGACTGGCACTGGGAATGCTCTACGACCTGTTTCGGGTGCTGCGGGCGCGCCTGCCGCTGCCTGTGCTGGGGAGCGCGCTGGATTTGCTGTTTTGGCTGATTTCCATGCTGACGCTGTTTCTTTGGTGTCTGTTCACAGGAAAGGGCGTCATCCGGATCTACATTGCGCTCTCTCTGCTGGCAGGGGGATGGCTCTGGTTCCAGACCTTCAGCCCCGGATTCCTGGCCCTGGGGTATCGCGCCGCGGAATTATGTGCGCGAGTAATAAACATCTTCCTGTCTCCTGTGCGCGCTGTGGCAAAGATTCTGAAAAAAATTTTTATTTTTTTCAGAAATCACTTTCATTATTGGAGAACCTGGTATAAAATAGAAATGATATTCGCAGGAGATTCAACCTTGCGGCATCAGACCAAAGCTTCAGACCAAGGAGGAACACAGAGTGAAAACCACAAAAGCAAGTCTGATCACAAAGAGCGTCATTTTGATCCTCATCGTCTATTTGTCCATCACTCTGCTGAACATCCGGGGAAAGATCCAGACGGCAAGCGAAAACTGTTCCACCATTCAGGCGCAGGTAGTGGCGCAAACCGCAAAAAACGCCGCGGTGGAAGAGCACATCCGCAACAGCGATGACCCGGAGACCGTGCTGGAGATTGCCAAAGAGAAGCTGGGCCTGGTGGAAGAGGGCGAGGTCGTTTTCCACGATACCACCAACTGAGGCGCCTGAGAAACGCCGAGAGAGAGAAAACTGCAGGAGGATACAAAGCAGGGTATGGATTTTGAAATCGGAGCAATTTTAGAGGGAAAGGTCACGGGCATCACCAAGTTTGGTGCATTTGTTTCACTGCCGGGAGGACGGTCCGGCCTGGTTCACATTTCTGAGGTGGCACATTCCTACGTCAATGATGTGAACGAGTTCCTGTCCATCGGGGATTCCGTGAAGGTGAAGGTCATCAACGTGGATGACAACAACCGCATCAATCTTTCCATTAAACAGACCCTGCCGCCGCCTCCAAGGCCGGAGCGGGGAAACCGGGACCGGAACGGCGGCAATGACCGCCGGGGCAGCTTCCAGAGAAATCGGGAGAACGCTGCGCCCCGGGGCGAGAGACGGCCGGAGCGCAGCAGTGGGCCCAGGGAGTACGAAAACCGGACGCCCCGTTCTGGCGGCGGCGCCAGAAACAGCGCACCCAAGGAAGCGTCCGCTTCTTTCGATGATATGCTGAAGCGGTTTATGACCGAGTCCGACAGCAAAAACGCAAAGCTGAACCGAGGCGAGCGCAGCCGCCGCCGGGGAAACGGCAGAGTGGGGCGCGGAAACTGATCCCATCTTCCATCTGAATAAAGGAAAAGGACCTCAGCCGGGCTGGGGTCCTTTTTTATTTGCATCTGTGGGCAGCTCTGGAAATCAATACTGGTCCGGAGACTGCTGGTAATTCCTCTTTCGGCGGTAGTGATCCATTTTGGATTGAATCCGGTTGGTCAGACCAAAGCCGAAGGCTTGTTCGTTCTCTTTATACTGAAGCAGTCCGCGGAAGATATAGACGTCCTCCGGGGTGGTAACTTTGATGTTGCCCCGGTTGCCCATGACCAGGTGCACCGGCTTGCCCAGTGCGGTCATAATGGTGCAGGAGTCTACCATATTGTCGTAACGGCCGGGGGTGACCCGGATCTGGTTATGGGCCTCCAGAATGTCGCCCAGACGGAAGGACTGAGGGGCCTGTGCCGTATAGGTCTGCTTCCGCAGCGGCACCTGCTCCACATGGACGCCGTCCTTGCTCAGCACCACGGTCTCATAGCCGGGGGTGCTGGTGATGGCGCTGCCGTACTCTTCCACAGAGTGAATGTTGTCCGCGATGACATCAGAGGACACATAGGGGCGCACGCCGTCGTGCAGCAGCACGATGGAATCGGCCGGGTTTTCCTGGGAGGCCTTCAGCAGAACGTTGTAGATGGAGTCCTGGGCAGTCTCACCGCCGGGCACCACTGCCTCGACCTTGGTGATGTGGTACTCCTCAATGAGCACCTTCATATAGTCGATGTAGTCGGCCAGAACGGAGACATAAATCTTGTCAATCATGGAATGGTACTGAAACAGCTCCAGGGTGTGGATGACCACGGGCTTGCCGTTGATCTCCAGAAACTGCTTGGGCACGCCGGCGCCCATGCGGACGCCGCTGCCGCCGGCAAAAATCATTGCAATATTCATAACAATTGTCCTTCTCTGTTTTCCTGTCAAAGGGCAGGTTATTTCTGTGCGTTCAGCCAGTTCTGCACCTCGTTGTAGATGCGCTCGCAGCTGTTGTGGTCATTGAAGGCAAAGAACTCATCTGCCCGTCTGGTGTATTCCGGTGTGTTGGTGCACTGGCGCTCCATCGCTGCACACAGCTCGTTCACCACCTGCTCGTGGCTGATGCAGATGGGGCCGAAGCCCATGGTTTCGTAGTTCATGCCGCCGTCGCCGTAATGGGGGGGCAGCTCCGTGGGGTGGTAGTACACAATGGGCTTGCGCATATAGGCGAAGTCGAACTGGACGCCGGAGTAGTCTGTCACCATCAGGCTGGACTCACACAGGATTTTCTCGTAGCTGACGTCGCCGGTGGCGGGGACCAGGTCCACATAGTCGTTCCGGTCGAAGTCGTCGATCTGGGCGCTCATCACCGGATGCAGCAGGTACACAATGCGGTAGCCGGTGCGCTTTGCACAGTCGATGAGCTTTTCGTCGTTGATCAGGCTGTTGTAGACCTTGAAGTAGCTGGTCTGCTTGAAGCTGTCGTTGTGGGGACGGCGCACGCTGCCCACGCTGGCCAGAGTGACGTTCCGCCGCCAGGAGGGCGTGATGAGAATGGTCCTCTGATCCCGGTTGACCAGTCCGTCGTAACGGGCAAGACCGGTCATTTTCAGCATATCCGGCTCGTAGCCGTACATGGGATGACTCAGATTCTCCAGCTCATAATGAGAGGCCAGGCAGTACAGACGGGTGTTGTCGAAGCGGCGGTTCTGATACTGGGCGATTTTCTGCATGGTCAGACCGTGCTGGATGCAGACAATCTGTCCCCGCAGCAGGTCTTTGTTGTACCGCTGCAGCAGGTTCTGGGGGTCGTAGCGCATGGTGACGCTGGCCTGAGTGGCCAGAATGACCTCGGACAGCAGAGCGGTGATCTGGCACTTCAGCGTGCCCTGACGCAGCACATGGGCGCTGTCCTCCTGCATCATGCGCTCGTACTCCGGCGCGGTCTCATCGATGATATAGTACATATCCACATCCGGCTGGTTTTTGCGGACATACTGATACATATACTCACCGTTGTCGCCGGCTTTGTAAAGCTTATCAAAGGTGACCCAGATGTGGCGCTTGGAGTAGGCTTTTTTCTTTCTCCAGTACTCAAAGCGCAGCCGCAGACCCTGTCTGGCGCGCTTTTTGTCCGGGTCCTTCTGGTAGGCGGTTTTGGCGAACAGCAGCTCCCGCTTCAGGTGGAAGAGCTTGCTGATTTTGCGGATCATCAGGGTGTTGCCCTTTGCCCAGGACAGCATCCAGTTGTCCCGGAAGATCCAGTAAGAGTACTTGTTGCCGGTGGTCAGACGGGAGTAGCTGCTGTCAAAGGCCAGACGAAGCAGGTGGAGGCAGTTGTCAAACTCGTAGAAGAACTGAATCGTTTCGTTGTTTTTCACCGGAATGCGGAACCGGGTGGGGATCTTCCTCATGAGGGTGTAGCCAAAGGCCTTAAACAGCGGATACACCGGGGGGTACTCTGCCTCAACCCGCTGCAGCCCCTTGTCGGTGGAAACCAGGGCGTAGGCGCGGAACTGGCCGGTTTTCAGGAAGTCAGCCAGACCCAGATTGCCCTCGATGTCCAGTACGCCGTTGGCGTAATTGATGATGCGGACCCGGAACAGCTCCCGGTTGGAGTTGGACAGCCGAATGCTCTGATTGCGCAGATCCTCAACAGGCTGACCTCCCTTGTGGGTCATCACCGCACGGATTTCGCTGCCGCTGTCCAGCACATGGAGCTCCTGTTCCAGAGCCTGGGAGCGCAGGTAGACAAAATAGGTGCGCAGCGCCCGGTTGGCCACATAGGAAGGAGTGATTTTTCGCTCCATGATGACTGAAAGATCCAGCAGGGCCATCATCTGGCCCACCAGTTGGGTAAATTCCTCCACGCTTTCTCTTCCGTGGAGCACGCCCTTGGTGCGGTCGTTCAGGTTGCAGTCGTACTTGGCGTAGACCAGGTAGTAGCAGGCCTTCTGCACAAAGGCCGGGATACGGCCGTATTTTTCCTTTGTCTCTGTGAGGAAGGGGATCAGGAAGTTTTTCAGCGCGTCACTGTACCACCACAGATGCAGCTGAAGCTGGTTGGGAGAGAACTTGTCCTCCATGGCCACGGTGTAGCGGTATTTTACGTCGGACAGGCTGACATACTGCCGCTCTTCCAGTTGGAACGTCAGCAGCATCTTTACCATGGCGTCATCGTGAATGGAGACATCAAAGCGGCGGCTGCCAAACAGGGAGGCGTCATAAAAATAGGCCTGGGCCTGAAGCTGAATCCGGGCGTTCTGGAATTTCAGGGAAACCAGCGGATTATCCTCTGTCGGAGGAAACGCACCGCCGTAGAACCACTCGGTTCCCTCGATGTCCACCATGTAAGGAGCCATGGACACCAGCTTGACGGAATACCGTTCAAATGCCTTTTTGGCCCCCTGGTAGGCATTGGCGGAATAGCTGGAGGTGGCCAGCGTAAAATTGATATAGCGGCCCTCGGCACGGTCAAGACCAAGGTTGTACGCCTCAGTGACCTCCACAGAGTCCGCGGGAACGTAGGAGGCGTTGCTCAGACCATTGCAGAGGGAGCGGATGTCCTCAGACAGGTGAGGATCCACTACAATGAGCTGTACGTCAT
This sequence comes from uncultured Oscillospiraceae bacterium, assembly GCA_946546815.1. Taxonomy (GTDB): domain Bacteria; phylum Bacillota; class Clostridia; order Oscillospirales; family Oscillospiraceae; genus Onthomonas. The sequence goes on from CAMNOL010000011.1 coordinate 27,422, forward strand.
CAAAGCCGTCGCACTGCTGCAGTGCCGACAGCGCGTTCTCAAAGACAGCGGCGGAGTCAACATAGAGAATTGTGGAAAAAGTAGGTTTTCTCATAGAGATTAAGCTCCTGTTAAATGGTTTAGGCTTCACCGCATAATGAGACGAGAGCGGATTGCGAGGATAGTTTGTGTTCAGATTGTTCGGAGATTTCGCAGGAATCCTGCCGGATTTCAAGAAAGTTGCGGGCAATCTGACGCAAAATAGACCGCAAGGCGCCGAAGTGCCCATTGTACGGTGATGCCTTTACAGTAATGAAAGGAATCAAATCCCAAAACCAAAACGGAACAAAGGCAGAGAACCCGCCCCGTTTCGTCATCAGGTCATGATAAATTTTATCAATTTATTATACCAATATCCGCGGAGAGATGCAACATCAATCGACAAAAATCAGACGGGATTCTGCACAGAGGAAGTGGAGGTTGACGCTCTGACGGATTTGATTTATACTGAAAGTACCCCCGAAAAAACGGTGCTCTGCCGTAGAATGTGGAAAGGATACGGAAATTATGTGGTTAGAATCTGAAACCCTGCGCCGGGACTATGACCGGCTGCTGAAAGAACCTCTGCCCTGGAATATGCTGGATGGTAAGACCGTGCTGGTCACCGGAGCCACCGGGCTCATCGGCTGTGCGGTGGTCAACAGTCTGCTGTATTACGGAAAGGGCGTCTCCAACCCGCCCCGGGTGCTGGCGCTGGTTCGCAACCCGGAGAAGGCACAGCGGATGCTGGGCGCCCAGCTGGAGGAATGCCCCAACCTGAAGCTGGTGCTGGGAGATGTGACAAAGCTGCCCCCCATTGACGGCCCGGTGGATTATATCATCCACGCAGCCAGCCAGACTGCCAGCAAGGCGTTTGTGCAGCAGCCTGTGGAGACCATTACCACCACCGTCAGCGGCACCCAGACGATGCTGGAGCTGTGCCGGGAAAAAGGGTGCAAGGGCATGGTGTATCTGTCCAGCATGGAGGTCTATGGCACCCACCCCAAGGGACAGCGCATCACCGAAGCGGACGTGGGCGTGATGGTGCCCACCAAGATCCGCAACAGCTATCCGCTGAGCAAGCAGCTGGCTGAGTGCCTGTGCGCCAGCTATGCTGCCGAGTACGGCACCTCTGTGCGGATGCTGCGCCTGGCTCAGACCTTTGGCCCCGGTGTGCCGCTGGAGGACAAGCGGGTCTTTGCAGAGATCGCCCGCTGTGCCATGACCGGAAAGGATATGGTGCTGCGCACCACCGGAGAATCTGCCCACAGCTACCTGTACACCATGGATGCGGTGAGCGCCATTCTGCAGGTGCTGCTCACCGGCAAGGACGGCGAGGCCTACACCGCCGCCAACGAGGAAACCTACTGCTCCATTGCCGAGATGGCAGAGCTGATCTGCTCCAAGCTCTCCGGCGGAAGAAGCAAGGTGGTCTTTGACCTGGGGGACCTGGACAAGCTGGGGTATCCCGAAGCCAGCTATTTGGATCTGGACACCTCCAAGCTGCAGGCCCTGGGCTGGAAGCCCCATTATGACCTGCTGGAAATGTACCAGAATATGATGGAAACCATGAAATAAAGCAACTACCGAAAAAAACCCCCGGCTTAGCCGGGGGATATTTATTATATGGGTTTACTGGGGAAGATACTGCTCGGCCATCACGCCGTCGAAGCTCTCGTAAGGAACGGTGAACTCCAGGATGCCGCCGGCGTAGGGCTTCATCACATACTGGCCTGCGATGAACACCACGCCCTCGTCATTCAGGTAGAACTCAGCGGTCAGGTTGCCCTCCTGGGGTTCCAGAGGATCATCGCCTTCGTACAGCTCGGGATAGATCGCGCGGGTTACCTCATCCGAGGACTCGGTGCCGTCGGCCACCACGTAGGGCAGCTCCTTGGCGTAGTCTTCATTCAGCTCATCACTGACCTTGTCAGCCTCGGCCAGCACCAGCTCATTGGCCTTGTCCCGGAAGCCCTCGCCCAGCATGGCAAAGGTCAGGCGTTCGCCGGTCTTGGCGTCATAGTTCAGGGTGTAGCGGAGGTCCCAGCCGTGGGCGCCGCCGGAATAGCCGCTGTCGTCCAGCACCAGGCTGATGACAGATGCGTCTGCACGGGCCACGGTGATGCCCAGCTCAGCATGATAGGGGGTTACTTCAAAGGCAGCACTGGTGGAGCCGTCAGCCAACTCCTCCTGCCGATAGGCGATGTCGCTCATGGCGGCCTCGGCCATATCACCCTTGACACTGTCCAGGAATTCCTGGATTTCTGCGTCCAGATCCTTCTGAACCGCCTCCTGGGCAGCGGCGTCAGGCAGGGTGACGGTGGGCTGCTGGTAATTGTAGTCGACCACCACGGTGCCGTCATCGCCCGTGACGGTGCCTTCCTCCTTGGTCAGCGTTACCTGGACGTCGCCGGTGGCTGCGGGAGTCTCGGAAGCGGATGCATCGGCTGCCTGCTCTTGGGCTGCGCTTTCATCGGCGCCGGATTCAGCGGCAGCAGAGCCGTCGGCGGAGGAGACAGCGGCGGGAGAAGAAGTATCCGCGCCGGAAGGGGCAGGAGATTTTGCGGACGTGCAAGCCGCCAGAGAAAATGCTATGCTCAGGCACAGCAGCAGAGAAAACAATCTTTTCATGTAATTGATACCTCCTGGGTTTCATATGCTTCGGTAAATGAGTTCCGCCTCGGAACATTTTAATTATACCGTATGAACTGTCACAGTACAACTACAAAATGGTTACAAATTCAGATCTCCTCCTCCGCCGGAGCAAAACCATCCGGGCTATAAAATGTGCACAAAATTCCGCTGCACAAATTGTTGAAAACAGAGGTAATGGCCATCACTCTTTGGCGGGCATTGAAGATTTTACCGGGAAATGGTACTATATTGGCACAATAAATTTATGAACTGCTGAATTTTTGGCAGAAAAAATAAGGAGTAATTGACTATGAAACGAGCTGCGGGCGTGCTGCTGCCCATTACCAGCCTGCCGTCTAAGTACGGAATCGGTTGTTTTTCTCAGAGCGCGTATGATTTTGTGGACTGGCTGGCCCAGGCCGGGCAGTCCTATTGGCAGATTCTGCCGCTGGGGCCCACCAGCTACGGAGATTCTCCCTATCAGTCCTTTTCCACCTTTGCAGGCAACCCCTATTTTATCAGCCTGGAAGCGCTGGTGGAGGAGGGGGTGCTGACGGAAGCGGAGTGTAAGGCCGCCGACTTCGGCAGAAAGGCCAGCGACATCAACTACAAAAAGATTTATGACGCCCGGTATCCGCTGCTTCGCAAGGCCTATGAGCGCAGCGACATCGCCAACAACCCGGAGTACCAGAAATTTGTGGAGGAAAACCACTGGTGGCTGGCCGATTATGCGCTGTTTATGGCGGTGAAGGCCCGCTTCGGCGGCCGCCCCTGGAATGAGTGGGCGGAGGACATCCGCCTGCGCTGGGACAACGCCATGGACTATTACCGCAGGGAGCTGTACTTTGACATCGAGTTCCAGCAGTACATGCAGTTTAAGGTGTTCCAGCAGTGGCACAGGCTGAAGGACTACGCCAACGAAAAGGGAATTCAGCTCATCGGTGATATTCCCATCTATGTGGCGATGGACAGCGCGGACGCCTGGGCCAATCCGGAGCTGTTCCAGCTGGATGAGGAAAATGTTCCTGTTGCCGTGGCGGGCTGCCCGCCGGACGGCTTTTCTGCCACCGGACAGCTGTGGGGCAACCCCCTGTACCGGTGGGACTACCACAGATCCACCGGCTACCAGTGGTGGGTGACCCGTCTGTGGTACTGCTTCCAGCTGTACGATGTGGTTCGGATCGACCACTTCCGGGGCTTTGACGAGTACTATTCCATTCCCTACGGCGAGGACACCGCCAGGAACGGCCACTGGGAGAAGGGGCCGGGCATGGATCTGTTCCGCACGGTGGAGGAAAAACTGGGCTGGCACCCGGTCATTGCCGAAGATTTGGGCTACGTCACCGACACAGTGCGCCAGCTGGTGAGGGACAGCGGCTTCCCCGGCATGAAGGTGCTGGAGTTCGCCTTTGACAGCCGGGATTCCGGCTCTGCCAACGACTACCTGCCCCACAACTACACCGAAAACTGCGTGGTGTACACCGGCACCCACGACAACGAGACGCTGGTGGGCTGGCTGGGCAGCATTCTGCCGGAGGAGCGGCAGATGGCCCGGGATTACCTGTGGGATCAGCGGACGCCGGAGGAGGAGCTGTATCAATCCTTCATTGCCCTGGCCATGCGGAGCAGCGCCCGCACCTGTATCATCCCGCTCCAGGATTATCTGGGACTGGACAACCGATGCCGCATCAACCAGCCCTCTACAGTGGGCAGCAACTGGCGCTGGCGCGTGACCAGACGTCAGCTGTCCAAAAAGCTGCAGGCCGAACTGCTGCGGATTGCCAAGCTGTACGGCCGCGCCAACTGGGATGCGCTGGAACGGGAACAGGCTGGGGAGCAGGAAAAGGCGGACGCAGCGGAGACAGAAGCATAATCAGCAGGTACAGAATCCATCAGGACCCCGGCGCCGCCGGGGTCCTGTTTTGCGCTCATTTCTGCCGCAGCTCTGCGCCGGGATAGTACCAGGACAGGATTTCCTCCGCTGTTTTTCCCTGCTTTGCCAGCGCGTTGGCACCATACTGGCTCATGCCCACGCCGTGCCCATAGCCGGTGACATAAAAGGTGATCTGGTCGCCCTGGCATTCCACGGTAAAACTGGCGCTGCGCAGACCGAACATGGTTCGGATCTCTCCGGTATCCGCTGTCACCCCGCCGATTTCCATGGAGACAGGAAGCCCGGCCTGGTCAGAGGTCACTTTTCCGAACCAGTCGGCGCAGTCCGGCGCGCTCAGGTCCGCCTTGGGATAGGCGTGCAAAAACAGCTGGGAAAACTCCTTTTTGCTCACCGTTACCGTGCTGTAATAGTTGGGCACAGATCCTTCGTCCTCCGGGCTGGACACCTCCTGCAGATAGGGATAATCCTCCCCCCAGACTTCCAGGGCAGATTTGGTGCTGCCCGCGCTGGCCGCATGAAAGGCGGACAAAATCGGTTCATCCCGATAATAAAGGGCCAGGCCGTCGGTGGAGGAGACTGCCTGGTTGATTTTTTCTGTGTATTCCTCCCGGCCTTTTTTTCCCCACTCGGCCAGCCGGTCCTTTCTGGAGATCCATGCCTGACAGCAGCCGGAGTCGCCGCAGATGTGGGCCTTTGGGTGGTGCTTGCTGGGATGGGACATCCGGTACAGAGTGTAAGTCCGGGCTGCCACGGCCTGGGCCCGAAGGGCCTCCAAATCAAAGGCGGCGGGCATTTCCGCGGCCACTACCCCCCATAGGTACTGGTCCATCGTCATTTTCCGGTTTTTTCCGTTGAGTTCCACAGTGAGTGTTATCGCGCTGTCTCGGGTGCCCGGCTCGGGGGTCTCTGCGGTGCCGGCGGAGGAGGCGGGGGCCGCGCTCCGGGTGTCGGGCACATCCGACGCGGGACGGGGCAGCACTGCCGCCGCAGGCTGAAGGGAGACAGGAGTGATGCGGCCCGCCGTCAGCAGGGAGAGGGGCAGGAGAAAGGTCATGAGCACAGAGAAAAGTGCTGTGAGCAGAGTGAACTTGCAGGAAATTACAGATTGAGTTGCAGATTGCTTTGCATGACGTTTCATTTTTTGCTGAATCTGTCCTTTCTGGAACGGTATTAGTGTTGGATTCTGACGGAAAAATATAGAATCATGCAATGAACATTGACTTTTCATCTGGAATAGGATATACTGTAGCACAATAACGTAAAAAACTGTTTGCACTGCGCGGTGCATCACCGGAAAGGAACGACTATGGCAAGAGAAATTTCCCCGATGACATCGGAGTATATCCATTACCTGTCAGAGAATTACAGTAAGACCAACTACATTGACAACCGCGTTTACGATAGATTTGATATCAAGCGCGGCCTGCGCAATAAGGACGGCACCGGCGTCATGGCCGGTGCGTCCCAGGTGGGTATCGTTCACGGCTACTACATGGAGGACGGAGAAAAGGTTCCCATGGAGGGCAAGCTGATCTACCGGGGCATCAACGTGGAGGATCTGATTCGGGGCTTCAGCCGGGAAAAACGCTTCGGCTTTGAGGAAACCGCCTACCTGCTGCTGATGGGCAAGCTGCCCAATAAGGAGGAGCTGGCGGGCTTCAATATGGCCATGGATGAGCTGCGTCCTCTGCCCCATATGTTCAGCGAGGACATGATCATCAAGGCGCCCAGCATGGACATCATGAACAAGCTGGGACGCGCGGTGCTGACCCTCTATTCCTATGACGATGATCCGGAAACCAGAACATTGGAAAACGAACTTCGCCTGGCCATGCAGCTGATTGCCCGGACTCCCATGATCATCTCTCACGCCTACGCCACCAAACGGTGCTATTTTGACAAGGATTCCCTGTACCTGCACCGGGCCATGCCGGGCCACGGCGCCGCGGAAAACATCCTGGCCGCTACCCGAAAGGACCAGAGCTACACCCTGGAGGAGGCCATTCTGCTGGACCTGTGCCTGGTGCTCCACGCCGAGCACGGCGGCGGCAACAACTCCACCTTCACCTGCCGGGTGGTGTCCTCCTCCTACACGGACATCTTCGCTTCCATTTCCGCGGCAGTGGGCTCCCTCAAGGGTCCCCGCCACGGCGGCGCCAACATCCGCTGCAAACAGCAGCAGGATATGATTGCCCGGGAGGTCCGGGATTACAAGGACGACGATGAGATCAAATATGTGCTCAAGCGGATTCTGAACAAGGAGCTGTTTGATTACTCTGGCCTGATTTACGGTATGGGCCACGCCATCTACACCCTGTCTGACCCGAGAGCCAAGATTCTGAAGAAGTTTGCCCGTTCTCTGGCGGACAAAAAGGGCCTGACCGATCGCCTGGACCTGGTGGAGAGTGTGGAGCGCCTGACCCCCGAGGTGTTTGCACGGGTGAAGGGGAGCAGCAAGCCCATGTGCGCCAACGTGGACCTGTACTCCGGCTTTGTCTACGATATGCTGGGCATCCCGGAGGAGCTGTACACGCCGCTGTTTGCAACCGCCCGTATGCTGGGCTGGTGCGCCCACCGGATGGAGGAGATCTACTGCAACCCCGGAAAGATCATCCGCCCGGCTTACAAGGCCATTACCCCCAAGCAGCCCTTTGTCCCCATGGAGGACCGGAAATAACGTACATCACCGGAAAACCCGCCGTTCAGGCGGGTTTTCTTCCAAATTGGTATGGAAAAACTGTGCTGAAATCCCCGAAAAAACAGTTGACAAGCTCTGGGGAATCTGCTACACTGAAAAAGCCGCATTGAG
>CAMNOL010000012.1 GCA_946546815.1 uncultured Oscillospiraceae bacterium
AATCCTGCCGGATTTCAAGAAAGCTGTCGAACCGGAATCAGGCAAGCTGCCAGTGGCAGGTTGCCCCGGTTCGATCAGATGCACACCTTGAACCGCAATCTGACGCAAAATAGACCGCAAGGCGCCGAAGTTCTCATTGTGCGGTGATGCCTTAGGGCAAAAAAATCCGGCACAGCGGAGGCTGTGCCGGATCAGACTTTGCTCAGGCTTGCTGCTTAGGCGGGGCCGTAGTTGCAGCTGTAGTTGCTGCTGGAGATCATCTTGATCTTGGTGCATTTGGACTTGCTGGTGACCTTGCTCTTTGCGATATAGATGGGTTCGCCCTTGCAGTAGGTGTCGGTGGGGTCAGCGACGTGATCCTTTCCGTAGCCGATATTGGCTCTCTGAATGACGTAACCGTTCAAATCGTTGTTGTTGGTCAGGGTCATCTGACCGAAGGGCAGGTTCTTGTTCTTGTTGGACTTGGTCAGGTACACCCGAATGTTCTTGGAGCAGCTGCGCCCGTGGTCGACGAACTTGGAGGAAGCTTTATACATAGTGGTGATCAGCTTGATGTTGATGGTCTGTGCCCGGACGCAGTGGGCGGTGACGTTGGTGCCCAGCTGGTTGTAGATATGGGCAATCATCAGGTGGTGGCGCTTTGCCTCCGAAGTGCTCGCTTTGAAGTCGTAGTAGTTGGCGCTGTGGAACATGGAGCCGCTGCCCCAGATGTGGACGCTGGAGCTGTACCAGCAATAGGTCCCCTTCTTGGACAGGTAGCGGTACCAGCTGCCTCTGCCGCTGGCCAGGGGGTAGTTGCCGTACTTGGTGCCGTCGTCAGCCAGGGGATCCTTGCTCTTGGACATGGCGACCACGAAGCTCTTGCAGGGAATGTCGTACTTCTTGGTGCTGGAGTTGTAGGCCAGAATGGTGCAGGTGTAGTTGGTGTGATCCGCATAGATTTTGAACTTGCCGCTCTTCATCAGGCTGGGCTGATACTGGAACAGGTTGGTCACCAGGGTGCCGTTGCTGCGGAAGGTAAAGCGGTAGGTGGAGCTGTCCTTATACTTGCCGCCCCGGTTGCCGATGGCCTTCAGCCGGTGGTTGCCGGTGATTGCCTTGTTGCTCTTGACGTAATAGTAGACAAAGGGCTTATAGAACTCGTTGGCCGGACGGGGCAGCTTATACCAGCCGTTCTTGAGGGTCTGGCGCTTGCCGTTGACGTACAGGTACAGGCCGGCGGGCTTCTTGCCGTTGCTCATGGTGACGGTGGAGGCGCCGGTCAGCAGCAGGCCCTTTTCGTAGTACAGGCCGGTGAGCTTGGCGTCCGTGTACTTGGTGGCCGTGTACTTGACCACATACTTGTCATAGGTGGTGCCGCCGAAGGTGATCTTCTTCATCTCGCCGGTGTACAGGGTTTCCTTGCCGTTTTTGATGGTGTAAAGCTTTCCATTCCTTCCCAGGAAGAAGCCGGTGTACTTGTGGCCGGCCACATACCACAGCTTGTCGAAGGTGGTGTTGGGCTTGTAGTTGACCAGATAGGCGTTGAAGAGGGGATCATCAGTCTTCTTCATTTGACCGTTGTACTTTGCGGCCTTGCCTTTGTCGATGATGTACAGGGCTTCGGGGTCGGTGGCGTCGTCGGAGCGGAAGTAGCCGGTCCAGGGCTTGCCCTGGTAGTACCACAGTCGGTCAAAGGTCCCCGGCTGGAAGTTCACGATGTAGGTGGAGTAGCTGGCGTTGGGCTTCAGGCAGCCGTTGTGCAGCGTTTCCTTGCCGTTGTTCACGGTGTACAGCTCGCCGCCCTCTTTCAGGCGCATGAAGCCGGTGTACTTCTCGCCCTCGTAGTAGTAGAGGTTCTGGTACTTCTTAGCCAGCAGAGTGGACAGGGGAGAGATGGTGGTCACATTGTCCTTGGTGACAGCGGGCAGCTTGTCGCCCTTCTTGGACACCACCATGCGCTTCTCGGTGACCTCTTCCACCAGCTGTTCCTCGTCAGCCTCCTGGTCCTTGACAGAGCGGACCAGGGTGACCTTCTTGGACTTGGTCTCTGCCACATCGCACTTTTCAATCAGCAGGCCGTCCTCATCGAACTCATACACGCCGGCGCTGAAGGTGTATTTCTTGCTGTCCAGCACCACTTCCTTCTGCTCGGGCAGGGCAAACAGGCCGTCAGCGGCGCGGATGTGGGCAGTGCTGGAAGCGACGAGGGGGTCGATGTTTGCTTCGTCGGTTTCGTCGGTGTTCTCCTCGGTGTTCGCTGCGGCGGTCAGCACGGCGTTGGCATTGCTGCTGCGAGCGGGCACATAGCGGAACACAAAATGAGAGACGTTATTGGAGTCCTTCACGATGCTCCAGCCCATGGGTTCGGAGGACTGGGGCTCCACCGCTTCGGACTCATCGCCTTCGGTCTCCGCGACAGAGGCATCGGCTTCCTCCTGGCCCTCAGGGGCTTCTCCGGACTCCTCCGCCGCTTCTTCGGCGGATTCAGCAGGGGCGGCGTCCTCGGACTGCTCATCCCCATCGGCAGGGGCGGCATCGTCGGAGGAGGCGTCCTCAGAGGATTTGTCCTCAGAGCTGCCCTCTTCCTCCTGATCGGTGAGCTCCTGGGCCTCGGGGATGTCAAAACCAGTTTCCTGTTCTGCGACGGCGGAGCTGGTGTCTTCGGCTGCGTTGGTGCTGATGTCGGCAGCTGCGGCGGTGAGGGCCAGGCTCATGACCATGGCGAACACCAGCAGCAGGGAAGCCAGCCTGCGAAATAGCTGTTTCATTCGGTTCCTCCTGTGAAAATTATTAAAAAATGTTGAAAAAGTATAATATCCGTAGATAAGGGCATTGTATCATAACTCTGGGAAAAAGGCAAGGGATTTTGGGAAAAATGAGCGATTTCGCAATGAAAAGCAACAAAAGGTAACAAAAATAACAAAATAGATAAAAAATACTTTGTAGCTCATTTGTCATTCAGGAGTAATACCGTGCGCTGCATGGTCGTTTTCACGGATTTCCAGGGAATACCAGCGGCAGTTCTTTGGCAGGTGCGCCAAAAATCTGCCAGGGCCGCTGGAAAATAATTTTTTTGTTGCTGATTTCCGTTCCTTAGTATATAATAGAACCGCTGACTCCGAGGGAACACGTTCGGAAGGGACAAAGGGTTCTCTCACCCATCAAAAGAATAGCAGAGCAAAACAGTGAGGGAGCTGTGCAGCGGCGCAGTCTATCCTCATAGAATAACCAGAAGAAACATCGAACAGCTGCCCGGAAGACCTCCGGAGCGGCGGAATGGAGCGCATTATGTGTGGAATTGTTGGATTTACAGGAGAAGGCCAGGCAGCTCCCATCCTGCTGGACGGCCTGTCCAAACTGGAGTACCGGGGCTATGACTCCGCCGGTATCGCGGTGAAGCGGGACGACTCGGACAGAGTGGAAGTGGTGAAGGTCAAGGGCCGGCTGGAGGAGCTGTCCAAAAAGACCAACGGCGGCCATGCGGTGAAGGGAAACTGCGGCATCGGCCACACCCGCTGGGCCACCCACGGCGAACCCAGCGAGCTGAACGCCCATCCCCACGTCACCGAGGACGGCGCAGTGGTGGGCGTGCACAACGGCATCATCGAGAACTACGTGGAGCTGCGGGAGAAGCTGCAGAAGAACGGCTACAGCTTCTACAGCCAGACGGACACGGAGATCCTCATCAAGCTGGTGGACTACTACTATAAGAAGTACAAGGTGGGCCCCATCGACGCGCTGGCCAAGACCATGGTCCGTGTGCGGGGCTCCTACGCCCTGGCCGTGATGTTCCGGGATTACCCCGGGGAGATCTACGTGGCCCGGAAGGACAGCCCCATGATCATCGGCACCAACCCCGAGGGCACCTATGTGGCCTCCGACGTGCCGGCCATCCTGCGCTACACCCGCAACGTGTACTACATCGGCAACCTGGAAATGGCCCGTCTGACCCGGGAGGGCGCAACCTTCTATGACCTGAACGGCGACGAGGTCACCAAAAAGCTGGTGGAGATCAAGTGGGACGCCGAGGCCGCGGAGAAGGGCGGCTACGAGCACTTCATGATGAAGGAGATCCACGAGCAGCCCAAGGCGGTGCGGGACACCATCGGCTCCGTGCTCAATGCGGAGGGCAACGTGGACCTGACCGCGGTGGGCCTGTCCGACGAGGACATCAGGGACATCTCCCAGATTTACATTGTGGCCTGCGGCTCCGCCTATCACGTGGGCATCGCCGCCCAGTACGTCATTGAGGACCTGGCACGGATTCCCGTCCGGGTGGAGCTGGGCAGCGAGTTCCGCTACCGCAAGCCCCTGCTGGACCCCAAGGGCCTGGTGGTGGTGATCTCCCAGTCCGGCGAGACCGCCGACTCTCTGGCCGCTCTGCGGGAGGCCAAGGAGAAGGGCGTCAAGACCCTGGCCATCGTCAATGTGGTGGGCAGCTCCATCGCCCGGGAAGCGGATTCTGTGTTCTACACCCTGGCCGGCCCGGAGATCGCCGTGGCCACCACCAAGGGCTACAGCACCCAGCTGGTGGCCTGCTACCTGCTGGCCATGCAGTTCGGCCTGGTCCGGGGCGCGCTGGAGGAGAGCTACTACCACGAGCTGGTGGCGGAGATCCAGACCCTGCCGGAGAAGATCGACCGCATCATTGAGGACAAGGAGCGCATCCAGTGGTTTGCCTCCAAGTACGCCCACGCCCGGGACGTGTTCTTTGTGGGCCGGGGCATTGACTACGCTATCTGCCTGGAGGGCAGCCTGAAGGTGAAGGAGGTCTCCTACGTCCACAGCGAGGCCTATGCAGCCGGCGAGCTGAAGCACGGCACCATCAGCCTCATCGAGGACGGCACCCTGGTCATCGGCGTGCTGACCCAAAGCGACCTGTACGAAAAGACCGTCAGCAATCTGGTGGAGGTCAAGAGCCGGGGCGCCTACCTGATGGGCCTGACCACCTATGGCCATTACGAGATCGAGGACACGGTGGACTTCAACGTCTATGTGCCCAGAACCGACGAGCACTTTGCCAGCTCCCTGGCGGTGATCCCGCTGCAGCTGCTGGGCTACTACATCGCCGTGGCCCGTGGCCTGGACGTGGATAAGCCCCGCAACCTGGCCAAATCCGTCACAGTGGAATAAAAAACGCCCCCAAAGGGGCGGCGAGGAGGATGCGGTGCGCTTTCGTGCCGCATCCTGTTATTTTCCCGGGAAATGGGTGCTTTACATCAGAGGAAAAATCAGGTAAAATGGGGACCAGCACAGACGGCTGCACAGAAAGGATGACGGACCATGATTGACTTCAACAGCCAGACCATTTTCAAGCTGAAGCGGGACAGAACGCCCAACACCAAGGCCATTGAGCCGCTGCTGGTGCCGGGAGAGAAGGTCATCGGCAGCTATACCGTGTTCCGGGACCATGTGGTGTTCACCGACAAGCGCATCATCGCCGTCAGCGTCCAGGGAATGACCGGGCTGAAAAAGGACTTCACCACCCTGCCCTACAGCAAGGTGTCCGCCTACTCCGTCCAGAGCGCAGGGGTGCTGGATATCGACAGCGAGATGGAGCTGTACTTCGCCGGTGTGGGCAAGGTGCACTTTGAATTCTCCGGCGGCTCCGACGTGGTGGCCATCGGGCAGGCCATCTCCCGCTATATTCTGTGACAATCTGCACGGGAATCAAGGAAAAACCGGAACCTTTTTGGGTTCCGGTTTTTTGCGTTATGTATGCCGGGGGTAGCGCTGGAGCAGCGTCTCCTCCAGGGAGCACCACTTGTCTGCCAGGGACACCAGCAGCGCCTCCCGGCTGTTGGGGGCGTGGAACAGGGTCAGGGGCCACATATGGCTGCGGATGATGTCCTGCTCCTTTTTGCCGATGTGAAAGCAGCGGCGGGCGTTCTCGCAGGCGGCGGCGGGGTGGGTGAAGCCGTGGAGCTTGCCGCCGGGGCGGGGGTCGTGCCAGTCGTAGAGGTAAAAGTCGTGGAGAAAAGCTCCGGTCACCAGCGCGGAGTCGTCCACCTTCCAGCCCAGCCTTCGGCTGAGCCAGTAGCTCCGCTCCGTCACCCGGCGGCAGTGGTCAAAGGTGGACACCGCCCCGTGCTGGGTGTACTCCTTCATCGGCGCAGTCTCCGGCGACTCGGCGTAGGGGGTGAGCAGCCGGTTCAGCTGACGGCGCTCTCTCAGGTTCAGATACATGGCTCCTCCTTTCCCGGCGCTGAACCATCAGCGCATGACGGGGATATGAAAAGGGCAGTTTCAGCCGGTGATAAACGCCAGCACCTGCTCCGGGGTGTCGGCGTAGTACCGGGCGCCGGCCTCCTCCAGCTGGGGGCGGTCCCGGAAGCCCCAGGTGACGCTGAGGCAGTCCATGCCGGCGTTCTGTCCGGTCTGCACGTCCACCTCGGAGTCCCCCACGTAGAGGGCGGTCTCCGGGGGCCTGCCCAGTTCTTCCAGCGCTTTGTACACCATATCCGGGGCGGGCTTGCGGTGGATGCCTTCCTGCTGGCCGATGGCACAGGGCACCGCGCCGTGGAAAAAGTGCTTCACCAGCGGCACCACCGCGGAGTGGGGCTTGTTGCTCACCACTGCCACCCCCAGTCCCAGCTCCTTCAGCCGCTGAATCAGCTCCTGAATGCCAGGGTAGGGGGCGGTTTTGATCTGGTTGTGGGTGTCGTAGTAGGCCCGGATGAAGGTCACCGCCTCCTGGAAGCGGGGGTGGCTGCGGCCCCCGGGCAGCGCCCGGGCCACGTAGTTGTCCATGCCGTTGCCCACATAGCTGCGTGTCTGCTCCCGGGTCAGGGGCGGCTCTCCCATCTGCTCCATCATGGCGCAGCCGCTTTGCCACAGGTCGTCCAGCGTGTTCAGCAGAGTCCCGTCCAGATCAAAAATGACAGTTTCGTAACGCATTCCAGTGCCTCCCGATTTTGCTGAGCAAAGGATAGCACAAAACCACCCGGGGTACAAGGTACATTTTTCATGAGAAACCCCCGATCAGACCGGCGGTTTTCCGGAAAAATCCTCACACTGCCCCGTCCGCTCCCCTCTTTCCACACAATTGTGCAAGAAGAGAGGGGACAGAGGGGGATATTTTGTCCATTCCGTCCTCTTGCGGCGGCTGTGCCCGGGGCGGTATAATCAGTCTGAACCAAACAGAGAGGATTGAGATGAAATGGAGCAAAATACTCCAAAAGAAAACAAAATGGGGGTACTTCCCATCCCCCAGCTGCTGCTGACCATGGCGGTGCCGCTGATGCTGTCCATGCTGGTGCAGGCCTGCTACAACATTGTGGACAGCGCCTATGTGGCCCGCTTCAGCGAGGGGGCCCTGAGCGCCCAGGACGCGCTGACCGCTGTCTCCGCCGCCTTTCCCATTCAGAGCGTGATGATCGCCGTCAGCTCCGGCACCGGCGTGGGCATGAACGCCATGCTCTCCCGCTCCCTGGGAGAGAAAAACTTCAAAGAGGCGGACCGGGCCGCCAACAACGGCGCCTTTCTGGCCATCTGCAGCACGCTGGTGTTCGTGCTGGTGGGATTGGTCATCACCCGGCCCTTCTACCAGAGCCAGTACCCCCTCAGCCCGGCCATTGTCCAGAGCGGCACGGAGTATCTGACCATCGTCACCTCCTTCAGCCTGGGCCTGTTCTTCCAGATGACCTTTGAGCGGATGATGCAGGGCACCGGCCTGACCTTTTACACCATGATCACGCAGATGACCGGCGCGGTGGTGAACATCATTCTGGACCCCATGTTCATCTTCGGCATCGGGCCCTTCCCCCGGATGGGGGTGGCCGGCGCCGCCATCGCCACCTGCATCGGACAGCACGTGGCCGGCGCCATGGCCATCTGGATGAACCGGAAGTACAACACGGAGATTCATGTGACGCTGAAGCAGGTGTTCCGCCCCTCCTGGAGCGCCATCCGCCGCATCTATTATGTGGGCGTGCCCTCCATGATCATGGGCAGCATCGGCAGCATCATGTACTACGGCATGAACCGGATCCTGGCCGGCTTTGACTACACCGCCAGCGCGGTGTTCGGCGTGTACTTCAAGCTCCAGTCCTTCTTCTTCATGCCGGTGTTCGGCATGAACAACGCCATCGTCCCCATTATGGCCTACAACTACGGCGCCCAGAAGCGCAGCCGGATGCTCCAGTGCCTGAAAACCGGCATCCTGTTCGCCGCGGGCATCATGTGCGTGGGCACGCTGGTGTTTGAGACGGTGCCCGGATTCCTGCTGAGCCTGTTCAACGCCGACGCCAACATGAGCGCCATCGGCGTCACCGCCCTGCGGGTCATCGGCATCCACTTCCCGGTGGCGGCGGTGTGCATCGTGCTGGGCACCACCTTCCAGGCCCTGGGCAAAGCGGTGTTCAGCGCCGCCAACTCCATCACCCGGCAGCTGGTGGTGCTGCTGCCCGCCGCCTTTGTGCTCTCCCGGGTGGGAGGGCTCGGCGCCATCTGGTGGGCCTTTCCCATTGCGGAGATCGCCAGCCTGCTGCTGACCCTGGTGTTCTTCCGCCACCTGTACCGCACCGTCATCCTCCAGGTGGAGGACCGCCGCTGACGGCAGCGATTTCACAGAACAAACGAACCCTCCCGGCGTGGAAACCGGGAGGGTTTTCTGCGTTCAGAGAGGGGCTCAGCCGCCGCTCTGGGAGAGGAACTCGGCGGCGTCGTCGGGAGCGGCTTCCAGCTCCTCGTCGGTGCCCACGTCCACCTCTCTGGGCTGTTTGCGGTAGAGCAGGTCGTACATCACCGGGATGATGAACAGCGTCATCAGCGTGGCGTAGAGCAGGCCCCCGGCCACCACCAGAGCCATGCCCCGGCTCATCCCGGCGCTGGTGCTGGTATCAAAGACCATGGCGCTCATGGCCAGGATGGTGGTCATGGCGGTCATGAGGATGGGCCGCATCCGGGTCCGGCCGGTGGCGATGAGGGCGTCCCGCTTTTTCAGGCCCCCCAGCCGCAGCTGGTTGGTGTAGTCCACAAAGACGATGCCGTTGTTGACCACGGTGCCCATCAGCACCAGAAAGCCCATCAGGGAGAACAGGGACAGCTGCTCCCGTCCGGCCAGCAGGCCCAGGAATCCGCCGGTAAAGGCCAGGGGCACGGTGAAGATGACGATAAAGGGACTGAGCAGGCTCTGGAACTGGGCCACCATCACCAGGTAGATGAACAGGAAGCCCAGCGCCATCATTTTCAGCATCTGGGTCACCATGTCGGTGACGTTTTCCACCTCGCCGGACAGCTCGTAGCTGTAGCCCTCCGGCATCTCATATTCCTCCAGCAGGGGCTTGAGCTGCTCCGTCAGCTTGGTTGTGTTGTAGCCCTCTGCGGTTTTGGCGGAGACGGTGAGGAACCGCTCGTTGTTCCGCCTTCCGATGTTCACAAAGCCCTCGGCGGTTTCCAGGGAGCCGAATTCCTTCAGCCGGTGCTCCTCGGTCTGCTGCTCCCCGTCGTCGTCGGTGACGGTGGTCTCAAAGACCTCGTTCAGCAGGGTCTCCTTCTCCGGCAGGCGGGTCTCGTCCACAATGGTGACCTTCAGCTCCTTGCCGTCCAGCGTCACATCGATGGAGGAGGTTTCCGTGGTCAGGTCGGCGGAGATCTGGGCGAAGATCTGGGCGGTGGTCAGTCCCAGCTTCATGGCCTTGTCCCGGTTGATGACCAGGTGCAGGGTCTGGTCTGCCTCCTCCTGTCCGTTGGTGACCTCCTCAAAGCCCTCCACCTGCTCCACAAGGTGCTGGAAGTCGTGGCTCAGCTCCGTCAGCCGATTGAGGTCGGAGCCGTAGAGGTTGATCTCCAGGCCGTCCCCCAGCATGGCGGACATACTGCCCATGGCGGAGGGGGAGACGGTGACCTCCGCCCCCTGGATGTCCGCCACCGCGGCTTCGATCTGGTCACAGATGCCATAGATCTGCTTTTCCTTGTGGATGTTGTCCTCGGGCAGCGCGTACATGGAGAAGGTGCTGTAGTCGTCGGAGGCAAGGCCGGTCATCAGGCCGCCGGTGGCGCCCAGCGCGCCCACGGTCTTTACTCCCTCCACGGAGAGGGTCTGTTCCGCGATCCGGTCGGCCAGGGCGAAGGACTCCTCTTTGGTGAGCCCGGCCTCGTCGTCCATGGTGACGACAATGGCGATCTGGTCGCTGGCCATGTCCGGCATCAGCACCACGCCCATGCGGGCGATGCCCACCACAGAGACAATCAGCAGCGCCAGCGCCAGCCCCAGCGGCACCGCTTTCACCCGGAGACAGAAGTCCAGCAGGCGGCTGTACCCCTCCACCATGCCCTCGTAGAGGGGATGACGGATCTCCCGCACCCGGCGCAGCACCACCGAAGCGATGGTGGGCACCACCGTCAGCGCCACCACCAGGGAGGCGGTGAGGGAGAAGGCGATGGTCAGCGCGAAGGGCAGCATCAGCTGGCGGGTCAGGCCGCTGGTGAAGATCATGGGCAGGAACACGCAGATGGTGGTCAGCGTGGAGGCGATGATGGCGCCGTTCACCTGCCGGGCGCCCTGCACCGCCGCCCGGGGAGCGGTGAGCCCCCGGCCCCGGAGCCGGTAGATGTTCTCAATGACCACGATGGAGTTGTCCACCAGCATTCCAATGCCCAGGGACAATCCGCCCAGAGACATCATGTTCAGGGAGATGTGGCTGAAGTACATCAGCAGCATGGACACCAGCAGGGAGAAGGGGATGGAGAAGGCCACCACCAGCGTGGGCAGCGCGTCCTTCAGGAACACAATGAGCACGATAATGGCCAGCACCGCTCCGATGAGCATACTGTGCAGAATGTTGTTGATAAACAGGGCGATGTACTGTCCCTGGTCCATCAGCGGGGTGATGCGCAGGCCGGGGTACTGTTCTTCCAGCTTCCGGCTGGCCTCGTTGCACACCCGGGAGACGGAGCTGGTGCTGGCAGTGCTGCCCTTGTACACGGACAGCACCACCGCCTGGCTGCCGTTGACCTTGGAGTAGCTCTCTCCGGCGTTGTCGATGAGGGTGATGTCTGCAACGTCCTCCAGCCGGATGCTGCCCACTCCGTCGATGCGGGTCAGCAGCATATGGGACAGCTCCTCCAGGGTCTGGAAGTGGTCGCCGATTTTCAGCATCCACTGGTTGTCGTCCTTGTCGTCGATGTAGCCTGCGGGCATGGCGAAGTCCTGGGCGTAGATCAGCTGGGACAGGGTCTCCGGCTTTACCAGGGCGTTGACGTTGGCGTTTTTCACCGCGGTCTCCCTGGCCTTTTCAAAGGACTCCAGCGCGTCGTCCAGCTGCTTCTGCCCGCTCTCCACGGAGCTTTTCGCTGTGGCCAGCTGGGCATCTGCGCTGCCGAAGCCCGCCGCAGCCAGGATCTTGCCCGCTTCCACCGCGGAGTAGCTCTCCAGCGCCTTGCTCACCGCCTTGGTGACCTGCTGGGTCACCGCCGTGGAGGTGGCGATCTTCACCTTCAGGTTCTCCAGCTCTGCCCGGATGTTGGGGATCCGGCTGTTGATGATGCTGTCCAGCTGGGTCAGGTTCTCCAGGGACAGCTGGGCGGCGGCGTCGGTCTGCCCCTGCTCGCTGAGCAGCGCCTGGGCGGCGGCCAGCTTTTCCGGGTTCTTCAGCGCGTCGGAGACGGAGTCCGGGTACTGCTCCGCCAGCGTCTCCAGCTGGGCCTGGGTGGCGGCTTCGGCGGCGGCGCGGACGCTCTCCTTGGTGGCCTGCTCCACCTCCTTGCCCATGCCGGCCAGGATGCTGTCCACGTTGTCCTCGGTGACGGTGACGGTTTCCGGTTCCTCAGCCTGTTCAGAGGAGGAGCCGTCTCCGCCGTCGGGCAGGGCTGCGCCGCTCTGGGCGTCCACCAGCAGCTGCACCGCAGAGACCAGGAACTGCCGGTAAACCGTGTCGTAAATGGCGTCATGGGCCTGTTCTCCCACGGCGGCCTCCTTCAGCGTGGCGAACATCTGGTCCATCTGCTCGTAGGAGTCCTCGATCCCCGCGTCCTCGTAGGCCTGGAGCTCCATTTCCAGGGCCTTCTGGTTGGCCTGCTCGCTGGCCAGCTCCGCCTCATAGGCGGCCTTGGTGGCCAGGGCGGTGTTCAGCCCCAGGGTGGCATCTCCCAGCTGGCTGGCGGTGCTCTTTTCCTTGCTCTTGAGCTGCTTCTGGCCGCTTTTCATCTTGGACTTGGCGCTGTCCAGCTCCTTCTGGGCCTTGTCGATGTCCGCCTTGGCGTCGGCCATCTTGTCGTCCACCTTGGCGAGGATCTTTCCGTTGACCTTGTCGATCTTCTTCTGGTTCAGCCGGACCTCCACGCTCTGCTCCACCAGGCCCAGGGTGGAAACGGTGGCCACGCCGTCCTGCCGCTGGTAGTAGGGCAGCACCGTGTCCTCGGCGAAGTCCGAGAGCTGGTAGAGGTCCTTGCCCTCGTAGTCCACCGCCAGGTACTGGGTGGCCAGCATATCCATGGAGATCTCCATGATGTTGGGCTTGCCGCACTCCTCCGGCAGATCGGTGAGCTGAATGGCGGAGTTCACCTTCACCATGGCGGAATCCATGTTGGTGTCGTCCTCAAATTCCAGCATCACCATGGAGTAGTTCTCCGCGCTGGTGCTGGACACGTTTTTCACCCGGCTCACCGTGCCCAGCTGGCCCTCCAGGGGCTGGGTGACGCTGGCCTCCACCTTTTCCGGGCTGGCGCCGGGATAAGTGGTGACTACCACCATGTAGGGCATGCTCATCTCCGGCAGCAGGTCCGTCTGCATCTCCGTCAGACTCACCGCCGCCAGCGTCAGGCAGACGATGACCGCCACCAGCACGGTGAAGGGCTTTTTTACACAGGCTTTGATCATGGGGAACCTCATTTCACAGCTCGTCCCAGGGGGACAGGGAGCGTCGTCAGTCTCCGCTCATCATATCACACTTTTTCCGGAAAGTCTGCTCAAATTTGTCAACAGGCAGGATTTTCCCCGGACTCAGGAAGAAAAACGCCGCCGCAGCCGGACGAACAGCTGCGGCGGCGGAAAATCTGGTTCAGCGGTACAGGGCGGCCAGCCGCTCAAACACCGGCAGCGCCTTTTTCACCCGCTCCGTGGGCACGCAGTGGGAAATGCGGACATGACCGGGGCAGCCGAATCCGCTGCCGGGCACCACCAGAAGGTCCAGCTCCTTGGCCCGCCGGGCGAAGGCCACGTCGTCGGGCTCCGGCGTCCGGGGGAAGAGGTAGAAGGTGCCGCCGGGGGCGACGCAGTGGATGCCCATTTGCCGGAAGCCCTCCAGCAGCAGGCGGCGGTTCTCCGCGTACACGCTCAGGTCTGCGGTTTCCTCGCAGCACTCCGCTGCCACCAGCTGCATCAGGCTGGGGGCGCAGACATACCCCAGCGCCCGGGCGGCTCCGGCGCAGGCGGCGAACACCAGCCGGCTCTCGGCGCAGGCGTCGGGCACCACGATGTAGCCGATGCGCTCTCCGGGCAGGGACAGGGACTTGGAAAAGGAGTAGCACACCAGGGTGTTTTCGTAGTAGTTGGGCACATAGGGCACAAAGGCGCCGTCAAAGACAATCTCCCGGTAGGGCTCGTCGGAGATCAGATAGATGGGGTGGCCGTATTCCCGCTCCTTCTCCCGCAGGTACGCCGCCAGCTTCTGAATGGTGGCCTCAGAGTACACTGCGCCGGAGGGGTTGTTGGGGGAGTTGATGAGCAGCGCCTTGGTTTTGGGGTTCATGCGCCGGTCCAGCTCCTCAAAGGAGATCTGAAAGGCCTCTGTGTCCGCCGGGACCAGCACCATCTCCGCGCCGGTTTTTTCGATGAACACCCTGTACTCCGGGAAGTAAGGGGCAAAGACCACCACCTGGTCCCCGGGGCAGCACAGACCGTGGAGGGTACAGGTGAGAGACGCCGCCGCGCCGCAGGTGAGGAACAGGTTCTCGGCGGAAAACCGGGTTCCGAAGCGGCGGTTGAGGCTCTCCGCAATGGTCTGGCGCACAGCGGGTGCGCCGGGTGCGCTGGTGTAGCCGTGGAGCTGCACCGGGTTCAGCTCCCGGCACAGCCGTTCAATGGTTTCGTTGACCTTTGCCGGGGCGGGGACGCTGGGGTTGCCCAGAGAGAAGTCAAAGACGTTTTCCCGGCCCACCACTGCGGCGCGCTGATTGCCGTACTCAAACAGCTCCCGGATGACGGAGCGGGCGGTGCCCAGCGCGATCATTTTTTCGTTCAACATGGGAATGCCTCCTGAACCTTCAGGCATCACCGCACAATGGGCACTTCGGCGCCTTGCGGTTTATTCTCCGCCAGATTGCCCGTAGCTTTCTTGAAATCCGCCAGGATTCCTGCGAAATCTTCGAACAATCTGGACGAAGAATACCCTCGCAATTCGCTCTTGTCCCATTATGCGGTGAAGCCTTCGCAAAAAAAGAGTATCTGCGTCACAGTATAACACGCTGCTGTAAAAAAGAAAAGGGCGGATTGCTGAGAAATCTCCCCGCCGGAGGGCGGTTTTTTGGCAGGGCGGAGGAGGGGGTCCCTGTTGTCCTTTTGGGAGAAATACGGTATAATGTGCCTGCACAATAAAGATAGAAACGGGGAAACGGCTATGGCAAAGCTCTACTTCCGCTACGGAGCGATGGGAAGCTCCAAATCCGCAAATGCGCTGATGGTGCGCTACAACTACATCGAAAAGGGCCAGCAGGTGGTGATGCTCAAGCCCCGGAAGGAAAACAGGGACGGAGCGCGGACCATTGAATCCCGCATCGGCCTGCGGGCGGAATGTGAGTTCGTGGAGGAGTTCCTGGCCCGGGCCGGACAGCTCCGGCGGCCGGGAGACGCCGCTGACCGCCCCACCTATGCCGCCGTCATTGTGGACGAGGCCCAGTTCCTGTCGGCGGAGCAGGTGGACCAGCTGTCGGAGATCGTGGACGAGTGCTCCATCCCGGTGCTGTGCTACGGCCTGCGCACCGACTTTCAGGGGCACTTCTTTGAAGGCTCCCGCCGGCTGATGGAGATCGCAGATGTCATCGAGCAGGTGCCCACCGTGTGCTGGTGCGGCAAGCGCGCCCAGTTCAACGCCCGCATCAGCGGCGGCGCCATCGTCCGGGAGGGCGAGCAGGTGGTCATGGGCGGCAGCGAAAGCTATGTGAGCCTGTGCCGGAAGCACTTCCGGCAGGGCCGGATCAGCGGGGGAACAGAGCCGGAAAAAAACGCATAAAATCCGAGTTTCCCCATACAATTCCCCTTGCACAACCGCTCAAAAGCGGATATGATAAGGTCAGGCGCGTTTGCCGACCTGCTTCGGCACCGTTCGCCCTATCTGAGATTGATAAACCGGTCATCACCCGGACTGGCCCCACGGCATCAGCGGCCCCGGAGCGTGATGACGCGATGAAATAAGGAGCATTACAGAATGACCAGTGCAGATCATGTTTGCCTGCTTTGCATGAGGGAAACACCGCTGCCGCATCAGACCCCCTGCCCCTTCTGCGGCGGGGACGACCGAACGCTCCCCCTGCAGCCTCCTGCGCTGCCCCCCAGAACCGTGCTGGACCACCGCTATGTGGTGGGACGGACCCTGGGACAGGGCGGCTTCGGCATCACCTACCAGGCCTACGACCTGCGGATGGGGAACACGGTGGCAATCAAAGAATACTATCCCTCTTCTCTTGCGGGGCGTGACCCCAACGGCTCCGCTCATATCACGGTCAACGCCATCAAGGGAGAAAAGGCCCGGGACGAATACGCCAACGGACTGCGGCACTTCCTGTTTGAAGCCCGCCGCCAGGCCAAGCTGGCCTCCTCTCCGGGCATTGTCTCCGTGACCGACTTTTTTGAGGCCAACGGCACCGCCTACTACGTTATGGAGTACGTGGACGGCTGCACGCTGGTGAAGTACATCGACAAGCCCCTGGACTTTGCCTCCGCCCTCCAGCTGCTGGAGCCCATCGCGGACTCCCTGGTGAGCGTTCATCAGGCCGGACTCATCCACCGGGACATCAGCCCGGACAACATCATGTGGGCCAAAAACGGACAGCGGAAACTGCTGGACTTCGGCGCCTCCCACTCCTTTGCCGAGGAGGAGAGCACCACCGGCAACGCCACGCTGAAGCACGGCTTCGCCCCGCCGGAGCAGTACGGCTCCAGCAGTATGCAGGGGCCGTGGACGGACGTTTATGCCTTTGCCGCCACCATTTACTGGTGCCTGACCGGAAAAATCCCCCAGGACTCCATGGACCGGAGCATCGGCGGAGACCGTCTCTGCCCGCCCTCGGAGCTGGGAGCGGCCATCTCCCCGGACGCGGAGGCGGTGCTCATGCGGGGCATGGCGCTGCCCGTCACTGCCCGGTATCAGGACATGGAGACCTTCTGGACCAAGCTGAGAAAGGCCCAGCTCTACAGCGCCCGGCGGCCCTCCGGCGGCTCCCCCTTTACCGAGCCCGGCGGACCCACGGTACAGGCCCCCTCGGTGGAGGGGGGCATGACCTCCCTGCACTCCTCTGTGAGCCATTCGAACAGCCAGACCGCCGCCCCGGTGCAGCCGGAGGAAGAGGTCCGGGTGTTCCAAAGCAGCCGGAAGATGGAGGCGGCGGAGGACAGCGTTATGGAGTCCCCGGAGCCCACCATTCGGCCGGTGGGACTGCGGGACATCCCCGTGTCCTCCAAACTCCCCCGTGTCGCGGAGCCGGAGGTGGAGGGGCCGGACATCACCCAGTACCGCCGGCCGGAACAGGGCGGCGCTGCCCAGGCAGAAGAGCCGGAGCGGGAGCGTAAGACCCCGGAGCCCAAGCCCCGCAGCCGGATGACCCCGGTGCTGGTGGGGGTGATTCTGGCGCTGCTGGTGCTGGTGGGCTATCTGACGCTGAACCGTCCGGCAATTGCCCCCGGCGCAGAGGCCTCGGCGGAGGAGACCGCCGTCACCATCGGAGGAAACACCTACGCCGCCGACACCACAGAGCTGTACCTGACGGGGGACGCCGCCTATGTGGGCCGCTACCGGAAGGACCAGAGCTATACCACCCTGTCCTATCTGTCCGAATCGGACTGGGCGGGGCTGTGCAGCCTCACCGGACTGAAAAAGCTCTCCCTGGTGGGCTTTGACCTGAATTCCCTCTCCGGACTGGAGAACCTCACCGGGCTGGAGGTGCTGGACGTCAGCGACAACGACCTGACGGACCTGACGCCGCTGAACGGACTGCACCTGAACGAGCTTTACGCCGCCGACAACCAGCTCACGGTCTGCCCCGGCTACGGCACGCTGGTGTATCTGGACCTGTCGGGGAACCAGATCACCGATGTGTCCCCGCTGAACAGCGTCCGGCGGCTGACCACCCTCTACCTGCAGAACAATGCGGTGACGGACCTGACGCCGCTGTCCGATCTCACCAGCCTGAAAACCCTGGACATCGCCGGCAACGGACTGAGCAGCATCGCCGCGCTGCACACCCTGACCAACCTCAATATGCTCTATGTGGAGGGCAACAGCCTGACCAACGGGGAGCTGGTGGCCTTCTGCCAAAAGGTTCCGGCCTGCGCGCTGGATGTGGATGTGCTGAAGAACATCCCCGACCAGGTGGAGATCGGCGGCGACACCTTCTCTACCTCCGTCACCCACCTGGATCTGGAGTCCAGAAACCTCCGGGACGGAGACATTGATAACCTGAAATACATGGTGAATCTCACCCGGCTGGACATCGCCGGCAACAACCTTTCGGATTTCTCCGTCCTCTCCCGGATGTACAGCCTGAAGTACCTGGACATCGGCCACAACCAGTGCCGGGACCTCTCCTTCCTGTCCGGCCTGACCAACCTGGACACCCTGCTGATCTCCTCCAATCTGATCACCGATCTGACGCCGCTGGAGGGCCTGACCAACCTGGAAAACCTGAGCGCGGGCAACAACCCCATTGTGGACCTGACCCCGCTGTCCGGCCTGAAGAGGCTGAAGATGATCGCCATCTGCGACTTCCGGGCCTCCAGCCTGGAGCCGCTGTACCCGCTGACCGGTCTGGTGGAGCTGCGCATCAGCAAGAATACCTATTCGGAGTCGGAGCTGAAGGGGCTGCAGGAGGCGCTGCCCCGCTGCACCGTGAACCAGTTCAAGAGCAAGGATTGAGGCCGCCGGAACAGGCTTCTGACGGCGCCCCCCAACGGCGCACACCGCGCGGAATGTAAAGAGAGAGCTATGTTTTTTTTCAAACGGACAACCAAACAGGAGCAGGCGCCTGAGCGCAGGTCCTGCTACGCCGGACTGCGGCAGCTGGGTGACCGGCCGGAGCAGCAGGACTGCATCGCCGTCTCGGACCTGGAAGACGAGGCGCTGCGCAAAGAAAAGGGCGTGCTGCTGACGCTGGCGGACGGCATGGGCGGCATGGACCACGGCGCCCAGGTGAGCAAGCTGCTGGTGGAAACCCTGCAGGAGGACTTCCGGGAGCGCCCGCTGGACGCAGCGCCGGACGCCTGGCTGCTGGAGCTGCTGGGCAGGGCCAACCGGCGGGTGAATTCCTTCCTCCGAGACAAAACCTCCGGCGGCTCCACGCTGGTCATGGCGCTGATCCAGGGCGGGCGGCTCTACCACCTGTCGGTGGGGGACAGCCGGCTGTATTTGGCCCGGGGCAGCGGACTGGTGCTGCTGAACCGCCAGCAGAGCTACGGCGCCAAGCTGGATCTGATGCTGGTGAAGGGCATTCTCCCCGCCAGCGAGCTGGCCGCCCATCCCCAGCGGCGGGCGCTGACCAGCTACGTGGGCATGGGCGACCTGGAGGGCATAGACCGGAACACCGTTCCGCTGACGCTGCAGAGGGGGGATACCCTGCTGCTGCTGACCGACGGCGTGTTCGGCACCCTCAGCGAGGAGGAGATCTTCGACGCCCTGTGCGACGACCCGGACACCGCCCTCCGGCGGCTGGAGCACCGGGTGCGCTCCGCCGGAAAACCCTATCAGGACAATTATTCCGCGGTCCTCTATCGGTATGACCCGGACTGTTAAGAAGGATGCTCCCCGTCTGTACAGATGTGCAGGCGGGGATTGTATTACGTTTGCACTACTTCGTATGCACAAATATTTTAGAAAAACGTAGTATAATATTCAAATACAGCAAAGCATTGATTTCTGTCACAGAAAGAAGGGGAATACTATGCCCGACGGGAAAATCTGCTGCTTTACCGGACACCGGCCCAAGGGGCTGCCCTGGGGAGAGGACGAATCCGCTCCCGGCTGCATGGCCGCCAAGGCGCTGCTGGCCCAGGAGGTGGAGCGCGCCTGGCAGGAGGGGTACCGCACCTTTGTCAGCGGAATGGCCATGGGAGGGGATCTGTACTTTGCCGAGGCGGTGATGGCCTGCCAGATGGTCCACCGGGACATTGTGCTGATGGCGGCGATTCCCTGTCCGGACCAGACCCGGGGGTGGCCCCGGGAGCAGGCGGAGCGGTATCAGCGAATCCTCAACTGGATCGGGCCGGAACACCAGGTGCTGGTGCAGAATCAGTACACCCGGGACTGTATGCTCCGGCGGGACGAGTACATGGTGGACCTGTCCCAGCGCATCATCGCGCTGTACGACGGCAGAAGCTCCGGCGGCACCCGGTACACCCTGGAGTGCGCCATGAAAAAGGGGCTGGAGAGCATCATCATTGACCCGTACACCCTGAAGGTGTTCCGGTGAGGGGATGATTCCACAGCCTGTGTGGGAATTCATGGAAAGTTTGTCTGACAGGGGCTTTTCCTGTGCGGAGAAACCCAGATGATGTGCCTGCACCCGGAGCAGAATCCCCTTATCTGGGAAAACCAAACAGGCGTTCAAGGGGCGGAGTGCTCCGAAATCTGCAAGTCAGAAGGGGACATCCTGCAAAATCCACAATTAAAAGTGATAAAAAAACGCAGCCCACCGGAGTGAGCTGCGTTTTCTGTATTTTCTGGTGAAGGGGTTACTTCTTCGGCTTGAAGGAGTCCTTCAGGGACACGGAGCGGTTGAACACCAGCGCGCCGGGCTGGCTGTCCTTGCTGTCCACGCAGAAGTAGCCGGTGCGCATGAACTGGTAGGAGGCGGGAGCCTTGGCGTCACCCAGCATGGCCTCCAGCTTGCAGCCCTTCAGCACCTCCAGGGAGTTGGGGTTCAGGGCCTCCAGGAAGTTCTTTCCGGCGGCGTCGGGGTTGGGGTCGCTGAACAGGTTGTCGTACAGGCGGATTTCCGCGTCCACCGCGGTCTGTGCGTCCACCCAGTGGATGGCGGCGCCCTTGATCTTGCGGCCGTCGGCGGGATCGCCGCCCCGGGAGTCGGGGTCGTACTCCGCCAGCACCTCCACCACCTTGCCGGTCTCGTCCTTGACGCAGCCGGTGCATTTGATGATATAGGCGCCCTTCAGCCGGCACTCCATGCCGTTGGGGGTCAGGCGCTTGTACTTCTTGACGGGCTCCTCCATGAAGTCCCCGTCCTCAATGAACAGGTTCCGGGAGAAGGTGACGGTGTGGGTGCCCAGTTCCGGGTGCTTGGGGTGGTTCTCGATCTCAAAGGACTCGCTCTGCCCCTCAGGGTAGTTGGTGATGGTGAGCTTCACCGGCCGCAGTACCGCCATGGCGCGGACGGCGGTGTCGTCCAGGTCGCTGCGCAGGCAGTGCTCCAGGAAGGAGAACTCCACGGTGGAGTCCGCCTTGGCCACGCCGATCTGCTCGGAGAAGCTGCGGATGGCGGCGGGGGTGTAGCCCCGGCGGCGCAGGCCGCAGATGGTGGGCATACGGGGGTCGTCCCAGCCGGAGACATAGTGCTCCTCCACCAGCTGGCGCAGCTTGCGCTTGGACATGACGGTGTAGTTGATGCCCAGCCGGGCGAATTCGATCTGCCGGGGCTTGGCGGGGCAGGAGATGTTGTCGATGACCCAGTCGTACAGCGGGCGGTGGGACTCAAACTCCAGGGTGCACAGGGAGTGGGTGATGCCCTCGATGGCGTCCTCAATGGGGTGTGCGAAGTCGTACATGGGATAGATGCACCACTCATCGCCGGTGCGGTGGTGGGACTGGTGCTTGATGCGGTAGATGGCCGGGTCCCGCATATTGAAGTTGCCGCTGGCCAGGTCGATTTTGGCCCGCAGGGTCATGGCGCCGTCGGGGAACTCGCCTTCCCGCATACGCCGGAACAAATCCAGGCTCTCCTCGATGGGGCGGTCCCGGTAGGGGCTGGTGGCGGGGTGGTCGATGTCGCCCCGGTTGGCGCTCATCTCCTCGGCGGAGAGCTGGCAGACGTAGGCCTTGCCGGCCTTGATCAGCTCCACAGCGTATTGGTACATCTGCTCAAAGTAATCAGAGGCGTAATAGAACCGGTCGTCCCAGTCGTAGCCCAGCCACTTGATGTCCTCCTCAATGGCGTCCACAAACTCCACGTCCTCTTTGGTGGGGTTGGTGTCGTCCATTCTCAGGTTGCACATACCCGCGTACTTCTGAGCGGTGCCGAAGTCCACATAGATGGCTTTGGCGTGGCCGATGTGCAGATAGCCGTTGGGCTCGGGGGGAAAACGGGTGTGGACGGTCATGCCGGCGTAGCGGCCGCCCTCTGCGATGTCCTCATCAATAAAATCGTGAATAAAGTTCTGAGCCATAATGGCGTTGTTTTTTTCTGCCAAGGGGAATCCTCTCCTGTCAATACAATATCCATTCTATTATAACGCAAAAAGGGGAAATTGCAATGCCGGAGGGAGAAAAAGTTCCCGGTGCGGCGGAAGGTAGCGGACAGGGAAGCCCCTTCCCCCTGATTTGGGGCGGTGGGCCGGGGAAAGACCGTCAAATTGGACCTCACGTTTTTGGGGCAACAATGATCAAATAATGATCAAATGGAAAAGTCACAAAATCTCACGTAACTTTTTCGATAAAAAACCGCCTATTCCAACGGAATAAGCGGTTTTCCAAGAGCTTCTGGTCAGAATCGAACTGACAACCTTCTCATTACGAGTGAGATGCTCTGCCATTGAGCCACAGAAGCAATTCAGCGATACTGAGTGTACCACACTTTTTTCCCCCTGTCAACTGTTTTTCACGAGGGGGAACAACGGGGGAACAAGCAGGAAAACTGGGGCGTTTTTTCCCTTTCTTTCCCGGACAATTCCCCACAATCCTCTTGCATTCCGGGCGCGCTGTGCTATAATAAAAACGACAACTGAATCCGATGTCTTCAGGGCAGGGTGAAATTCCCGATTGGCGGTACAGTCCGCGAGCGCAAGCACGAACCGGTGGAACTCCGGTACCAACAGTGACAGTCTGGATGAAAGAAGATCTCGGCAATGTTCGACCGCTCCGCAGACCTGCGGGGTTCGAGAGCCTTGCGTGAGCCTGAAAGACAACTCTTTCAGGCGTTATTTTTTGACAAGGAGTGTTTGAACATGAAAACCCCAACTGCCGCAGTCCGTCCCGCCGCCCGTCAGAGCACCTCGGCCCGGAACCTCACCGTCGCCGCCATGCTCTCCGCGGTGGCCTTCCTGCTGATGTTCCTTGAGTTCCCCATCCCCATGCTGATCCCCAGCTTTATTAAGATGGATGTGTCCGACCTGCCCGCTCTGCTGGGCACCTTTGCCCTGGGCCCGGTGTACGGCGTGGTCATCGAGTTTCTGAAGAACCTGCTGCACCTGCTCATCAAGGGCACCACCTCCGCCGGAGCAGGGGAGCTGTGCAACTTCACCCTGGGTGCGGCCTTCGCCTTCACCGCCGGCGTGGTCTACAAGAACAACAAGACCCGGAAGGGCGCCATCCTGGGCTCCGTCCTGGGCGCGGTGGTCATGGCGCTGGTCAGCGTCCCCATGAACTACTACATCGTCTATCCCGCCTATGTGAAGTGCTACGGGATGCCCCTGGAGGCCATTGTGGGCATGTATCAGGCCATCCTGCCCGGCAGCTACGGCCTGCTGAAGTGCCTCACCGTGTTCAACCTGCCCTTCACCTTCTGCAAGGGGATGCTGGACGCGCTGCTGTGCTTCTTCATCTACAAGCCCCTCTCTCCCGTGCTCCACGGCCGGAAGTAAGAATCAACCGCTACGGATTCCCTCAGGGGGTCGGGTTCGCCCGGCCCTCTTTTTTTGTGCATGTTCCACAAAAATACAGCGGGTGTAAAGGGCAAAAAGGAAGCAAAACCAAGCAAAAGGAAGCAAAGCTCAACGACCGTCAAGCAAACGAAGCTGTTATAGTAATAGGTATAGTGATAGTTACAGTTACAGGGAGGTCATAGCCAGAGCAAAAGTAAATAAAAACTGTTAGTTCAAAAGGAAAGGAGACAGGGAAGGGCAACGGGAACGGTGACAGTCAGCGGCACAGGTGCGGTCACAGGAACAGTGCCCCCACCGGGGGCGGCGCTCCTTTGCATCCTTGTGGAAAACTCTGTGGAAAAGCTGTGGAAAACCCATCGCCGTGCGGAAACCTGCTGATGAGGAGAGACTACATCCCTTCGGCAATTCCACGCCCCCAGGGAGGATGCCAGCGGACTCACACACGGGGAGGGAAAAGATTCCTGCTTCAACACGAAAAAAACACGGTGCCACATGGACACCGTGTCGTTTTGCTTATCTTCTTCTGCCCCGGAAGGCGAAGGTGACGAAGAACCACACCGCCAGCAGCAGGGTGATGCTGGCTCCGGTGGAGGAGCCGATGTAAAAGCTCAGCATCAGGCCGCCGATGCCGCAGACCACTGCCCCCAGCAGGGAGAAGAGGAAGTACTGCCGCATATTCCGGGCGATGTTCCGGGCGGCGGCGCCGGGCAGCACCAGCAGGGAGTTGATGACCAGCAGCCCTACCCAGGTCATGCTCAGCGTTACCACCACCGCCACGGTGACGTTGAAAATCGCCCGCTGGGAGGTGAGGTTCACGCCCCGGCTGTCCGCCAGGGCGGGGTGCACCGCGGAGAGGGTCATCTGGTTCATCCGCAGCAGCCACAGCAGGCAGATTAGCGCCAGAATCACCGCCAGAATCCCGATTTTCTCCGGGGAGACCGAGAGGATGTCGCCGATGAGCAGGGTGTTGAACTTGGTGAAGCTGCGCCCGTCCAGGGTGGAGACGAAGATGCCCAGCGCCACCGCTGTGGCGGAGAACACGCCGATGACCGTGTCGCTGGCCATGTCGCTCTTCTGCTCCACCAGGGTGAACAGCAGGGCGAAGGTCACCGCCAGCAGCACCGCCGGCCAGGTGGCGTCGGTCAGGCCGCAGATGGCGCCGATGGCCAGACCGGTGAAGGCGGAGTGGCCCAAAGCGTCGGAGAAGAAGGACATATTGTTCTCCACCACCATGGTGGACATGAGTCCGAACAGGGGGGAGATGACCAGCACCGCCAGCAGGGCGTTTTTCATAAAGAACATACTGCCCGGCTCCGCCCAGGAGAAGGGCAGCAGGTCCACAAGGGTATACCAGACATTCACCGCGCCCCACCTCCTTTCCCGTCGGTGACGCTGAACAGCTCTTTGAATTCCCGGGAGTCCAGCACCTCCGCCGGGGTGCCGGATTTCAGAAGCTGCTTCTGCAGCAGCAGCACCTTGTCCATGGAGGACAGGGTGTTGAAGTCGTGGGTGCACAGCAGAATGGACAGGTCGTATTTCGTCCGCACCTCGTCCAGCAGGGCGAACAGCTGCCGCTCCCCCTCCATGTCCACGCCGGAGAAGGGTTCGTCCAGAATCAGGATCTGGGGCAGGGGCTCCAGCGCCATGGCCAGCAGCACCCGCTGCAGCTCGCCGCCGGAGAGCATCCCCACCCGCTTGTCGATGAGGTCCTCCCCGTGGACCCGGGACAGGCACTCCAGCACCTGCTGCCGCAGCTTTTTCGGGATGGGTAGCCACACCGGCCAGCCGGAGATGGAGCAGACGAACAGATCCAGCACGCTCACCGGGTCCCCGGGGTCAAAGCTGGGGCTCTGGGGCACGTAGCCGATGCGAGGCTTTAGCTTTGCCCCCCGGGCGGTGTGGAAGGTGATGGTGCCGGAGTGGGGCATCTGCCCCAGAATGGACTTGAACAGGGAGCTTTTGCCCGCCCCGTTGGGGCCGATGAGGGCGATGAGCTCGCCGCAGTGCAGGTGGAAGCACACGTCCTTCAGGATCTCGTCCGACCCCAGCGTCACGCTGAGGTGGTCCACTTTCAGACAGCAGGAACCGGCGCAGTCCTCCGGATTCACGCTGATGTGTTTCAGTTTTCTCATGCATACGCCTCCAGAATCGCATTCACATCGCTGCGGATGACCCACTCGTAGGCCTCCAGCCCGGTGAGTCCCTCCGGCAGGGAATCGCTGCTCATGCCCATGTTCAGCGTGCCTACCCGGATGTCCCGCTCCTGGGCCAGGGCCTTGGCGGTGGAGTCCGGGCCGTTGGTCTCGGTGAACACGGCGGGGATGTGGTACTGGTCAATGAGGGCCACCAGCTCGGTGATGCGCCGGGCGCTGGCCTCGGAGCCCTCCTCCTCCTCCACGGAGGCGGCGATCTCCAAATCAAAGGCCCGGGCGAAGTAGGAAAAGCCGTCGTGGAAGGTGATGAGCTGCCGGCAGGGGAGGGCGGACAGCGCTTCCTTCAGCTCCTGCTGCAGGTCGTTGAGCCGCAGAGAGACGGCTTCGGCGTTGGCGGTGAAGGTGTCCGCGTGGTCCGGGTCCGCTTCCCCAAGGCCCCGGGCCAGGTTCTCCGCCATTTGGGCGGCGCAGGAGGGGTCCAGCCAGAAGTGGGGGTCGTTTTCTTCCTCCTCCTCGTTCCAGAGCAGGTCCAGCCCCTGGGAGCAGTCCAGATACGTCCGGCGCTCCAGCACATCCTCCAGAAACTCCTCCATGCCCGCCCCGTTGATGGCCAGCAGGGAGCTGCCTTCGATGGTTTTCATATCCCCCATGGTCAGGGTGTAGTCGTGGAGACAGCTGAGCTGCTGGTCCACCACCAGCACCGGCTCCACCGTGTCCACCCCTTCGCTCACCGCCTGGGCCAGCAGGTACACCGGGCAGGTGGTGCAGGCCACGGTGAGGGTCTCCGGCTGGGGGACCGACGGTGCGCCGCAGCCGCTGAGCAGCAGCGAGAGCAGCAGGGCGGTCAGCGTGCAGTACAGTTTTCTCATCTGCGGGTTCCTTTCAAAAGGGGAGAACGGGCTGCGCACCCGCCTCCCGAAAATCATACCAGCACAGCATACCACAGATGAAAAAAGTTGTCAAACCTGTGTTCGAATCATCATATGAACAACCATTCATATCAAAAAAGAGGGCGGAACATCCCCGAACCGGAGAAAGCTCCGGGGCGGGAGCTGTGAATGGGTTTCCCCGAAAGGCGGAAAAACGGGGGAATTCCCAAAAGCTGTCTTTCTTTTTTCCGCTGGAACTGGTATACTATGGGAAATCGAAAAGCAAACAAGCGGAAAAGGCGGGAAAATCGGATGAACCTCTGCGATATCAACCAAATCAAGCCGCTGCTGGCCCGGCACGGCTTCCATTTCTCCAAATCCATGGGGCAGAACTTCCTCATTGACGCCTCGGTGCCCCAGAACATCGCTGAGGCGGCGGAGCTGACAGACCAGAACGCGGTGCTGGAGATCGGTCCGGGCATCGGTCCGCTGACGGTGCAGCTCTCCCGCCGGGCGGGAAAAGTGGTGGCGGTGGAGCTGGACAAGGCGCTGCTGCCGGTGCTTGGGGAGACGCTTGCCGACTGTGACAACGTGGAAATCGTCCCCGGAGACATCATGAAGCTGGACCTGACGGCGCTGGCGGAGAAGTTCGACGGACTGGCTCCGGCGGCCTGCGCCAACCTGCCCTACAACATCACCACGCCGGTGCTGACCAAGCTGCTGGAGAGCGGGCTGTTTGGCTCCATTACCGTGATGATCCAGCGGGAGGTTGCAAGGCGCATCTGCGCCGCTCCGGGCAGCAAGGATTATGGCGCATTTTCCCTGCTGTGCCAGTATTACGCCCACTGCGAGCTGCTCTTTGAGGTGCCGCCCCACTGCTTCCTGCCCGCCCCCAAGGTCACCTCGGCGGTGGTGCGGATGGTGCGCCGGGACGCTCCTCCGGCGGAGATCCGGGACCGGGAGCTGTTCTTCCGGGTGGTGCGCGCCTCCTTTGTGCAGCGGCGGAAGAAGCTGCTCAACGGCCTGACCTCCGGCTTCGCCCCCCGGCTGACCAAGGAGCAGCTGAGAGAGGCGCTGGAATCCTGCGGCTTTGCAGAGACCGTCCGGGGCGAGCAGCTGGGGCTGGAGGAATTTGCCGCCCTGTCCAACGCCATCGGCGCGCTGCTGGAGGCGTAACCGTATTATCAAACAGGAAAGGAAACCATACCATGAAATTTGCAGGCATTGAAGTACCATTCAAATATATCCCCGAGCTGGACCCGGCCTTTCTTCCGCTGATTCAGTTCAACCGTGCCTTTCTGAAGGACGCGAAAAAGCCCGTGGGCATCGCCGTGGAGCGCTCCGGGGGACAGATTGCGGTGTGCAATACCTTTATCCACGGCACCCCGGAACTGGCGGAGGCGGACAGCTACTACATCCGCCGCTGCATCAAGGTGATTCTGTGGATGAAGGGCGGCTGGCGGATTTACATCTCCGGCGACCGGGCCATTTACGAGGATGTGAAGCGGGCCTACAGCGACAAGGGCGCGCGCTGGTTTGACAAGGACTTTATGGAGACCGTCTACGAGCGCCCCTTCGAGGTGGTCTGGTGTGAGGAGCTGCCGGAGGAAAAGACTTCTCCCGAGTCCGTGGGACGGCACCTGTCCGGCTGCCGCATCGGCTTCGACGCCGGAGGCAGCGACCGGAAGGTATCCGCCGTCATCGACGGGGAGACGGTGTTCAGCGACGAGACGGTGTGGCTGCCCAAGGTCAACGACGACCTGCGCTACCACTACGAGGGCATTGTGGACTCCTTCAAAAAGGCCGCCGCTCACCTGCCCAGAGTGGACGGCGTGGGCATCTCCGCCGCCGGCGTGATCGTGGAGAACAAGCCCATGGTGTCCTCCCTGTTCAACTACGCCAAGGAGTGCCACCCGGAGCAGTTTGAGACCGTCATCAAGCCCATTTACCGCAAGGCGGTGCAGGACACCTTCGGGGACATCCCCTTCCAGGTGGCCAACGACGGCGACGTCACCGCCCTTGCGGGGGCCATGAGCCTGAACGTGAACAACATTCTGGGCATCGCCATGGGCACCTCCGAGGCGGTGGGCTATGTGGATGAGCACGGCAACATCACCGGCTGGCTCAACGAGCTGGCGTTTATGCCGGTGGACGCCAACCCCGACGCCATGGCGGACGAGTGGTCCGGGGACATCGGCTGCGGCGTGAAATATCTGTCTCAGGACGGCGTCATCAAGCTGGCCCCCCGGGCGGGCATTGAGCTGGACGAATCCTCCACCCCCGCCGAGAAGCTGAAGGCGGTGCAGGCGCTGATGGAGCAGAATGACCCCCGGGCGGTGAAGGTCTACGAGAGCATCGGCGTGTATTTGGGCCACATTCTGGCCTTCTACTGTGAGCTGTACGGGGCGGAGCACGTACTGCTGCTGGGCCGGGTCATGTCCGGCAAGGGCGGCGAGATCATCGTGAAGGAGTCCAAAGCGGTGCTGGAGGGCGAGTACCCCGAGTACGCCGGGCTGGAGATCCACCTGCCCGACGAGAAGTTCCGCCGGGTGGGCCAGTCCATGGCGGCGGCCAGCCTGCCGGACACGAAGTGAGGTCGGGGCCAGCCCCGAACCCCGGCAGGGGGCCAGCCCCCTGCACCCCCGCTGGGGCCGCCGGGCCCCAGACCCCGAAGCTCCTGGCGGGCAAAATGGGGAAAATCTCAGGGCATGAGAAGAGAATTGGTTTTCCATCAAAAGATTCTGGGAAAACAGTACGTTCGATCTATGAGGTGACAGTATGATTATCAAAAACGGCAAGGTGTTCGGCGCGGACGGCAAATTCACCGTCACCGACATCGCATTTGAGGAGACCTTTACTTCCGTGGGCAAGACCGACTCCCCGGCGGATTTGGACGCCGCAGGCAAGTACATTGTCCCGGGCTTTATCGACATCCACACCCACGGCGCGGTGACGGAGGACGCCTCCGACGGCTCCATCGCCGGGCTGGAGCGGATGAGCCGCTACTACGCCGACAACGGGGTCACCAGCTGGTGCCCCACCACCATGACGCTGAAGGAGCCGGTGCTGGAGCAGGCCATGAAGGCAGTTCGCAATTTCCAGACCCAGGGCGCCCGCTGCGCCGGTGTGAACCTGGAAGGCCCCTTCCTGTGCTACGCCAAGCGGGGGGCTCAGGCGGCGGAGAACCTCCACGCGCCCGATGCGGAGATGTTCAAGCGGCTCAATGAGGCTTCCGGCAACCAGATTCGGCTGGTCACCGTGGCCTGCGAGGAGCCGGGGGCCATGGAGTTCATTGAGGAAGTCTCCAAGATCTGCACCGTGTCTCTGGGGCACACCGTTGCCAACTATGAGCAGGCCATTGAGGGCTACCGCCGGGGCGCCACCCACGCCACCCACCTGTTCAACGGCATGAACGCCCTGCACCACCGGGACCCGGCGGTCATCGGGGCGGCTTACGACTCCGGCGCCACGGTGGAGCTGATCTGTGACGGCCTGCACATCCATCCGGCGGTCATCCGCATGATGTTCCGGCTCTACGGGGAAAAGCTGGTGCTCATCAGCGACTCCCTGCGCTGCGCCGGAATGCCCGACGGGGACTATATGCTGGGCGGACAGCCCATCGAGATGAAGAACGGCAAGGCCACCCTCAAGGGCAGCGACACCCTGGCCGGCTCCTCCATCAGCGTGCTGAAGGCGGTGCAGAACGTGGTGGGCTTCGGCGTGGAGCTGGAGAAGGCGGTCTACGCCGCCACCATGGCCCCGGCCAAGGTCATCGGCATGGAGGACAAGATCGGCAGTATTGAGGCCGGTAAGTACGCAGATTTCCTGATTCTGGACGAAAACCTGAATCTGGAAGCGGTTTACATCGGCGGTCAGAAATACTGCTGAGGAAAAGGAGACAACGCCATGACAGTGGAACAGATCTGCCGGTTGTTCAACATTCCCGGCGCCCTGGTTGAGGAGAAAAAGCTCAGCGCGGGCAACATCAACGCCACCTATACCGCCCTGTTCCGGGAGGAGAGCGGCGCGGAGACCCGATACATCGTCCAGCGCATCAACGGCTACGTGTTCAAGGAGCCCACCCAGATCATGAGCAACATCGAGGCCGTCACCGCCCACATCCGGGCCAAGCTGGAGGCCGAGGGAAAAGACCCCTCCCGGCTGGTGCTGCAGTTCCTGCACACCGATGAGGGCAAAAACTTCTGGCAGGACGAAGCGGGGAACGTGTGGCGGATTTACTACTTCATCCCCAACTCCGTGGCGGTAGACGCCACCGACGACCGGAACATTCTCCGCAACGCCGGCGCGGCGTTCGGTGCGTTCCAGAAAAACCTGCTGGATTTTGACGCATCCCGGCTCTTTGAGACCATTCCCGACTTCCACAACACCCCCAAGCGGCTGGACACCCTCTTTGCCCATGTGGAGCAGGACCCCTGCGGCCGGGTGGCGGAGGCACAGCCCCTCATCGACTACATCGCGGAAAAGCGGGAGCTGGCGGGCAGCCTGATTCATCAGGTGGAGGCCGGAACCCTGCCCCTGCGGGTGACCCACAACGACACCAAGTGCAACAACGTCCTCTTTGACGGCACCACCGGGGAGGAGCTGGCGGTCATTGACCTGGACACCATCATGCCCGGCCTGATGGCCTACGACTTCGGCGACGCGGTGCGCTTTGCCGCCAACACCGCCGCCGAGGACGAGCCGGACGTTTCCAAGGTCTCCCTGGACCTGGAGCGGTTCCGGGCCTTCGCTGAGGGCTTTGTCGGCGCCCTGGGGGACACCATGACCGAAGCCGAGCTGGACAGCCTCAGCGTGGGCGCTTTCGCCATCACCATTGAGCTGGCCTCCCGGTTCCTGGACGACTACCTCACCGGCGACAAGTATTTCGCCGTCAGCCGCCCCAAGCACAACCTGGAGCGCACCGCATGCCAGATCGCCCTGGCCCGGGACATGGAGCGCAAGCTGGAGCAGATGAAGAAGATCGTCCGAACCATTGCCAAAAGCTGACGCTTTAGGGCTGTTTTTGCTGTGGTAGTTTTGAGATACGGTGAATCAATGGGTGTTCCCTGGTCATCCTGTGGATTTCGTTCAATTTCACAGCAACGACTTTACCCACAGCGGGCTGTTCCCACGAAGGGCGAAGCGGTTGAAGTTCTTTTCGCTATGGTTTGGAACCAATCCACAACCACAGCAAGGACTTAGCCCACAGCGGGCTGATGCCGCAAAGGGCGGAGCGATTGAAGTTTTTATGGTTGTCAGGTGAACAGGACAGATACCAGCACGAACGCTGCCCACAGCGGGCTG
>CAMNOL010000013.1 GCA_946546815.1 uncultured Oscillospiraceae bacterium
CGGGCTTGCCGAGCAGAGCAAACATGTTCTTCTTGTAAGCCTCAACGCCGGGCTGGTTGAAGGGGTTGATACCCAGCATATAGCCGGACACGCCCAGGGACTTCCAGAAGAAGAACAGCAGCTCGCCGAAGGTGTAGTCGCTCAGTTCGTTCAGAGTAATGATGACGTTGGGCACGCCGCCGTCCACATGAGCCAGCATGGTGCCGTGCATGGCCTGCTCGTTCATGTACTGCATGGTCTTGCCGGAGGCGAAGTTCAGGCCGTCCACGTTGGCGGGATCGTTGGGCACAGCGATGTCGCAGGCGGACTTTTCTACCCACAGAACGGTCTCAAACATATTGCGGGCGCCGTCCTGAATGAACTGGCCGAAGGAGTGCAGGTCGGTGGAGAAGTTGCCGGTGACAGGGAACAGGCCCTTGCCGTCCTTGCCCTCGGACTCTGCCATCAGCTGCTTGTACCACTCGCCGAACTGGGTCAGAGCGGGCTCATAGTTGGACAGAACTTCCATGGCCTTGCCCTTCATCAGCATGATGAAGCGGACAGCGGCATACTTCATGATGTCGTTGGTGAACAGGTCGGGGTTGTCGTACTTTTCACGGGAGGCACGGTAGCCGTTCATGATCTCGTCAATGTCCATGCCGCCGGCAGCCATGGGCAGCAGGCCCACTGCGGTCAGGCAGGAGAACCGTCCGCCGGTGGTGTCGGGCACCACGAAGGTCTCATAGCCCTCGGTCACGGCCATGCCGCGCAGGGCGCCCTTCTTGGCATCGGTGGTGGCGTAAATGCGCTCCTTGGCGCCTTCCTTGCCGTACTTCTGCTCCAGCTTTTCCTTGAAGATACGGAAGGCCACGGCAGGCTCGGTGGTGGTGCCGGACTTGGAGATGACGTTGACGGAGAAGTCGCGGTCGCCGATGATCTGGAACAGGCTGTTTACATAGGCAGAGCTGATGTTGTTGCCTGCGAAGTAGACCTCAACACCGCCGTTGCGCTTGGGGAGCTGGTTGTAGAAGGGGCCGCCGACAAATTCCAGGCCGGCGCGGGCGCCCAGATAAGAACCGCCGATACCGATGGCGATCAGAACCTCGGACTGAGACTGAATCTTCTTAGCAGCAGCCTTGATGCGCTCGAACTCGCCGGGAGCAAACTCGGCGGCGGTAGCGTCCAGGTCCAGCCAGCCCAGGAAGTCGCTGCCGGCGCCCTTTTTGCTCATCAGATTGGCATAAGCGGCGTCCACCAGGAACTTGGTCTGCTCCAGCTCATGGTCGCGCAGGCCGGCATTCTTGATATTCAGAGAGATAGACATGGTAGTTGTTCCTCCTTCGAATAATTCGGGTAAAAAACAGATCACAATCTGTTTTCCGGTTGAAAACATTATATCTGATTTCGTGTACAGATTCAATGCTGAATTTTTCTTTTTTCCGGAAAGCTTGCAAACGAATGTCGAATCAGCTAGAATAAGGGAGAATGAAAAAATCTAACCAAAAATGATAAAGGAGCTCTTTGATGAAGAAAAATGTAATCCGATTTTTTTCTCTGCTGCTGGTGCTGGCCATGGTGCTGAGCGTGATTGCACCGCTGTCCTGGGCGGCAGAGGTGCAGGAGGAACAGCAGGCAGAGTCGTCCATGTCAGACAGCCCGGCAGAATCCTCCCCGGAGGAGGAAAAACCTGCTGAGGAGGAAGAGACGCCCACTGAACCGGAGCCTGCGGAAGAACCGGAGGAGCCTCAGGAGGGGGAATCCTCGGAAGAGCCGGGGGACGACTCTGAGGTGCAGGCTGAGGAGGAACAGGAGGGTGAGTCTCAGGAAGAGGGGGAACCCCAGGGAGAACCGGAGGTAGACCCCGCAGACCAGGAAGATGGGAGCGGCGACGAAAGCACCGACGAAAGCATTATAGAAGAGCCCACGGAGCAGGCGAGCATCAAAGTCGCACAGACCTATGACCTGAAGCTGGAATATGACGACCGCTACACCTTCACCAAGCTGAAAAAAGGGTATTCTGTCGTGCAGATCACCGGTGATCCCACCTCCTTTGCGGTGGAAAAGGGCGCTGTGACAACAAGCCGCGACAAGGCGGTGCTGACGCTGGACACGGGAAGCACCGTCAAGGTGAGAGCCACCGGTGTGGGAAGCGCAACGGTGCTG
Source organism: uncultured Oscillospiraceae bacterium (assembly GCA_946546815.1). Lineage (GTDB taxonomy): Bacteria > Bacillota > Clostridia > Oscillospirales > Oscillospiraceae > Onthomonas. Next base: position 2,143 of record CAMNOL010000013.1, read on the forward strand.
CTGGTGAGCGATCGAAAGGCTGCGGCTGCAGCAGAGCTGCTGGCGGCAGAGGAACAGAACAAGGAGGATGAGGTGCCGGAGACGGACGAGCAGGGCGGGGAAGCCCCGCTGCCCTCCAGCGGCGTCCATGCCGCCGGCGTGATTGAAGCGGTACAGGTCAACGTCACAGTGGTTCCGGCAAAGCTGACCATCATGTTCCTGGCGGGACAGAGCAACATGGAGGGGTTTGGCTCCTATCCCGGTTCCGGGAAAAAGGCCATCTCCCACTATCAGTTCCCACAGGATTCCATCGTGTGCCAAGAGGGCGAGGTGTATTCCACCTATGCGCCCAGCGACACAACTCGAATGAACACCATCGGCGGCGTTAAATTCAGCGGCTATTGTGCTGCCAAAGACGCCCCCAAATTTGTCGCCGGCTCCCTGACCGGAACCAAATCAGTCAGCGGTACCGCCCTGACCTATCCCCTGAACCAGATGACCGCTGCGGGAAAGGGAAAAACCGGGCCGGACAGCGGCCTGGCCTACGAGTGGAACCGGCTGACCGGGGACAAGGTGTGGGCCGTCAACGCCGCCTGGGGCGGCAGCGGCAGCAACCGATGGGTTCCCGGCAAGGACTGCTATGACCGGGCGGCGGCGGTGTTCAAAAATGCCCTGAAAACCTACAACGCCGAAATCAAGGCGGGACACTATAAACAGAGCAGAAAGCTGTATTTCTGGCTCCAGGGCGAGGCAGACGGACAGAGTTCTGTGAAAGTGGCCACCTACTACAACAATTTCAAAAAAATGCACGACGGCATGAAGAAAATCTGCGGCTTCAGCCACATGGGAATCATCTCCGTGCGCGCATCCCTGGGCGGTTTTTATAAGGACGCCCGGGACCTGAAGATGACAGCCCCCCGGATTGTGCAGACCTATCTGGCAAACACCGACAGTTTCTCTGACATCCACATCGTCAGCGATGTGAACGAGCAGTGGGTCACAGACAGCGGCGTTGAGAAGTATTTCTCCGGTGCCTATGGCAGCGCCCTGAGTTATCCCACCCATGGAAAAACTCCGTCCCTGCCCACAAAAGTGTCTCAGGTCCACAACGACATCCATTTTCTGCAGGTGGGCCACAATGAAAACGGCCTGACTGCCGCACGGGGGATGTATCAGGTGGTCACCGGGGGGAAAGCGGACAAGTACAGCGTCACCTGGCGGAATAAAAACGCAAAAGTCATCACAAAGCTGACCATGAAAGTGGGAAAGAGCGCCTTTGTGTCCCCTGCGGTGAATCCCGTTTGGGCCTCCAAGCCGGCAAAATGGCGGTTTGCCTCCGGGCTGAGCTATGCCGGCAAGACTGCAACGCTGACAGCCCAGGGCTACGGAACGAAGAAGGCGGAGGGGCTGGACCCCAGCGGACGGGTGATCGGTACCCTGACCGTTACGGTGAAGCCTTTGAGCACACCGGTGCTAACCTCTGCGGCCAACGGCATCAAGGGCGTTACGATCCTCTGGAAAAAGGTTTCCGGTGCAGAGGCCTATCAGGTGTTCCGCCATGTGGAAGGCGAAACCAAGTGGAGCAAGCTGGCGAAGACCACCGGCGTGGCTTACACTGATACCACGGCGAAAAACGGCGTCACCTATTTTTACACGGTGCGCTGCGTCACCAAGGATGGAAAGTTCTACACCAGTGAGTATGACAATACCGGAAAGCGCGTCCTTTGCCTCAGTGCGCCCACCCTCAGCAGCGTAAAGAACGAGAAAAAAAGAAAGCTGACCGCCAAGTGGAGCAAAAACCAGGAAGCGGAAGGCTATCAGGTACAATACTCGCTGAATGCAAACTTCAACAGTGCGACGACGAAAACCTTCAATGGGGCAAACAAGCTGTCTGCCACTATCACTGGACTGAAAAAGAAAAAGGTTTATTACGTTCGGGTTCGTGCCTGGCGCACTGCTGCCGGAGGAAAAGTTTATTCCGCCTGGAGCACAGCCAGTAAAGTCAAAATCTCCAAATAACCAAAAGAGCCGCCCGGCCGGGCGGCTCTGCTTTTGGTCAGATTGTCTGAAAATGCAAGCAAGCCCTGTCCGCCGATCAAATCGGGAACGGGGCTTGTAGCTTTTTTGAGAAAAGAGAGAAAAGAGAGGAGATCGGAGCAGCTGCTCTGCTGTTCCATGGGCATATGATAACAGAGGCGCCGGAGGAGAGGTTAAACGATTTTTGAAGGTTCTGTGAAATAATTATGAACATGGGAAAGAATTGCTGTTCACCGGGAAAAAACTGTGTTACGATACCGGTAACCCTAAGAATGAGCGGATGCACCAGCACACCCCACGCGTTAGAGAACCGGGAGGAAACAGCATGAAAAAGGAGCGGGCACAGCAGAGAAAACGGGCGTGGCAGCAGAGAACGGCGAAGGCCCTTGCCGCAGCGGGGGCGCTGCTGGCTGCGGTGGCTGCGGCGGCAAGGCTGCTGCTGTGAGAAGGATATGACCTGATTTTGCACACATTCCGAAAAAGGCTGTGCAGAGCCGGAGCTGCTGCAAAGTTCTGTGCTGGCATCAGCCCAGGATTCTGAAAAATGACAGGAGGAACAGCCATGAGACTGCTCATTGCAGAGGACGACAGGGACATGAACGAGATCATCGTCAAAAAGCTGAAAGCGGAGGGCTACACCGTGGATGCCTGCTTTGACGGAGAGGAGGCGCTGGCCTACCTGACGGGGGCGGACTACGATGCCGCCATTCTGGACATTATGATGCCGGTGATGGACGGACTGGAGACGGTGCAGCGCCTGCGCAGTGCCGGAAAAAGCACACCTGTGATTTTTCTCACCGCAAAGGATACCATCGCAGACAAGGTGAAGGGGCTGAATTTGGGGGCCAATGATTATGTGGTCAAACCCTTTTCCTTTGACGAGCTCATCGCCCGCATCGGAGCGGTGACCCGGACGGTCTCCGGCAGCGTGTCCAATGTCATCACCCTGGCAGATCTGGAGCTGGACACCAGCACCCATGGGGTCCGCCGGGGGGGACAGGAGATCCGGCTGACAGCGAAGGAGTACAGCCTGCTGGAGTACCTGATGCTGAACCGGAACCGGGTGCTGAGCCGGGAGAAGATCCTGAACCACGTCTGGGGGTTTGACTACTACGGCGGAGAGAACATCATTGACGTCTACATCAACTATCTGCGGAAAAAAATCGATCATGATTTTCCGGTGAAGCTGCTGCATACCGTCCGGGGCATGGGCTATGTGCTGAGGGAAGAGCCATGAAGCGGCGTTCGCTGAAATGGAAGCTCACCCTGTGGTTCACGGTGTTTCTGACCCTTATCAGCCTGGTGATCGTGTTTACCGCCGCCGCCATGTACCGGGTGTCGGACAGCCGGCAGATCCGGCGCAATCTGGTGGAGGTGGTGCGGGAGCACTCCCGCCAGATGGAACGGGCGGCCCCGCCGGAGCAGGATCGGACCGGGACCGGCAAGAAAAAGGGAGCGCCCTCGGAGGAAGACACATGGGACAACCGATCCTTTTTTCAGGACGAGATCCAGCTGATGGTCTACCACAGCGACGGCTCCCAGGCCTACGGCCTGTTCCTCCACGAGGAATTCAACGATGTGCCCTTTTCCGATGCCAGGGAGCCCCAGGAGCTGAAAATAGACGGAAGGACCTACTATTACTACGATGAACGGCTGAAAAACAGCGATGAGGACGGTATGTGGATGCGGGGGGTTGCCTACGCCAAGGGAAACACCGCGCAGCTGCTGCGCAGCCATTGGTATGTGGCGGTGGTGCTTCCCCTGCTGATCGTGCTGGCCTTTTTCGGCGGGTACTGGCTGACTGGGCGGTTTCTGAAGCCGGTGCAGCAGATCAGCCAGACTGCGGAGGAGATTCGGACCAGCGGTGACCTGACCAAACGCATTCCCTTTCAAGACAACGGGGACGAGCTGTCGGAGCTGGCCCGAACCTTTAACGCCATGTTTGAACGGGTGGAGGAGAACTTCCAGGCGGAGACACGGTTTACCTCCAACGCCTCCCACGAGCTGCGCACGCCGGTGGCGGTGATCATGGCTCAGTGTGAGTACGCGCTGGACAACGCACAGAGCGAGGAAGAGCTGTACGACGCCATTGCGGCGGTGCAGAAACAGGGCTATCGGATGTCCCACCTGATCGAAACGCTGCTGGTGTTCACCCGGATGGAACAGGACACAGAAAAATATCCCAGAGCGGAGACAGACATCAGCGCCCTGGTGGAGTCCGTCTGCGAGGATTTCCGGCTGATTGCGGAACGGAATATCTCTGTGACTGAGCACTGTCCGCCGGGAATCGCCGCCCGGGTGAACCGGGAACTGATGATTCTGCTGCTCAACAACCTCATTCAGAACGCCATCCGGTACGGCCGGGACAACGGCTCCGTACAGGTTGCGCTGTCAGAGAAAGGCGACGAGCTGTGCCTGCAGGTGAAGGATGACGGCGTGGGCATTGCGGAGCAGGACCTGAACCGGATCTGGGAGCGGTTCTACCGCTCGGACCGGTCCCGCAGCACCAGGGGACTGGGACTTGGCCTGTCCCTTGTCAAGCAGATCGCAGAATACCACGGGGGTTCCGCCTCGGTGGAAAGCAGGCCCGGTCAGGGCAGCACCTTTACGGTGAAAATCAAAAAATAAGAAACAAAGGACTGCTTTCGTTTTTGCGAAAACAGTCCTTTCCGTTTAGGAACAGAACCGGTGCTTGCCGATGACGGTGATCAACGGCCGGGACCAGATCCATTTGCTGGTGGCGGTGACGGGGTTGAAATAGTAGATGGCGCCGCCGGTGGGGTCGCTGCCGTTCATGGCGTCCCGGGCGGCGCGGTAAGCCGAGTCCGCCACAGGTTCGTTGATCTGCCCGTCGTCCATGCAGGAAAATGCCCCCGGCTCGTAGACAACACCTGCGATGGAGTTGGGGAAGGAGGGGTGTTTGATGCGGTTCAGAATCACTGCGCCCACCGCCACCTGGCCGGAGTAGGGTTCGCCCCGGGCCTCTGCGGAAATGACCTTTGCCAGCAGAGCCACATCCCCGGAGGAGTGGGCGGAAGTGGTGTCAGAGGATTTGACAGGGACGCCCAGCGCAACCAGGGTGGAGTTTCCTGCCACACCGTCCACAGACAGACCGTTTTTTGACTGGAACTCCCGCACGGCGTTGACGGTGTCAATGCCGTAAACACCATCAACGGAGCCAAAATAATAGCCCCAGCGTTTCAGCTTGGTCTGGATGGTAGTGACAGCCGAGCCGGAGGAACCCTGCCGATAGGCCACTGCACTGGCGGTCTGGGCGAAAACTGCGGCACAGAGCGCGGCCGAGAGTATAAAAAGAGCAAATCGGCGTCTCTTTGTATGGGGTATCATAACATCATTCCTTTCGGGAGTAAATCTGACAGAACGTCCACGCCCGGGGAACTGCAGCAGCAGAAAAAACAGAGCTGCAATCAAATATTACGGGATCACAGACCGGGCGGGAAACTTGCGGGGATGATCTCAATGCTCCTTTAGTTTACAGAACCACAAGAAAAAAATGTGTTGAAAAAGCAGGAAGGACTGAGAAATTCAGCCATTTTCTTCAAAGGTGTTGACAAAAGCTCTTGGAATAGATATTATAAAAATAATCCTGATTTTTGTTAAAATTGCGGAAAAAGAAAAACAAATGTGCGAATATTATGTTGCAGACGAGAGGCAACGCAACTACAGGCAGGAGGGAACAGTGGTGATGAGAGTAAAAAAATGGACGGCAATACTGCTGATTGCGCTGCTGGTGCTGGGCCAGCTGCCCCACACTTCTTTTGCAGCGGAGCTTATTGATGAGGCTCCGGATGCGTCTGTTTCCGTAGAGACTCCGTATGAGCCGGAGACGGCGCTGGAGGAGGAGGCAGAAGCGGAGGCGGAGGCTTCCGGGGAGGAGCAGGAGGTTTCTGCCCCTGAAACTGTGGTGTCAGAGCCTGCGGAACAGGGCCGCCATACCATCACCGGATTTCCTGAGGACGGGCCGCTGAGAGAGCTGACGCTGAACCATTCCAGCCGTCCGCCGCTGAGCGAGGTGCTCTCACAGATGCCCACCTCCATCCCTGTCTTTCTGGACGGAGGCAGCAGGGCCACTGAGCTGCCGGTGAGCTGGTTCTGTGCGGGAGATGACTACGAGAGCTCCGAGGCATTCTACTTCCAGTTCAGCCCCAAGTGGGACGAGAGCCGCTACAAGCTGGCGGAGGGATTGGAAGTCGTTGCAGATGCCCCTTATGTGGCGGTATCCATGCGGGATGGGGATCTTTCGCCGCTGAGCGTGGAGACGGTGGAGGCAGAGGCGTTCCAGTATCTTGTGGGGCCGATGGGCCTGAACACTGCCGCTGCCTGCGGCGTGCTGGCGAATATCTACCACGAATCCGCCTTCAAGCCCAACAACCTGCAGGACAGTTTTGAAAAGAAGCTGGGGTACACCGACGAGACCTATACGGTCGCAGTGGATAAGTCCAAGTACAAGAATTTCGTCAAAGACTCAGCGGGATACGGATTGTGCCAGTGGACCTATTGGTCGCTGAAGCAGGGACTGCTCAACTACGTCAAGAACAAGAAGGCCAGCATTGGGAATTCCAAAGCACAGATGGAGTTCCTGAAGCAGGATTTGGGAACCAGCCGGACCAAGCACCTGAAGGCCGTTGCAAACACCAAGGATGGCGCTTACAGTGCGGGAAAGTACTTCTGTCAGGAGTACGAAAGACCAGGACGGAAGGATCAGCCCGTTGTACGAGCCAAACGGGCGAGAGACTATTACTGGCCCAAGTACCACGGAGCCCTTGTGGCGGACTCCGGCAGCACCGCAAAACTGGACAAGCCGGTGCTGGTGGGCGCTAAAAATGTGGTCAACGGCGTGACGGTTACATGGAAGGCGGTGTCCGGCGCAGCCAAGTATTGCGTTTTACGTAGAGAAGGCACCGGAAAATGGGCTGAGCTGGCGAAGGTGTCCGGCACGACATACACGGACAAAACCGCCCGCAGCGGCACTGCTTATGACTACACAGTGGGGTGCCTGAACGCAGCCGGAACGCTGGTCAGCAGCTATGACTCCGATGGCGTTGGCGTGGTTTATTATGCAGCTCCGGAGATCAAGTCTGTCCGGAATGGCAAGAACGGGATCCTGGTTCAGTGGGCGTCCATGGACGGCATCGACTGCTACCTGATTTACCGGCGGGAGTCGGACGGCGCTTGGAAGAAGCTGAGCGCGGTGGAGCAGACCCGCTATACCGATACCGATGCGCAAGTTGGCAAGTCGTACCATTATGCGGTGCGCAGCGCAGGAGAGGATGAAAAACCCCTCAGCTGGTACCACACAAGCTCCTTGCTGAAGCGGCTGACGATTCCGGAGGGGCAGACAGCAGTCAATGTGTCCGGCGGCGTCAAGGTCAGCTGGAAGGCAGTCACCGGCGCCGGCAGCTACAATGTCTACCGGAGAGCCGGAAGCGGAGCCTGGAAGCGGCTCAAAACCGTGAAAACCACCGCTTATACTGACAAGGCGGTGAAGAAGAAAAACGGCAGTACCTATGCCTATACGATTCGCGCGGTTTCCGGAGACAGCATCAGTGATTATGACCGGGACGGAGCGGTGATCTGCCGGCTGTCGGCACCTGCCATCACCAGTGCGAAGAATTCCGCCGCAAAGAAAATTGCGGTCCGGTGGAAGAAAAACGCAAAAGCCCAGGGGTATCAGGTTCGATACATAGCCGGATCCGTAAAAACGACGGAGAACGTCAGCGGTGCAGGCAAGGTCAGCCACACCCTGTCCGGGGTATCCAAGGGAAAAACCTATAAGGTGTATGTCCGGGCCTGGAGGAAAGTGGGAAAAACGGTCTGCTACTCGGCCTGGAGCGGCGGCAAAAGTGTAAAAGTCAGCAAATAAACCGGACAGCCCAGACCAGTGTGAACTGAAAAAACGGCGAACAGCAGCACCTGCAGAAGATGCGGCAGTTCGTCGTTTTTTCAAATCACGCGGCGTGTTTGGAGAGAATTCAGCCAGGGACCGGAGCGGAAAAGGGTCCGCTGACCAATGAAAACAGGGATTAATAGATGGGAATTGCGTGGAAAATCATGTAAAACTGGAACAAATAAATGGGAAGTCAACAAAAACTTGCATTTATTGGTTGACATAGCTGTAGAATTTGTCTATAATGTGACTTGTATTTGAATAGGTAGGTGTATGCGGTAAATTTTAGCAGTGTATTTCAGGAATTTGCAAAACAGAAAAAGAGCCACTGTTTTGATGGGAAATAACACTTCTGAAATTTACCGCATTTGTCTGCTAACGGAATAACAGATTAAATCAGTCAAGGAGTGTGAACTGCTGTGTTTAAGTACATCGTGAAACGCGTCCTGCTGGCCATTCTGACGGTTATCGTGATCAGTATGATCACCTTTTTCGCTATGAATGCCATTCCAGGCGGACCGTTTAACAAAGAAAAAGCTGTCAACGCGGCGACAATGGCGGCGCTGGAAGCCCGGTACAATCTGGACAAGCCCGTGCCGGTGCAGTATCTGCTGTACATGAAAAACCTGCTTCACGGTGAACTGGGCGTGAGCCTGAAAAACGGCCGGGAAATCTCCGCAATCATCGGCGAGAGCTTCCCTCTGTCCGCTCAGCTGGGCATCATGGCGGCAATTCTGGCCATTGTCTGCGGCATCATTCTCGGCTCTATGGCGGCGCTCATGCGCAACCAGCTGCCGGACCGGCTGATTGTGTTCTTTACCACACTGATCACCGCCATGCCAAGCTTCGTCATTGCGACGATGCTGCTGTACGTCTTCTGCATGAAGCTGGGGTGGTTCCCGGCGTTTACGGCGGGCAGCAACAACATGGTTCTGCCGGTGATCGCGCTGATGTTCTCACCCATGGCTTACATCACCCGACTGACGAAAACCTCCATGCTGGACGCGCTGAACCAGGACTACATCCGGACGGCACGGGCCAAGGGCGTGCCGCAGCTGAAGGTGATCTTCCTCCATGGCCTGCGCAACGCGCTGATCCCGGTCATCACCTATGTGGGCCCCATGATCGCGGGTATTCTGACTGGCTCCATGGTGGTTGAGACCATTTTCAACATCGGCGGCCTGGGTTCCAAGTTCGTGGCGGGCATCACCAACCGTGACTACACGCTGATTATGGCCACCACCATCTTCCTGGCAGTTATCATGGTCATCGCCAACCTGATTACCGACATCGTTTACAAGTTTGTGGATCCTCGGATCAAGCTGGACTAAGGAGGAAGAAAAATGACTGAAAATTTCAAAAAAGCTCCTCTGTCTGCACAGGTTGACCTTTCCAAGTTCAATTTCTCTGACTTTACCAAGGCCACTGAGGACGAGAAGCGTCAGCAGGAGGTTATGGGCGAGTCCACTACCTTCCTGAAGGACGGCCTGCGCCGCCTGCGCCGCAATCCTCTGGCCATGGGCTCCATTGTGGTACTGATTGTGATCGTTCTGATTATCATGATCGCCCCTGCGGTGGTGCCCTACGGCTACGCACAGATCGTCAAGGGCGCCGGCAACCTGGGCCCCTTCCAGCACAGCGAGAAGGAGCTGGCGGCGATTGCCGCCGGGGAGAGCGTGTTCCCCCACATCTTCGGCACCGACTCTCTGGGCCGTGACTACTTTATCCGTGTGGTCTACGGCGCCCGGGTCTCTCTGGGCGTTGGCGTCTTCGCCTCCCTGCTGGTGCTGATTATCGGCATGCTGTACGGTTCCATCTCCGGCTACCTGGGAGGCCGGGTGGATATGATTATGATGCGTATCGTGGACATCATCTACTCCCTGCCGGATATGCTGCTGATCATTCTGCTCAGCGTGGTGCTGAACGAGACGCTGGGCAACCTGATCAAGGGCACTGTGCTGGCCAAGGTGGGCGTCAACATGATCGCGCTGTTCATTGTGTTCGGACTGCTGTACTGGGTGTCCATGGCGCGACTGATCCGCGGTCAGATTCTCACCATCAAGCAGAACGAATACGTTCTGGCGGCCCAGTGCATCGGCACTTCCACCCCCCGCATCATTCGCAAGCACATTCTGCCCAACTGCCTGTCCGTCATCATCATCACCACCGCGCTGCAGATTCCCTCCGCGATTTTCACCGAGAGCTATCTGTCCTTTATCGGCCTGGGCGTTTCCGCCCCCATGCCCTCACTGGGCTCCCTGGCCAATGAGGCCAGAGCGGGCCTGCAGAGCTATCCCTCCAAGCTGCTGTTCCCGGCCATGACCATCTGCCTGATTGTTCTGGCGCTGAACCTGCTGGGAGACGGACTGCGGGATGCCTTCGACCCGAAGCTGCAGAGATGAGGTGAGCGAATATGGCTGATTACAAGTACATTCTGGATGTGCAGGACCTGCACACCACCTTTACCACAGACAACGGCGAGGTTCGCGCGGTAAACGGCGTGAACTTCCGCCTGAAGCCCGGCAAGACCCTGGGCATCGTGGGCGAGTCCGGCTCCGGCAAGTCTGTCACCGCCTACTCTATCATGCAGATCCTGGCTGACAACGGAAGGATTTCCGGGGGCAAAGTGCTCTACAAGGGCGAGGATATCACCAAGTGGAACAAAAAGAAGATGGCTGGTTTCCGCGGCAAGTGCTGCTCCATCATCTTCCAGGACCCCATGACCTCCCTGAACCCGGTGTTTACCATCGGCTATCAGCTGGAGGAGGCTGTGCTGCTGCACACCGACCGCAACAAGCAGCAGGCCCGGGAGCGGGCTGTGGAAATGCTGACGCTGGTGGGCGTCAACGAGCCGGAAAAGCGTGTGAAGCAGTACCCCCACGAGCTGTCCGGCGGTATGCGTCAGCGCGTTATGATCGCCATGGCGCTGGCCTGCGAGCCCGATATTCTGATCGCAGACGAACCCACCACCGCGCTGGACGTGACCATCCAGGCCCAGATCCTGGAGCTGATGCAGGATCTGCAGAAGAAGCTGGGCATGGCCATCATCATGGTCACCCACGATCTGGGCGTCATCGCCTCCATGTGCGATGAGATTATCGTCATGTACGGCGGCCGTGTCTGCGAGCGCGGCAACGCCGACGACATCTTCTACCGCCCGGCCCACGAGTACACCAAGGGCCTGCTGCGGTCCATTCCCACCACCGCCAACAACGGGGAGCGGCTGGTTCCCATCGGCGGCACCCCCATCAACCTGCTGAATATGCCCAAGGGCTGCGCTTTCTGCCCCCGCTGCGACGAGGCCATGAAGATCTGCCTGACCGAGATTCCGGAGGAAATCCAGGTGGACGAGCACCATCGGGCTGCCTGCTGGATGAACGTGAAAAAAATGTATGAGGAGGGCAACGTCTGATGAGCAGCGAATATCTGGTGGAAGTCAGCCACCTGAAACAGTATTTTCCCATTCGTTCCGGCTTCAAGACCATCCCTCTAAAGGCAGTGGACGATGTGTCCTTCAAAATCAAGCCCGGTGAGACCCTGGGCTTGGTGGGCGAGTCCGGCTGCGGCAAGACCACGGTGGGGCGTACCCTGCTGCGCCTGTACAAGCCTACTTCCGGCACCATCAAATTCGACGGCGAAGAGGTCACGGAGAAGAACATCCACGCGCTGCGCAAGGAGATGCAGATGGTGTTCCAGGACCCCTATTCCTCTCTGAACCCCCGCATGACCGTTGAGGACATCATTGGCGAGCCGCTGGATGTCCACAAGCTGTATAAGACCAAACAGGAGCGCCATGAGAAGGTCATGGAGCTGATGGAGACCGTCGGCCTGAACGCCGAGCACGCCACCCGTTACGCCCATGAGTTTTCCGGCGGCCAGCGTCAGAGAATCGGCATTGCCCGGGCGCTGGCGGTGGACCCCCGGTTTATCGTCTGCGACGAGCCGGTTTCCGCTCTGGACGTGTCCATTCAGGCCCAGGTGGTCAATATGTTTGAGGACCTGCAGAAGCAGCGGGGTATGGCGTATCTGTTCATCGCACACGACCTGCTGGTGGTGCAGCACATCTCTGACCGCATCGCGGTGATGTACCTGGGCCATATGATGGAGACGGCTGAGGCCAATGAGCTGATGGACAACCCCATCCACCCCTACACCCAGTCCCTGCTCTCCGCTGTGCCGATCCCCGACCCGGAGACCGCCCGTCACAGCAAGCGCATCATCCTGGAAGGTGACGTGCCCTCTCCGCTGCGCATGCCCACCGGCTGCCCCTTCCGCACCCGCTGCAAGTATGCCACGGAACAGTGCGCACAGGCGATGCCGGAGCTGACCGACCGGGGCGACGGACATATGGTTGCCTGCTGGAACAAGTAACGGTTCCGCTCTGTCGGATGTGAGAACGCTCTGTACATCCGACCCATGACTCACGATGAAACCTGTCCCGTACGGTATGTGAGGACAGTTTTCAAATAACAGGTGAAAACTCTTTCACCCAAACAAAACAGGAGGAAAACTATGAAAAAAGTAATTGCCCTGCTGATGGCGATGGCAATGGCTCTGTCTCTGGTTGCCTGCGGCGGTTCCAGCACCGCCAAGACCGACACCGCCGACGCCAGCGCTCCCGCTGCTGACGCCGCTGATGGCAGCGCCGCTGCTGCCAGTGACTGGGGCTCCCAGCTGAACTGGGGCGAGTATGATCAGATGATTGCTGACATCCGCACCACTGCTGACACCGCTGCCCGTGCTGAGCTGATGCACAAGGCAGAGGACAAGCTGATGGAGACCTGGGCTGTGCTGCCGATCTACTACTACAACGACCCCTACATGATGAAGGACTACATGCAGGGCATGTATGCCAACGTCTTTGGCATGAAGTACTTCTATCAGGTGGAGCTGGGCAACGGCGCTGACGCCATGAACATCTGCCTGGCTTCTGAGCCCGCTCACCTGGATCCCGCTCTGAACAGCTCCGTCGATGGCGGCTGCCTGGCCGTGAACTCCTTCGAGGGCCTGATGACCTATGACGCCGAGGGCAAGCTGCAGCCCGCACAGGCTGAGAGCTATGAGGTTTCCGAAGACGGCACCACCTATACCTTCACCATGCGTGACGGCCTGAAGTGGTCCAACGGCGATGAGCTGACCGCCAAGGACTTCGAGTACTCCTGGAGACGTGCTGCCGACGTGTCCAACGCCGCTGACTACGCTTATCTGTATGAGGTCTTTGCTGACTGCCAGTACGACGCTGACGGCAACTTCACCGGCCTGGGCGAGGGCTCTGTGGAGGTCTCCGAGGACGGCAAGACCATCACTGCTCACCTGAACTCCGCCTGCCCCTACTTCCTGGATCTGTGCGCCTTCCCCGCCTTCTTCCCGGTGCATCAGGGCACGGTTGAGGCCACCGCTACCGCTGACCTGCCCACCGGCACCTGGGCCAACGACGCCGGCGACGCTTTCGTCTGCAACGGCGCTTATGTCCTGTCCGCTTGGAACCATGACTCCGACATGACCTACGTCAAGAACGAGAACTATCGTGACGCTGACTCCGTGAAGGTTCCCACCATGAACTTCATGCTGACCTCCGACGACACCGCTTCCTACACCGCCTATCAGGCCGGTGACCTGGATCTGGTTGACTCCATCCCCAACGACGAGCTGGGCAAGGTCATTGCTGAGAAGAACCCCGAGCTGCACATCGCTGACAACCTGGGCACCTACTATGTGGGCTTCAACTACAACTCCAAGATGTATCAGGAGCTGGGTCTGGACGAGGAGCAGGCTAAGGTCTTCCGTCACGCTCTGTGCCTGCTGGTTGACCGCCAGTACATCATCGACAACATCGGCCAGACCGGTCAGGAAGCCGCTACCACCTTCGTGCCCTCTGGCTGCGCTGACGGCAACGGCGGCGAGTTCAAGAACAAGGACTACTACTCCGTGGAGGACTATGACGCCAACGTGGAAGAGGCTAAGTCCCTGCTGGAGAGCATCGGCCTGTGGGACGGCAATCAGCTGACCAAGACCGTGGCCTTCACCTATCTGACCAACGACTCTGAGGGCAACGTGAAGATTGCTGAGGCCCTGCAGCAGGATTGGGGCCAGATCGGCATCGAGGTGTCCATCGAGCAGGAGGAGTGGAACGTCTTCCTGGACGACCGTAAGAACGGCAACTTCGACGTGGCTCGCGAGGGCTGGCTGATGGACTACAACGACCCCATCAACATGCTGGAGATGTGGACCACCAATTCCGGCAACAACGACTGCCAGTTCGGCCGCTGATTGTTTGAATACAACTGAAAAACTAGCGTAGTTTCCACCGGCATGGCTCAGGCTGTGCCGGTGGTTTTATACTTTTACAAAAAATAACCGCCGTTTTGATAGGAACGGCGGTTTTGCACACTTTTTTGTGCCTTTCGATGAATTAGATGGCGGGCGACAGCGATTACAGCCCGGTTAAAATTTTCCCAGCAGGCGAACCGCACCTTTGGCGATGTGGTACACCGGATTCTCCATGGTGCGCTTCACATTCTTCAGCTGCTCCCGGATCTGAATGTGCTGGGGACAGTGCTGCTCGCAGCGGCCGCACTGAACACACAGACTGGCGTTGGAGGGCTTGCCCCGGAGGGTGGTGCACATGAAGTATTCCTTCATGCCGGTGTAGAAGCCCTCGGAAAAGCGCTCGTTATAGGCCCGGAAGCAGCCGGGGATGTCTACGCCCCGGGGGCAGGGCATACAGTAGGCGCAGCCGGTGCAGCCCACTTTGATCTTCCGGTTGATTTCGGCGATGACGTCAGCGTAGACCTGGAAATCCGCCTCAGTCAGCTCGTTGGCCTGTACCTCAGAGGCGATGCGGCAGTTTTCCAGCACCATGTCCAGGGAGTTCATGCCGGAGAGCACCACGGTGATATCCGGCTGATTCCACAGCCAGCGCAGCCCCCATTCGGCGGGGGTGCGGTTGGGATCAGCCTGCTGAAAGCGCTTCACCGCCTTTTCCGGCAGCAGGTTCACCAGCCGCCCGCCCCGCAGCGGCTCCATGATGACAATGGGAATTCCTTTGGAGGCGGCGTGCTCCATGCCCCGGCGGCCCGCCTGGGTGTACTCGTCGATGTAGTTGTACTGGAACTGGCAGAAATCCCAGTCGTAGGCGTCCAGCAGCTCGCAAAAGGTGGTGGAGCTGCCATGGTTGGAGAAGCCCACGTTGCGGATGGCTCCGCTGGCCTTTTTCTCCGCCAGCCACTGCTCAATGCCCAGCTCCCGCAGGCGGTTCCAGGTGGTGACCTCCGGCAGCATATGCATCAGGTAGTAGTCGATGTGGTCCGTGCGCAGCCGGCGCAGCTGCTCCTGAAAATAGTGCTCGATGTCGTCAGGCTTCTTGATCATGTAGTGGGGCAGCTTGGTGGCGATGTTCACCTTGTCCCGGGCGTGATGCTTTTCCAGAATCTCCCCCAGCGCGGCCTCGCTGCCGGGGTAGATATAGGCGGTGTCAAAGTAGTTTACGCCCTGTTCAATGGCGGCCATGATCTGCTCTTCGGTTTTGGCCATGTCGATGCCCTTGCCTTTTCCCCGCTGGAAGCGCATACAGCCGAAGCCGATGAGGGAGAGGGGTTCGCCGTGGCGGTCGGGACGGTATTGCATAAGATCCTCCGAAACAATCAGTGAGTCAGCAGCTGAATGCGGCTGAAGGGATAAAAGACACAGAGCGCACGGCCCACCACATAGCGTTTGTCCACCGGTCCGAGGCGGTAATCCCGGCTGTCGGTGGAGCCGTTGCGGTTGTCACCCATGACGAAAATGGAGTTTTCCGGCACAATAAAGCTGGAATAGATCATTTCATCTGTTTCGGACATATAGTCCCCCTCCAGCCAGTCGTGTTCCTCCATCTCACCGGTAGCGGGGTCAGGCCACACGGTGGTGAAGTTGATGTAGTCCTCCCCCAGGGCGACGCCGTCTACATAGACGGTGTTGGAGTCGTAGTCGATATGGACCTCCTGTCCGGCGACGGCGATGACCCGCTTGACAATGGCTTCGGTGTCGTCCTCATAGGGGAAGCCGTCCTTGCGAAGCACCACAATGTCCCCGGGGGCGGGGGTGTAGCCTGCCCGCTGGATGAACATGGCGTCCCGGTCGTGGAGGGTTGGGTACATGGAGGAGCCGGAGACCCCGAAGATCATGCCGAAAAAGGTGAAAAAGATCACCACAAAAGCCAGAACCAGCGTCAGAAGCTGGAGCCACTCATATAGCTCCTGCCGCCAGCCGGGTTTCTCCGGGATGATGGCCCTCCTGGGAGAATAGCTGCGTTTTTTTCTCATAAGATTCCCTTTTTATTCTGAAAAGTCCACCCGCTGCGCGCGGACGCAGGCGCGGGTTTCGGTGTCGACGGTGAAGAGCACAGCGTCCACCTTGCAGGGGCCGGAGGCCGGCTCATAGCGACGGGGCAGTCCGCCCAGAAATTTGTTGATGGACAGATCCGGCCGGATGCCCAGCACAGAGTTTGCCGGACCGGTCATGCCCAGGTCGGTAACGTGGCCGGTGCCCTTGGGCAGGAGCTTGACGTCTGCAGTGGGAACATGGGTGTGAGTTCCCCACACTGCGGAAACCCGGCCGTCCAGATACCAGCCCATGGCCAGCTTTTCGCTGGTGGCTTCGGCGTGGAAGTCCACCAGCACCACATCTGCTTCCATCTGCTTCAAAATCCTGTCAGCGACGGTGAAGGGGTTGTCCACATTGGGGTCCATTTCCACCCGCCCGATCAGATTGATGACGCAGATGCGCAGTCCGGTGGGGCCGTCGCAGACGGTCCATCCCCGTCCGGGCAGCCGCGCGGGGTAGTTGGCCGGACGGAGGATAAAGGGGTTGTCCTCCAGAAAGTCGGTGATTTTTATCTTTCCCCAGGTGTGGTTGCCCAGGGTGATCACATCTGCCCCTGCGGTAAAGATGTCCCGGGCGTCATTAGGGGTCAGCCCCACACCGGCGGCGTTTTCTCCGTTGACCACGGTGAAATGGACGCCGTGGCTGCGCTTGATGGTGCTGAGGCGGCGGCGCAGACACGCCACACCGGCGGCGGAGACCACGTCACCCACAGCGAGAATATTCAAAAGCATATTCATGCCCTTTCTGCATTCAAAGATAAGCACAGTATACGACGGACTGAGGAAAAGTGCAAATGAAAAATGCGCTATTCCGTGTTTGGCCGGTACAGAGTTCCGCCAACTGGGGCAAATCGGCACAGATGCAGAGAAAAAGATGCACCAATCCGGAATCGGGCTGGTTTTTTCCCCTGCTCCGTGGTATCATACTATCAGTAAATCAAGTGCAGACTGGCCTGGGCGCTGAACTGTTTCGATCTTATCAAGACTGCAATCAATCATGACAGGAGGAAAAATCATGTCTGTTACATCCAAAGAATTTGGAAAACTTGCCAGCGGGGAGATGGTGACCTGCTATACCCTGAGCAACGGATCCATGAGTGTTAATGTGCTGGACTACGGCTGCATCATCCAGTCCATCTGCGTGCCGGACCGGGAGGGGAAACCGGTGGATGTGGCGCTGGGGTACGATACCGCCGCTGACTACGAGAAGGGAACCTGTTTCTACGGTGCCTTTGTCGGACGGTATGCCAACCGCATCGCCAAAAGCCGGTTCGTGCTCAACGGAGAGACCATCCGGCTGACGCCCAACGAGGGGGAGAATCACCTTCACGGCGTGCTGCCCCGGAGTCTGTTCTCTGTGGAGACCGGGGAGAATACCCTGACCTTCCGCCGTACCAGCCCTGCCGGAGAGGAGGGCTATCCCGGAGCGCTGGAGATTGTCGTCAACTATACGCTGACAGAGGACAACGGGCTGGTGCTGGACTATCAGGTTGTCTCTGACGCGGACACCGTGCTGAACCTGACCAACCACACCTATTTCAACCTGTCCGGGCACAACAGCGGCGGCGTGGAGAAACAGGTGCTGCGTCTGGCTGCGTCCAAAGTGACAGCCATCGGAGCGGGCAGCATTCCCACCGGAGCGCTGTTCGACGTGGAGGGCACGCCCTTTGACTTCCGCACCGCAAAGCCCATCGGACAGGACATTGAGGAGGAGGACGAACAGCTGGCCCGGGGCGGCGGCTATGATCACAACTTTGTGCTGGACACCAGCGGACTGGAAGAAGCGTTTGCCAGTGCATACAGCGATGAAACCGGCATTCGCATGGACTGCTTTACCACACAGCCCGGCGTGCAGCTGTATACCGCCAATTTCGTGCAGGAGGATGTCTGCCGCGGCAGAGGCAAGGGAGGAGCGGACTACGGAAAGCGCAGCGCGTTCTGTCTGGAAACGCAGCACTTCCCGGATTCTCCCAACCACCCGGAATTCCCCTCCGTGGTGCTCAGGGCCGGAGAGCAGTATCATCAGGTGACGGTTTATCGGTTTTCTGCGGAGCATTGAACAGAGGGGAAGAATATGAAAGCGGTGGTATTGCAGCTGCTGCATGAGCCCTGGGGGGAACTGCAGCCGATGGTAGATGAATTTCTGAACAGCCGCTATTACCCTATGCTGGAGGGGGCCCTTGCGGAACTGAACCGGGAAGCGCTGTTCAAGAGCAAAGTGCACGGCTCGGGACACATTGAGCGAACCCTGTGCCATGGAGCGATTGCCGCCATGGAGGAGGCGCTGTCCCCGGAGGACACCCGCCTGCTGCTGCTCTCCTGTGCCTATCACGATGTGGGCCGGGAGCACGATAAGCTGGACAACCTGCACGGACATCGCTCCGCCCAAAGGGTGGCAGCGCTGACCGGACTGACCGGAGAGGAACTGAAGCTGGTACAGGGAGCGGTGGATGCCCACTCCCGGAGTGACCGGGAGATGGTTTCCACCGTGGAGAGCTATGCACCGGCGGACCTTTCCAAAGCGCTGAAGCTGGCAGTGCTGCTGAAGGATGCGGACGGATTGGACCGGGTGCGCATCTGGGATTTGAATCCCGAGTACCTGCGCCGGGAGAGCAGCCGTAGCTGGGCGGATTTTGCCAAAGAGCTGTTTCGCCGGTACCAGCTGGCCACCGGCGGGGAGTATGTCATGGATTTTGTGCGGAAGTGGAAACATCTGGACGAAAATGGCAACCCGGTGAAAGAATAAAGGTAACGCCGCATAATGGGACAAGAGCGGATTGCGAAAATATTTTTCGTTCAGATTGTTCGCAGATTTCGCAGGAATCCTGACGGATTTCAAGGAATCTGGGGGGGCAATCTGGCGGAAAATAGTCCGCAAGGCGCCGAAGCTGCTATTATGCGGTGTTGCCTAAAGAAAAAACAGGCCAAGTGGAAGCGTCAACCTCCATTTGGCCTGTTTATTTTTGAAATGCTTGCAAACGGGTCAGAGGACATCCTCCTGTCCGTACAGGGCATCGGGCAGAACATCGCTGAGCTCGATCAGCAGCAGACTGTAGCCCTGCTCCGCCAGCACGGGCAGTGTCTGACGGAGACACTTCTGGTTGGTACAAAGGGGCAGGGAGATGGAGACGCTGGTGCCGCTGCGGGAAGAGGAGACCACCAGCTGCCCTCCGTAAAGCTGTAAAATACGGCGGCAAAGGGGGAGGCCCAGGGACAGATTTCCTGTGGAATCCTCCCCGTCAAAGGAGAACAGCGTCTCCATTTTATCAGGGGAAATGCCCTTTCCGGTGTCGGTGAGGGTCAGGATGGCGCTGCTGCCCCTCCGGCGCAGACGCAGGCGCATATCCCCGCCGGCCTTCAGGGCGTTGGAGATCAGGTTATAAAGCACCTGGCGCAGCATCTCGCTGTTGACCAGCCCGAGAAGCTCTTTGGTGAAGCCGTCAAAGACAAAGGAGTGGTTCACCTGTCGGGCCACCGGATGAATGGTCTGCTCCAGCTCCCGGCAGAACGCGGCAAGCTCTACCGTTTCGGCGGGGAACAGGATCAGCAGCTCGCTGTCGCTGCGGGAACAGAAGTCCAGGTGGCCGGACATGCGCAGAAGCCGGTGAAGGCTGCGGTTCAGGCGGGCAATCTGTCTGCTGCTGCGGTGCTGTTCTGTCTCGGAGAGCTCCCGCTGGAGTGCCTCGGCTGCAATGCCCGCATGGGACACCATCACTTGCAGCTGAATGGAAAGCTGCCGCAGACGAGCGGACTCCGCTTCGGACTGCTCCCGGATGGGAGTGAACTGATAAAGGGCGCCGGACTTCGTGGCGCGGATCAGCACAGACCAGTGCCGGCCCGCCAGCGTCATGGTTGCGGCGCTGCTGCCCGGCTCAGGGAGCTGCTCCGGCGCAGGCGCGCCCACAGAGAGGGAAATTCCCGCAAGGGCAAAGAGAGATCCGGCGGCAGGGTTGAAATATTGAATTGTCTGAGCCTGCACCAACAGCACAGGCTGGGAAACGCCGTCAAAAAAGTCGTTCCCCGACAGGGTAAATTCCAGCATACCCGCCTCCAGAGTGGTTTTGTGCATGATTTCCGGAATCATCGGTCAACGCGTCTGCCGTATGGCGCGGGCTTTCCGGTCGCTCAGAAGATAGCTTGCCCGAAAGAACAAGGGATCTTGCACGATTCTCAGTATAGCAGAATCTGGCAGAGGCGGCAAGGAATCCGTCGAAGAAAGTCGAAGAAAGTCGAAAAGGGGGGAAGTGAGAAATGTGAAAAAAATAACAATGCTGCTCTTCCCATTTGGGGAAGACTGCGTTATAATAGAAAAGCAAGCATATGTCAATGCCGCCGGAGAGCAATCCATCCTATGTAAGAAAGCTCAGGCGCGTCACTGATGAGGGACAAAAGACAAGCAGTCCCCCTAATTCTGAAAACAAAGGATACGAGGTGCAGGAAAATGATTACAAGCTTTGAGGGCCTGATTTCCAGGGTAAAGGAATGCGACAAGAAGAAGCTGGCTGTGGCTGTTGCGCAGGACGACGCTGTGCTGGAGGCCGTTGCCGCCGCCCGGGACCAGGGCATTGCGGACGCCATTCTGGTGGGCGACAAGGCAAAGATCGAGGCCATTGCCGCTGAGATCCAGGTGGATCTGACCGGTTTTGAGATCATCGACGAGCCCGACGTGCAGAAGGCTGCGCTGACCGCGGTGAAGCTGGCCCATGACGGCGTGGCGGATATGTACATGAAGGGCCTGATCGACACCAAGTCCTTCCTGAAGAGCATCCTGAACAAGGAAGTGGGCCTGCGCACCGGCAAGCCCCTGTCCCATGTGGCGGTGTTTGATGTGGAAGGCATTGAGCAGCTGCTGTTCCTGACGGATGTGGCCTTTATGACCTACCCCACTCTGGAGGACAAGGCCCACATCATCGCCAACACCGTGGAGGTGGCCCACGCCTGCGGCCTGGAGTGCCCCAAGGTGGCCCCGCTGGCCGCTGTTGAGGTGGTCAACCCCAAGATGCCCGCCACTGTGGACGCTGCAGAGCTGACAAAGATGAACGAAGAGGGCAAGATCACCGGCTGCATCGTGGACGGCCCCCTGTCCATGGACCTGGCCATCGACCCCGAGGCTGCCCGCCACAAGGGCGCCACCGGCCGGAAGATCGTAGGCGATGCAGATATCCTGCTGTTCCCCGACATTCACGCCGGCAACCTGGTGTACAAGACCCTGGTCCACACCGCCAAGGTGGAGAACGGCTGCATCCTGACCGGCACCAAGGTGCCCGCCATCCTGACCAGCCGTTCCGACAGCTTCCAGACCAAGGTGAATTCCATCGCCCTGGCCGCTGTTGTGGCTGAGGCCCTCAAGAAGGCCTGATTCACCGGAAGTTCCGGACAGATTGTGGGCTGAAGCGGTCTGTCCATCGCATAAAAGGAGATTATTTCTATGTCTGTGAAAAGTCTGATTATCAATCCCGGCTCCACCTCCACCAAAATCGGCGTGTTTGAGGACGAGCAGCTGCTGTTTGACGAAACCCTGCGCCATCCCACAGAGGAGATTTCCAAGTACGCCTCCATCATCGACCAGAAGGACTTCCGCAAGGAGATCATCGTCAACTTCCTGAAGGAGAAGGGCGTTGATATCCAGTCCTTTGATGTCATTGTGGGCCGCGGCGGACTGCTGAAGCCCATTCCCAGCGGCACCTATGCGGTGACCGACGAGCTGCTGGCGGATCTGAAAGTGGGCGTACAGGGCCAGCACGCCTCCAACCTGGGAGGAATTCTGGCCCGGGAGATCGGCGACGAGATCGGCGTGCCCTCTTATATCGTTGACCCCGTGGTGGTGGATGAGCTGACCCCTGTGGCCCGCATCTCCGGTATGCCCGAGCTGCCCCGCCGCGTGATTTTCCATGCGCTGAACCAGAAGGCCGTGGCCCGCCGCTACGCCAAGGAGCAGGGGGTGAAGTATGAGGACCTGAACCTGATCGTCATCCATATGGGCGGCGGCGTGTCCGTGGGCGCCCATGTGAAGGGCAAGGTTGTGGATGTGAACAACATTCTGGACGGCGAGGGAGCCTTCTCCCCTGAGCGCGCCGGCACTGTGCCTGTGGGCGACCTGATCAAGCTGTGCTTCTCCGGCAAGTACACCGAGAAGGAGATCTACAAAAAGGTCTGCGGCAACGGCGGCTACAACGGTTATCTGGGCACCAACGACGCCCGCACCGTGGAGAAGCGCGCCAGAGAGGGGGATGAGCTGGCACAGGTGGTGCTGGACGCCTTCTATTATCAGATCGCCAAGGACGCCGGAGCCATGGCCACCGTGATGGACGGCAAGGTGGATCAGATCATTCTGACCGGCGGTATTGCCTACTCCGCACTGACCAAGGAGCGCCTGACCAAGAAGCTGGGCTGGATCGCCCCCATCACCGTGTATCCTGGTGAGGACGAGCTGCTGGCGCTGGCACAGGGCGCCCTGCGTGTGATGAACGGCGAGGAGCCCGCCGGCAAGTACTGATATCACGCAAAACGGAATGAACAAAGAGGGAGCGGTTCCTGGAGGGCGCTCCCTCTTTTGACGGGAGAAACCGTTTTTACACTCTGGCAAATTCCATTGGAGGGACAATATGCTGCTCTCAGCGGAACATATTTCCAAAAATTACGGCACAAAACAGCTGCTGTCCGATGTCTCCCTGTACCTCAACGAGGGGGAAAAGGTGGGCATAATCGGCATCAACGGCACCGGAAAGAGCACGCTGCTGAAAATTCTGGCGGGACGGGTCACACCGGACGAGGGCAGCGTTGCGCTGAACCCCAACATCCAGATCTCCTATCTGCCCCAGAACCCGGACATGGAGGATGGAGCGGATATTCTGGAACAGGTTTTTGCACACTATCCGGAGGAGTTCCGGGCGCTGAACGAATACGAGGTCAAGGCCATGCTGACCCGGCTGGGCATCACGGACTTTTCCCAAAAGATCGGCCAGCTGTCCGGCGGACAGCGGAAACGGGTGGCGCTGGCAGCGGCGCTGATTCACCCGGCGGATATCCTGATTCTGGACGAGCCCACCAACCACCTGGATGCGGAAATGGTGGGATGGCTGGAGCAGAAGCTGATCCAGTTTCGGGGTGGAATCGTCATGGTTACCCACGACCGGTACTTTCTGGAGCGTGTGGCCACGAAAATCACCGAGCTGAGCCGGGGGAAGACCTATTCCTACCAGGCGAATTATTCCAAATATCTGGAGCTGAAGGCGGAACGGCTGGAAATGGAGGCTGCCAGCGAGCGCAAGCGTCAGTCCTTTCTGCGGACGGAAGCCAAGTGGATCATGCGGGGCTGCCGGGAGCGGCGGACCAAGAGCAAGGACCGCATCCAGCGCTATGAGACCGTCAAGGCTATGGATGCCCCGGAGACAGACAGCACGGTACAGCTCTCTGCGGGCTACAGCCGGCTGGGACGGAAAATCATTGAGGTGGAGCACGTCTCCAAGGACTTCGGCAAGGGACCGGTGATCTCGGATTTCTCCTATCACATGGTGAAGGACGACCGCATCGGCATTGTAGGCCGGAACGGAGCGGGCAAAACCACCCTGCTGAACCTAATGGCGGGGCTGCTGCCGCCGGACGGCGGCACGGTGGACATGGGCTCCACCGTGCGAATCGGCTACTTTACCCAGGAAGGGAAGGAGTTGGACCGAAGGGAACGGGCCATTGACTACATTCGGGGCATCGCCCGGGAGCTGAAAACCAGCGAGGGGACCTTCACTGCAACGAAAATGATGGAGCGGTTTCTGTTCAACAGCGACCTGCAGTATATGCCCATCGAGCGGCTCAGCGGCGGAGAGCTCCGGCGGCTCTACCTGCTGGGCATCCTCATGGACGCACCCAATGTGCTGATCCTGGACGAGCCCACCAACGACCTGGACATTGAAACACTGGGGATTCTGGAGGAATACCTGGACAGTTTTCAGGGGGTGGTCGTCACTGTGTCCCACGACCGGTATTTTCTGGACAAGATCGCAGGTCAGATTTTTGAGGTCACCGGAGACGGCTGCGTCAATCGGTATTCCGGCAACTACGGCGACTACCTGGCCAAGAAAAAGGAAGAGGAAAAGGCGGCAGCGCCCAAAGAGAAAGCTGCTGCGCCCAAGCAGAAATCCAATCGTCGTACGCTGAAATTTTCCTTTAAAGAACAGCGGGAATATGATACTATTGATACAGACATAGCCCAGCTGGAGGAACAGATTTCCCGCTGCGAAGAAAGGGAAGGCGCCTGCGGCAGCGACTATGTAAAACTGCAGGAGGTTCTGGCAGAAAAAGAGAACCTGACCCGGATGCTGGAGGAAAAAATGGAGCGCTGGGTGTATCTGAATGAACTGGCCGAACGAATTCGGGACCAGAAAAACTGATACGGATAAGGAGAAAAAATCATGGAAAAGCAGCAGAAGAGAGTAAACGTGCGCTATCTGACTGAGCTGGCGCTGCTCATTGCGATTGAAATCGTTATGCGACTGATCGGACTGGGCAGAGTGCCTGTGGGTCCGCTGAATATGTCTTTCCTGACTGTGCCCATTGCGGTGGGCGCCATCATCCTCGGCCCGCTGGCCGGCGGCATTCTGGGCGGCGTATTTGGTGCAGCTTCCTTTTACGACGCGGTGAGCGGTCTGTCTGTGATGACCGGAACCTTCTTCCAGCTGAATCCCTTCCAGACCTTTGTGCTGTGCGTTGTCACCCGTGTGCTGGTAGGCGTTTGCGTGGGCTGGCTGTTCCGGATCCTGCACTTCTTTGACCGCAAGGGCAAGGTTTGCTACTGGATCGGCGCTCTGTCCGCTCCCCTGCTGAACACCCTGTTCTTTATGGGATACATTGTGATGGTGTTCTACCAGACGGACTTCATCCAGCAGATGGTGGCAGACCGGGGCGCGGCGAACCCGGTGATTTTCGTCGTCATGCTGGTGGGCCTCCAGGGCCTGATCGAAGCGGTGGTCTGCGCGCTGGTAGGCGGTGCGGTGACCAAGGGCGTTGCGGCTGCCATGGGCGCCCGCGCTGCAAGACAAGCGGAGAAGGCCAGACGGATGGCAGAGGAGCAGTCCCAAAAGGAAGAGAACAACGAGGAAAACCTGTAATTCTCAACACAAGTTCAATGGAGAAAAATCCCCGGAGCCTGCCTCCGGGGATTTTGCGGTTATGGTTCATCTGAAAACTCAATGACGGCGTAAGGAGTGCGGTCTGGTGCCGCAAGCACCACGGTGATCAGATGATCGGAGCGGCTGACCAGTGGGAGGAAGGTGTCCCCCAGGTGGGCGGCGGATTTGTACTCCGCCCGAAGGCGGCGCACCGAAAAGTCTTCGGGCAGGTACTCCTGGGCCAGACGGACATACCACGCATTGTTGACGTGCCCGTAGGCATCCAGCATGAAGCGGCGGACAGGAAAGGAATCCTCTTCGGAAGAATCGGCGGGAATGGGAATTTTGCGCCCCGGGTCGTCCATGGAAAGGGCGGGGCTGGTCTCGTAATACCGCATATCGTTGTCTGTAATGCGGACCGGGGCCAGTGTTTCAGAATTGACCAGGAACCAGTAGGTGCGGGCGCGGATACAGACCTCTCCCTGCTGGTTTGTGATGGTGAAGTTTCGGGTGGCAAACATCCGCTTTGCGCCGGAGCTCCAGGTGGACATGGTCAGAATGTCCCGGCTGTGGCAGGGGCGGTCAAAGTAGACCAGCCAGCTGTTCAGGATCCAGGTGCGGTTGCTGTGGGCCAGATAATCTGGGTCCACTGCGCTGATGGTGTGGGCATCGGCTGCGTCCTGCATGAGATCCAACGCTCCGCCCACTGTGACAGACCGGGTGGTGTCGGTATCAATAAAGGGGAGGCGAAATTGGTAAGAGTAAATCATGGGAAACCCTCCGGTGTTCAGAGTAACCCTATTATAACGCACAGAACGGAAGAATGCAAAAAGAAGTGACCCGACGATTCAACCTCTCGCCGGGTCACTTCTGAAATTCACGAACATCCATTGGACTGTACCTCCGTTTACAGATTTGATTCAAATTTCATTGTACATGGGACCGTACCTCCTGCGTTAAGTAATTGCTCCTTTATATCCAATCATAACGCATCATCCTCTCGAATGGGGGAGTGGAAGGGGGTGCTGCTTAACGGTACAGCTGCCGTTTTATGCGATCACGGGAATCATTCCTTTCTATGTGAAGTGTCCTTTGTTTTTGTTGACATTATATTAGCACAGACTCTCGATAATGTCAAGTGTTTTTTAAAATAAATTTATAAAATTATCTTTGAAAGAAAAGAAGTGATCAGTCAGACAGGGTTTTCCCCGCACGGCCCGGTGGGTAAAACCCATCAAAAACGTTGAAAAAAGGGGGA
>CAMNOL010000014.1 GCA_946546815.1 uncultured Oscillospiraceae bacterium
TCCGGACACCGGAAAAGGTGTATTTCAAGCGGGGCAGCCTGCCCCAGGCTCTGAACGAGCTGCGGGACGTGATGGACAAAAAGCGCGCCTTCGTGGTGACGGACAACTTCCTGTACAACAACGGCTATGCCCGTCCCATCACCGACAAGCTGGAGGAGCTGGGCATCCAGTACACCGTCTTCTCCGACGTGGAGCCCGACCCCACCCTCTCCAGCGCTCAGGCGGGCGCTGAGCGGATGCGCCAGTTCAAGCCCGACGTCATCATCGCTCTGGGCGGCGGCAGCGCCATGGACGCCGGCAAGTTCATGTGGGTGCTCTACGAGCATCCGGATCTGGACTTCATGGATCTGGCCATGCGCTTTGCCGACATCCGTAAGCGCATCAGCCCCTTCCCCAAGATGGGCGAGAAGGCCTACTTCATCGCTGTGCCCACCAGCGCCGGAACCGGCTCCGAGGTGACCCCCTTCGCCGTCATTACCGACGAGAAAACACACGTCAAGTATCCGCTGACAGACTACGAAATCATGCCCAACATGGCAATTATCGACGCGGATGTGCACATGACCGCTCCCAAGGGCCTGACTGCCGCCTCCGGCATCGACGCCGCCGTCCACGCTATCGAGGCCTATGTCAGCGTCATGGCCAGCGACTTCACCGACGGTCTGGCCCTGAAGGCTCTGAAGCTCATCTTCAACTACCTGCCCCGTGCCTACGACGACGGCCCCAACGACCCGGTGGCCCGGGAGAAGATGGCCAACGCCGCCACCCTTGCGGGTATGGCCTTCGCTAACGCCTTCCTGGGCATCTGCCACTCCATGGCCCACAAGCTGGGCGCCTTCCACCATCTGCCCCACGGCATTGCCAACGCCGTGCTGCTGGAGCAGGTCATGCGCTTCAACGCCGCAGAGAAGCCCTTCAAAATGGGCACCTTCCCCCAGTACGAGTATCCCCAGGCTCTGGAGCGCTACGCTGAAATCGCAGACTACCTGCATCTCGGCGGCGACACCGACAAGGAGAAGCTGGAGAACCTGATTGCGGCCCTGAACGCCCTGATGGATCGTGTGGGCATCAAGCGCACCATCCGGGATTATGTGCCCGACGAGGAGAACTTCCTCCAGAATCTGGACGAGATGACGGAGCAGGCTTTCGACGACCAGTGCACCGGCGCCAACCCCCGCTACCCGCTGATGAGTGAGATGAAGCAGCTGTATCTCAACGCCTACTACGGCAAGCCCTTCGTGGACGTGGATATGCCCGGCGTGGATCAGTAATGCCTCCGGCGGCTTAGGGGGGCTTTGTAAAGCCCCCCTAAGAACCCCGAAACTTTTGAACTCCTGACGGGCAAATCGGGAAAGTGGTCAGGGCATGATGCGGGTAGTCTGGTCACCAACGACTCAATCCAATGGGCAACAGAGAGAAAACACTTGGTTTTTCTACGCCCTTGTAGGGGCGAGCCTTGCTCGAGCGCAGATTCCGACCACGTCCCGGCGACGCACTCGCCTGTAAAATTTACCGAAATGATTCAAAAATGTGAATAACAATCCTATTTTTACCGGAAAAGAGGTTATTCTTATGAGTGAAAAGCATATTCTGGCCACACGGCCCGGAAAAGAGGTCTACCGTGAGGGCGACCGCGTAGTCAAATCCTTTGATCCCGCAGTGTTTCCCAAGTCCGACATCCTCAACGAGGCGCTGAACCAGGCCCGGGTGGAGGACACCGGCCTGCACATCCCCAAGCTGCTGGACGTGACACTGGACGGGGAGCGCTACACCATCGTCTCTGAGTTCATTGAGGGCAAGACTCTGGCCCAGCTGTGGGCAGAGAACCCGGAGAAGGAAGAGGAGTACCTGAACCTGTTCGTGGACCTCCAGCTGGAGATCCAGTCCAAGCGCAACCCGCTGCTGAACAAGATCAAGGACAAGATGAACCGCAAGATCGACGAGACCGATCTGGACCCCAACACCCGTTACGACCTCCACGCCCGCCTGAACGGCATGCCCAAGCGCGTCAAGGTCTGCCACGGCGACTTCAACCCCTCCAACATCATCATCACCCCGGACGGAACCCCTTATGTGCTGGACTGGTCCCACGTCACCCAGGGCAACGGCTCCGCCGATGCCGCCCGCACCTATCTGCTGTTCTCTCTGGAGGGCAGGGACGAGCTGGCGAAGAAGTACCTCCAGCTCTACAGCAAGAAGAGCGGCACCGCCCTGCAGTACATCCAGAAGTGGATGCCCATCGTCGCCGCCTCCCAGTCCGTCAAGGGCAACGCCGAAGAGCGTGAGTTCCTGATGAAGTGGGTGGACGTGGTGGAATGGGTGTAATTCCCCGCTGAATCCGACAGAAAACACAACGAATCCCTTCTAATTAATCAAAAACCGGCACAGTGCGCGGAGCTTCCGTGTGCTGTGCCGGTTTTTCGTGTGCGAATTATTCTTTAGACTGTGAAAAAATGGGGCTATTACTGCGTATTTTCAGGCTGAACTGCCAAAAATGATACCTTGTTATTTTTTGGTTGTCTTTCACGGAAGGATATGCTATACTCAATCTGTATGCGAATCTCTCCGTGAACAAGGAGGAAGTAAAAATGAAAGTTGTTGTTTTAGCGGGCGGTCTCAGCGATGAGCGCAACGTCTCCCTGTCTTCCGGCACCATGGTGGCCGAAGCGCTGCGGGAGCGGGGCCACGAGGTTGCCCTGGTAGATATGTACATGGGTCTGGAGAATCATCAGGGAGCCATTGAGGAGTGCTTCCGCCTACCCATCCCCACGGGCTGGAAAAAGGTCAGCCGTCAGACGCCCGACCTGGAAGGCCTGAAAGCCGCCCGGAAGTGGAAGAGCGATTCTCTGCTGGGCCAGGGCGTGCTGGAGCTGTGCCAGATGGCGGATATCGTGTTCCTGGCCCTTCACGGCGCTTGCGGCGAGGACGGCCGCATCCAGGCCACCCTGGAGACGCTGGGGATTCCCTTCACAGGAACCGGATTCCTGGCCGCTTCTCTGGCCATGGATAAGGATCTGACCAAAAAGATCGTCATGCCCACCGGCGTCAAGACCCCCGTGTGGGAAAAGGTGACCTACACCCAGCGCGATATTCCCTCTATTGCCAACCGGATTCCTCTGCCTGTGGTGGTGAAGCCGTTGGCTTCCGGCAGCTCCATCGGCGTGTCAATTGCCAACACCAAGGAGGAGCTGGTGCAGGCCCTCTTTGACTGCATCCCCCTGGGCGCCAGCGTGGTGCTGGAGCAGTATGTGAAGGGCCGTGAGATTCAGGTGGGCTATCTGGTGGACCGTGCACTGCCCTCCATTGAGATCATTCCCAAAACCGGTTTCTATGACTACGAGAACAAATACCAGCCCGGTGCGGCGGAGGAAGTCACCCCGGCCCCCATTCCTCCTGAGTGGGAAAAGCGGCTGGCAGAGGCCACTGAGAAGGTGTTCAAGGCAGTGGGCATGGCGGTGTACGCCCGTGCAGACTTCATTGTCACCGAGGACGGCACCCCCTGGTTCCTGGAGATCAACACCCTGCCGGGAATGACTCCCACCAGTCTGGTACCTCAGGAGGCTGCCGCTGTGGGCATTGGCTACGGCGAGCTGTGTGAGACCATTATCAGGGAATCCCTGCGGATTCGCGGCACCAAGAACTGAGGGAAGGAGAACACCATGGAACCCATTACCCTTGCTGAAGTGGTTTCTGCCGTGGGCGGCAGGCTGCTGGGCAACTTTGATAACCAGAACATCCAAATCACCGCTGTGGACACCGACAGCCGCAACATGACCACCGGCTCCCTGTTTGTGCCGCTGGTGGGGGAGCGGTTTGACGGTCACGATTACATCATTAAGGCGCTGAAATCCGGCGCATATGGCACGCTGACCTCCAAGGAGCTGGATGAGTACGACCCGGATAAGTTTTATGTGCTGGTGGAGGACACCATGCTGGCGCTGGGTCAGCTGGCCCATTACTACCGTCACAAGTTTGACATCAAGGTTGTGGCGGTCACCGGAAGCGTGGGCAAAACCACAACAAAGGATATGATCGCCTCGGTGCTGTCTGAGAAGTACAACGTGCTGAAAACCGATGGCAACTTTAACAACAACATCGGCGTGCCCAAAACCCTGTTCCGCCTGAATTCTCAGCATGAGATGGCAGTGGTGGAGATGGGCATGAACCACATGGGGGAGATCGACTACCTGACCCGCATTGCCAACCCGGATGTGGCGGTCATCAGCAACATCGGTGACGCCCACATTGAGAATCTGGGCTGCCGGGAAAACACCCTAAAGGCCAAAAGCGAGATCTTCAACGGCATGAACGGCAAGGGCGCAGCGGTGCTCAACGGAGACGACCCGCTGCTGCGGACGCTGGAGGGCAAGCTCAGCCAGCAGGTCATGTGGTACGGAGCGGAGGAGGGCAACGACTTCCGCTGCCTGAAGCTGGACGAAGGCTATGACGACCACATGATGATGGATGTCAAAGCCCCCCAGGACCGCTGGAACCAATACATCCCCAGCCTGGGCAGCTACATGATTTACTCCGTGTTGGCTGCGGCGGCAGTGGGCAGCTGGTTCGGCATGACCACCGACGAGATTCGCCGGGGCGTCAGCGCCTTTGTGCCCACGAAAATGCGGATGGACATCATCCGCAGAGGGCAGAATATTACCATTCTGAACGACACCTACAACGCCAACCCCCAGTCCATGCGGGCGGCGGTGGACACCCTGTCCAAGATGCCTGCCCAACGGCGCATTGCGGTGCTGGGCGATATGCTGGAGCTGGGCAATCTCGGACCGGTGCTTCACGAGGGCGTGGGCCAGTTCGTGGGCCAGAAGGGTATTGACGTGCTCATCACTGTAGGCGAGCTGGCAGAGAACATCTGCACCGGCGCATCTGCTTTTTCCGGCACCGAATGCTACGCCCGTCCGGACAAGGAGGAGGCAAAAGCGGTGCTGGAGCAGGTGGTGACCCCCGGCTCTGCGGTGCTGTGCAAGGCATCCCGCGGCGTGCACATGGAAGAGCTGGTGGAGTATTTGAAGCAAATCACCCGGGAGGCGTAAGGCCTCCCACCCCTTGAACGACAGAGAAAACCGATGATCGACATTTCTGTAAACAACCTCGTCAAGTCCTTTACCATCGGGGACAACCTGCTGGACGGACTGACGTTTCAGATCAATTCCGGTGAGCGGGTGGGCATTCTGGGCAAAAACGGCTGCGGAAAGTCCACGCTGTTCAAAATCCTTACGAAAGAGTACGATTATGACGAGGGGGAGATCACCCTCGCCCCCGGAAAGCGCATGGGCCTGATCTCTCAGATTCCCGTCTATCCTCTGGGCTGCACGGTGGACGATGTGCTGGACGATGCCTTTGTCCGCATCCACAAAATGGAGCGGGAAATGGAGCAGCTGGCCGCTCAGATGGCGGCGGGGGACACCTCCCAACAGACCCTGAACCGTTACGATTATCTGACCCACGAGTTTCAGCGCTCGGGTGGCTACGACATTCCGGTTCAGATCAACAAGGTCTGCAACGGTCTGGGCATTTCCCGGGAAATGCGCTCCCAGCCCTTTGAGATGCTCTCCGGCGGCGAAAAGACCCGGGTGAACCTGGGCCGGCTGATTTTGGAGGACACCGACATCCTGTTGCTGGACGAACCCACCAACCACCTGGACCTTCACGCGGTGGAGTGGCTGGAGGAGTATCTGGAAAGCTTTAAGGGCACGGTTCTGGCCATCTCCCATGACCGCTACTTTCTGGACAAAGTGGTGAAACGGGTCATTGAGATCGACGGGGGAAAAGCCGTGTTTTACTCCGGCAACTACTCCTTCTATGTGGTGGAAAAGGAGAAGCGCTACCAGGAGCAGTTGAAGCAGTACCAGAAGGAGCAGGCAAAGATCGCCCAGCTCACCGCTACCGCCACCCTGATGCACCAGCGTGGCACGGAGAAGCAGCACAAAACCGCCTTTGCCATTGAGAAGCGCATCGAGCGGATGCGCACGCAGGATCGTCCTGTGGGGCGGGAAAAGGCAATGAAGGCGGGCTTTTCCCAGCTGGATTTTCAGGGAGATGAGCTGTTTACCCTGACCGGGGTCAGCAAAGCCTTCGGAGATCGAACGCTGTTCTCCGATGTGAACCTGGAGGTCACCGGCGGCGAACGGATCGCCCTCCTGGGAGACAACGGTACAGGAAAGACCACCTTTTTGAAGATCCTGCTGGGGGAGGACAAGGACCACGGCGGCTATATCCATTTCGGCCCCTCGGTGCGGGCGGGCAATCTGCCCCAGATTGTCACCTTTGACCATATGGAGCGCAATCTGGTGGATACCATGCTCTATGAGCAGAACTGCACCCCTCAGGAGGCACGGGACCGACTGGGTGCCTTTATGTTCCGGGGGGACGACGTGTTCAAGGAAGTCGGAACCCTGTCCGGCGGCGAGCGCAGCCGGCTGAAGCTGTGCATCCTCATGGACGAACGGGTGAACTTCCTGGTGCTGGATGAGCCAACCAACCATTTGGACATCGCCTCCCGGGAGTGGATGGAGGCGGCGGTGGAGGAGTACACCGGCGCACTGCTGTTTGTATCCCACGACCGGTACTTTATCAATCGCTTCGCCACCCGTATCTGGGAGCTGAAGGACGGCAAAATCACGGATTTTCGGGGCGGCTATGAGGCATGGCTGGCGAAAAAGGCCCGGGAGCTGGAGCTGCGCAGTGTGCTGAAGCCCAAAACGGAGAAGCCGAAGAAGGAAAAAGCCAAGCGTGCCGGCGGCACCAAAATGATAGAAAAAAAGCTGGCGCAGACCGAACGGGAAATTGCCAAGGCGGAAGAGCAGCAGGCGGCGCTGGATGAGAAAATGGCGGAAAACGCCACCGATTACCAGAAGCTGCAGGAGCTGACCGCCCAACGGGATGCGCTGGATGAACAGCTTTCGGAGCTGTATCAGAGCTGGGAGGAGCTGTCCCTTCAGCTGGAGGAGTAAGCAATGAACGTGAGCATTCGCCCTGCCTGCCCGCTTTCGGCGGGAATCGCTTTGCTTGCAGGTGGAATGGGTGTATACGCGGCCGGCGGCCGCCCCATGCTCTTCGGCAGCATGATGCTGTGGGCGCTGGGGCTGCTGCTTCTTCTGGTGGCACTGGCGCTGGTGCTGCCCGCTGCCCAGGGGGGACTGCTGCTCCGCATTCTCGCCGGAGCGGCGGCTGCCGCCCTTTTGGCCGCTGCTGCGCTGGAAGCGGTGGTTCTCGTCAACAGCCGGAGCGATGTCACAGGTGAACCGGAGACCATGGTAGTGCTGGGGGCGAACCTGTGGGATCACCAGCCCTCTCCGGTGCTGGAAGCGCGCCTGGAAGGGGCTGCGGAATATTTGCTGGCCCACCCGGATATGATGGTGGTGGTCACCGGCGGCATGGGGGATAACGAGCCGGTTTCCGAGGCCTCCTGCATGGCGTTTTACCTGGAGGCCCGGGGCGTAGAGCAGCAGCGGATTCTGCTGGAAGAGCAGGCCACCAACACATTTGAGAATCTCAAATTCACCAAGGCGCTGCTGGAGCAGCGGGGAATCTGTACAGACAACCTGCTGGTGGTCAGCAACAGCGCCCACCTGGCCCGGGTGAAGCTGCTGGCCCGGCGCAACGGTCTGCACATCAGCACCCTCTCTGTGCCGCTGCCCGGCGGAGTGGGCTACAAGGCGTATTTCTATCTGCGGGAGGGAGCGGCCTTGGTCAAATCCTTCCTGATGGACCGAGGATAATCATGTTAGAAAAGCTACATCAACTGGAACAGCGATACAGTCTGGCACAGGAGCGGCTGAACCAGCCGGAGACCTACGATGACCCGGCGCTGGTGACGAAACTGAATCAGGAGCTGCGGGAGCTGGAGGAGCTGATCACCGTCTATCGGAGCTATCAGAAGTGCCTTCAGACGATGAATGATGCAGAGCAGATGCTGGAGGAGGACGATCCGGAGCTGCGGGAGCTTGCAAAGGATGAATACTTTACAGCAAAAAATGAGTCAGCAGCGCTGGAGCACCGGCTTCAGGCTCTGCTGCTCCCTAAGGACCCAAACGATGAAAAGAACGTAATTGTTGAGATTCGCGCCGGAGTCGGCGGGGAAGAGGCAGCTTTATTTGCTCATTCGTTGTACCGGATGTATGGAATGTACAGTGAGCGGCAGGGCTGGCAGCTGGAGACCGCCAACGCAAATCTGACGGAGTTTGGCGGAGTGAAGGAAATCACCTTTACAATCAATGGACGGGGTGCTTACTCCCGTTTGAAGTATGAATCCGGCGTTCACAGGGTTCAGCGGGTGCCGGAAACAGAATCCGGCGGCCGGGTCCACACCTCCACCGCCACTGTGGCGGTGCTGCCGGAAGTGGACGAGGTGACCTTTGAGCTGGACCGGAATGATCTGCGGATTGACACCTTCCGCTCCTCCGGTGCCGGCGGTCAGCACATCAACAAAACCTCCTCCGCCATTCGCGTGACCCATATTCCCACGGGGATGGTGGTGGAGTGTCAGGACCAGCGAAGCCAGTTCCAGAACAAGGACAAGGCCCTGGAGATTCTCCGCTCCCGGCTGTACCAGCAGAAGGTGCAGGAGCAGCAGGATTCTATTGCTGCGGACCGTCGCAGCCAGGTGGGGAGCGGCATGCGCAACGAGCGCATTCGCACCTATAATTTCCCCCAGGGGCGGGTAACTGACCACCGCATCGGACTGACACTTTATAAAATCAACAGCATCATGGACGGAGACCTGGATGAGATCATCAACGGGTTGGCTGCCGCCGATCAGGCGGAACGGCTGGCCCGCTCCTGAGTCTTTCCTGCTGCTGACCCATGATAGGGAAAACGGAACTGCCTGACCCGCTGCTGAACGCTGCATTACGGTTGCGCTTCTTCTTTTGGAGAGGCTGTGAAAGGCAGAATCCGACGCTATTTTTGACAATCTGGTGATAGATACATGAAAACCAAGCTCTTTTCCATCCCGCAGCCGTGGGGACATGAACAGGAGATTCTGGAGGTAGCAGAACTGCTCCGTGAAGGCGCTCTGGTGGGCATTCCCACGGAGACCGTCTACGGGCTGGGAGCCAATGCGCTGAACCCGGACGCGGTGCGGCACATTTACGAGGCCAAGGGCCGCCCCTCCAACAACCCGTTGATTATCCACGTTCCCTCTGCCGACTGGCTGAGCACCTACTGCGCCGATGTGCCGGAAACGGCGTACCGTCTGGCGGAGCAATTCTGGCCCGGCCCGCTGACCATGATCCTCAAGGCCAAGCCCATTGTGCCCAGGCGCACCACCGGCGGCCTGGATACGGTGGCGGTGCGCTGTCCGGCCCATCCGGTGGCGCTGGCCATTATCCGGGCTGCGGGGGTACCCATTGCGGCGCCCAGCGCCAACACCTCCGGACGGCCCAGCTGTACCACAGCCCGCCATGTCCTTGAGGACATGGACGGAAAAATCGAAGGCATTGTGGACGGGGGGGACTGTTCTGTCGGCGTGGAATCCACCATCATTGACCTGACCGAGCCGGTTCCCCGGCTGCTGCGTCCCGGCGGAATGCCGCTGGAGGCGCTGGAGCAGGTGATCGGTCCGGTGACCATTGACAAGGCGGTGACCAGCGAGCCCAAGCCCGGTGAGCACCCCAAGGCGCCTGGTATGGCATACCGGCATTACGCCCCTCACGCCCCGGTGACGGTTGTGGCCGGGGAGCCGGAGCGCAGCGCGGCATACATTCAGAGCAGGGCGACACCGGACACCGGCGTGATCTGTTTTGACGAGTTTGCTGACCGGTATCCGGAACAGATCGTAGAGAAGCTGGGCAGCATGACGGACAAGGCGGCCCAGGCACACCGGGTCTTTGACGCCCTGCGGGCGTTTGACCAAACGGAAGTGAAGGAAATCTACGCCCAGTGTCCCGACCCCTCCGGACTGGGTCTTGCGGTGGGAAACCGGCTGAAAAAAGCCGCGGGTTTTCACGTTGTGGAGGCAGAATGAAGATCATCGGGATTGTGGGCGGCACCGGCGCGGGCAAGACCACTGCGCTGCAGGAGCTGGCCGCCATGAATGTGGAGGTGCTGGACTGTGACGCCGTTTACCACCAGCTTCTGACCACAAGTGCACAGCTGCGGGAAAAGCTCACCGCCCGGTTCGGCGACATTTTTACCCCCCAGGGACTGAACCGGCAGAAGCTGGGCAGCATCGTATTTCAGGACCCCCAGGCGCTGCGTGATCTGAATGAGATCACATTTGGCATCATCATCGCCGAGCTGCGCCGCAGAATTGGCCTTGCGGAGCAGGCGGAAAGGCGAGGCGTTGCCATTGACGGCGTGGCGCTGCTGGAAACCGAGCTGAAGGACAGCTGCGACACGGTGGTGGCCATTGTCGCCCCGGAAGAGGTCCGGATCCGCCGCATCATGGCCAGGGAGGGCATCAGCGAGGAGTACGCCCGCAGCCGGGCAAAGGCCCAGAAAAGCGAACAGTGGTTTCGGGAACGGTGTGACTATGTGCTGGTAAATGACTGCGGAATGGAAGAATTCCGGGCCAGAGCGCGGGCATTGTTTGAAACTCTGCTCGACGATTAAATTGCTACCTTGGGCGCAGCACTGCGCCCTGTAGAGAAAGATAACGCAGGAGTAAACAACATGAGTGAAAAAATGAGCAAACAGCTGCTGAGTCAGCGGAAAAACGGTTACGATCTCATCACTGCAGAAGAGCGGCTTGAGATGAACGCCTACGGTGAGGAGTATAAGGTATTTCTGAGCCGGGGCTGCACCGAACGGGAGTGCGTAGAGGAGACCATCCGTATGGCAGAGGAGCGGGGATTCCGCCCCCTGGTCCGCGGGGAGAAACTGGTTCCCGGCGACAAGGTGTACCGCACAGAGGGCAATAAGGCCATCATCCTGGCCATCATTGGCAGCGAGAGCCTGGAGAAGGGCGCAGTCATCTGCGGCGCCCACATTGATAACCCCAGACTGGATCTGAAGCCCAACCCCCTGTACGAGGACGACGGAGAGGTGGCACGGTTCAAGACCCACTATTACGGCGGCATTCGCAAGTATCAGTGGGTTTCCATCCCCCTGGCCCTTCACGGTGTGATCTGCAAGAAGGACGGCACCATCATTAGGGTGAGCATCGGCGACGAGCCGGGAGACCCCCAGCTGACCATTCCTGACCTGCTGCCCCATCTGGCCGACAAGCAGGCCAAAGAACCTCTGTGGCAGGCCATCAAGGCTGAGGACCTGAACATCATCGTGGGCAGTGAGCCCTATCCCGACACCGAGGAAACGGACCGCATCAAGCTCCAGGTGATGGCCATTCTGAATGAAAAGTACGGCATCACGGAGGATGACTTCAACTCCGCAGAGCTTTGTGCAGTGCCCGCCTTCCGTCCGACTGACATCGGACTGGACCGCTCCATGATCGGCGCCTTCGGCCACGATGACCGCGTGTGCAGCTTCGCCTCCCTGAAAGCGCTGTTTGATGCGGAAAAGTCCTTGAAGCGCACGGGAATCTGCATCCTTACAGATAAAGAGGAGATCGGCTCCTACGGTGTCACCGGTATGGACAGCAATTACTTTGACCGGTTCCTGGAGGATCTGTGCCGCAGCGAGGGCGCCGATTACAACACCTGCATCGAGCACTCCTTCTGCCTGTCCTGTGATGTCACCGCGGCCTATGACGAAAACTACAAGTATGCCTACGAGAAGCGCAACGCCGGCAGATGGAACGGCGGCGTGGGAATCTGCAAATACACCGGGGCCCGGGGCAAGAGCGGCGCGTCTGACGCCACTGCTGAGGTGATGGCCTATGCCCGCAGGGTGCTGGACGAGGCCGGCGTGCTGTGGCACGTCTGCGAACTGGGCAAGGCGGATGAAGGCGGCGGCGGCACCATCGCCCATTACATGGCTCGCCGGGGCATCGCTACCCTGGATGCGGGCACTCCGCTGCTGGCCATGCACGCGCCCTTTGAGGTGTGCACGAAGCTGGACTGCTACATGACGTATCGCGCTGCAAAGGCCTTTTATCTCGACTGATATCCGCACATGATCGGAGGCGTTTCTATGACCTACTTACAATCCGCGTTTCTCGGTCTGGTGCAGGGCATTGCGGAGTTTCTCCCAATCTCCAGCTCCGGACACCTGTCCCTGTTCCAGACCTTTCTGGGCATCCAAAGCGCAGAGGAGTCCAACCTGTTTTTTGATGTGCTGCTGCATCTGGGAACTCTGATCTCCATTTTCGTTGTTTATCGAAAGATGATCGGTGAAATGATTCTGGAGTTTTTCCGCTGGCTGGGTGACATAGCTCACGGCGGCACAGTGGGGAAGGTGCCGCCTGCCCGGAGAATGATCCTGCTTATCGTGGTGGGCACGCTTCCGCTGTTTGTGATCCTGCCGGTCAAGCACGTGGTAGAGCAGCTGAGCAGCAACACCTTCTTCATCGGCGGTGCACTGCTGGTCACCGGTACGCTGCTGTACCTGTCCGACCGCATGGCCAAAGGGGAGAAAACCGAGCGAAATGCCACCATCCTGGACACCGTCCTTGTGGGCTTTGCCCAGGCGCTGGCCACGGTGCCCGGCCTGTCCCGGTCCGGCACCACGATTTCCGCCGGACTGGTCCGGGGATTCAGCCGGGAGTACGCGGTGCGTTATTCCTTCCTGATGAGCATTCCGGCAGTGCTGGGGGCCAACATTCTGAGCCTGAAGGACGCTGTGGAAGCCGGCATCGACTACAGTATCATGCCTGTCTACCTGGTGGGCGTACTGGTGGCGGCGGTGAGCGGCTACTTTGCCATCCGGCTGGTGAACCTGCTCAGCGACAAGGGAAAGTTTGGCGCGTTTGCGTATTACTGCTGGGCTGTGGGCCTGTTCGCCCTCATCGCCAGTGCGGTTATGATGTAATCAAATAGCCCGATAAAGGATGCGGGGGCGGGATGTGACAGTGTGCATGGACGGCCTCCGCATCTTTTTCTGTTCTTTTTTGCAATCCTGTGGTACAATACAATTCACGATGCAACCGCATCGGAGAAAAACGAAGGTTTCGATTCAAAATTGACTGAAGGATAAGTATGTATGGCAACCAATCAAAGGAAAAAAACAAATTCCGGCGGCAGCCGGCAGAGACAAAAACGGGCTTCCGGGGCTCCTGCACGGAAGGGGAAGGGAAAAACGGGGCTTCAGGCCAACTATGAGGTCCGCCTGTTCTGGGGCATGGTGTTCCTGATGCTCTCGGTCTTTTCCGCTCTGTGCTGGTTTCATGTGGATGGGCTGTTCATTCAGTTCCTGGAAAAGCTGCAGCGTGGACTGGCGGGCTGGGGCTGGTGGGCGACGCCGCTGTGCCTGTTCACCGCCAGCTGCCAGCTGATTTTTGCCCGGGGCAAGCCTGTGCGCCTGCGCACCTTCTGCGCGCTGCTGATTCCGGAGCTGGTTGGCGCGATGGCTCATACCCTGATGGGAACCATGGAGCTGAAGCTGGCGAAAGACGGCGTGTCTCAGCTGTGGGAGCTGGGGGGCGCGGACTTTACCGGCGGCGTCATCGGAGGCGCCGCAGCCGTTGTCCTGTCCACGGTGTTCAGCCGTGCCGGGGCATTTCTGACTCTGCTGGTGCTGATGGGAGTGGTGGTCATGGTGCTGACCAGAACCACACCGGACATGCTGGCAGAGTGGTTCGGACAGAAACGGGATTCCCTGCAGCAGAGAGCGGAGCAGCGTGCTGCGGAGCGCGCAGCGCTGCCGGAGGAAACCGGAAGCAAGGGATGGCATCTGGCACTGCCGTCCTTCCTGCGTCCTTATGACGAGGAAGAGGATGAGGAGGAATACGAAGAGGATTCCTTCCAGGACAGCCCGGCAGATGACTACGCCCGTCCCAAGCGAAATAAGCGCATTCGGGACTACGATCTGGAAGTAGACGGACCCATTCGACCAGCGGGGAAGAAGGAAGAAAACGTGCGCTTTCAGCCGGAGCTGCTGGATGATCAAACCCAGCAGGCGGTTCCGGCCAGGGCTGTGCCGCCCAAAAAGGCCAGACGAGAGGGACTGTTTGACCCGAGAATCCGGGTGAGCACCCCTGATCAGTATCTGGCTGAGGAGCAGACCCGGGAACAGCCGGCGAAACCCGCAGCGCCCGCTCCGGCAGTTCCGGAGGCTCCGATGAACGAGACGCCGGTGAAGAAGGAGAAGATCGTTGCTGACCAGGCAGTCCAGCAGGAGCTGGACCAAGCGGTGGAGGCGGCCACTGAAGAGTACAAATACCCTCCGGTGGATCTGCTGAAAAACATGGCAGGGATTTCCGGCGCTGACGCGGGGAAGGAGCTGCAGGAGACGGAGGAGCTGCTTGCAGACACGCTGCAGTCCTTCGGCATTGAGGCAAATATCATTGAAGTGACCAGAGGCCCCTCTGTGACCCGGTACGAGCTGGAACTGGAGCGCGGCGTCAAGCTGAGCAAAATCACCAATCTGGCAGCGGATATCGCGCTGAGCCTGGGCGCGGTCAGCGTGCGCATCGCTCCTATTCCCGGCAAAAACTCTGTGGTGGGCATTGAGGTGCCCAACCGTTTGGTCTCGCCGGTGCCCCTGCGCAGTGTCATCGACTCCAAAGAGTTTGAAAAGGCGAAATCCCAGGTAGCCTTTGCTGTCGGCAAGGACATCTCCAACCGAAACGTGATCGGCGACATCGCGCGGATGCCGCATCTGCTCATTGCCGGTACAACCGGTTCCGGCAAGTCCGTTTGCACCAACTCCATGATCATTTCTCTGCTGTACAAGTCCTCTCCTGAGGACGTCCGTCTGATTATGATCGACCCGAAGATGGTGGAGCTGAGCAACTACAACGGCATTCCCCATTTGCTGATTCCGGTGGTCACAGACCCGAAAAAGGCGGCGGGTGCGCTGCAGTGGGCGGTGAACGAAATGATGCGCCGCTATCAGGACTTTGCCCAGCTGGGCGTCCGGGAAATCGAGTCCTACAACGCCATTATCCGGGCCAACCCGGAGCTGGGAGAGCACAAACCGAAGATCGTGGTGTTTATCGACGAGCTGGCCGACCTGATGATCGCCGCCGCCAAAGAGGTGGAGGAGGCCATCTGCCGGGTGGCGCAGATGGGACGAGCCGCAGGAATGCATCTGGTCATCGCCACCCAGCGCCCCTCTTCGGATGTCATCACCGGTCTGATGAAGGCCAACATCCCCTCCAGAATTGCGCTGGCGGTTGCATCTTCTCTGGATTCCCGCATTATTTTGGACACCTCCGGTGCGGAAAACCTGGTGGGCAACGGCGATATGCTGTTCGCGCCCCTTGGCAAGCCGAAACGCCGGGTTCAGGGCTGTTTTATCTCCGATGAGGAGGTCAATGCGGTCATCGAATATGTGAAGAGCAACTCCACTCCGGATTACAGCGACGATGTGCTCCAGCAGGTGGAGGAAAACGCCCGGAACAACGAAAAGGGCAAGAAGGGAGCGGGAGGCGCTTCCGGTCCCGCCTCAACGGAGAAAACAGATGCTTCGGCAGACGATCGGGACCCGTTGTACTACGACGCGGTGGAGGTTGTGGTGGAAACGGGTATGGCTTCCGCTTCCATGCTGCAGCGCCGACTGAAGCTGGGCTACTCCCGGGCCGCCCGTCTGGTGGACCAGATGGAGGAGGGCGGCGTCGTCGGACCCTTTGAGGGCTCCAAACCCCGCAAGCTGCTGCTGACAAAAGAACAGTGGGCAGAGCAGAAGCTGCGGATGGGAGAGAGCTCCGGTCTGGACCAGAACTTGGAGATGGCCAAGTCCATGAGTGCCGCCGCCGATCAGGAGCAGCCTCCCTTTGACGCCGATCTGCCTTCCTAAAGAACTCCCGCATGCCGATGGTATGCGGGAGTTCTTTGCAATCTGTTGTGCCCAATAGAATTGGTCTGACGCCCTCAGTCGCCGGAAGTTGACGGCTTCTTAAACTGATCTGTGTTCCAGCCAGAAAAACACAATGCTGAGACAACAAAAAAACGTACAACTGTCCCCCGGACAGTTGCACGTTTGGCGGAGGCGAAGGGATCCGTCCTCAGACAGAGGAGACGGCTGCGCCGTGAGAAAGCAGTTCAAATCCCCTCGCAGAAGGACTGACAGAAAAACACAAGGCTGAAACAACAAGAAAACGTACAACTGTCCCCCGGACAGTTGCACGTTTGGCGGAGGCGAAGGGATTTGAACCCTTGCGACGGCTTGCGCCGCCCTACCGGATTTCGAATCCGGACCCTTCAGCCGCTTGGGTACGCCTCCATGTTTCGCTCTGAAATTGTATTATGCCACAGATTCGGAAAATGTGCAAGGGAAAACTGCGAAAATGCAGCAGAAGAATATTTCCCGCCTGAAATTCTGAGAACCTGGGTTTTCCAGAGGCTGTGGAAAATTTGAATAATCTGTGAACGAACAGAAAAACGCCGCTTTCCATAAATTTTCGCGGAAAACGGCGTTTTGTTCTGTTTATTTGTGTGCATACCGGGCACGGCCGGTTTTGTAAAGGTTTCCCCCGTGGCAGTCAATGGCCACCGTCAGCGGAAGATTCTCGATGGTCATTCGCTTGATGGACTCGCAGCCCAGATCGTCAAAGGCGATGACATCGGCGGTTTTGATGCATTTTGCAATCAGTGCGCCGGCTCCGCCCACCGCGGCAAAAAAGCAGCACTGGTTCCGCTGCATGGCGGCCTCCACTTCATCGCTCATCTGACCCTTGCCGATGATCGCGCCCAGACCCAGATCCAGCAGACGAGGGGCGAATCCATTCATGCGGCTGGCAGTTGTGGGGCCGCAGGCTCCTACGGCCATACCCTGCTGAGCAGGAGTAGGGCCGGCATAGTAGACAATGGCGTCTTTCAGCGGGAACGGCAGCTCCTTGCCCTGATCCAGCAGGGCAAAGATTCGCTTATGTGCAGCGTCCCGGGCGGTGTAAATGGTTCCGCTGAGTACAACTCTGTCTCCCGCGTTCAGATGAGGCTGCATTTCCCGCAGCTCTTCCGTGTTCAGATGGTATTCCTTCATACCTCTGCAGGCTCCTCCGCTGCCGTAGGCTCATCTTCTGCCCCATTCTGTGCTTCAACAGGGGCCGCTTCAGGAGCCGCTTCGGACTGACCCAGAACGACCTCAGGAAATACCTTTTCTTCTACAGGGTTCATTTCGATGCTGTTTACCGCATCCACATGGTCAGACAGGCAGCCGTTCAGATGCTCCAGCATATCCTTGACCAGGCCCATCTCGTTCAGCGCGTTGGTGATCGCCTCGTTGACGCCTGCGGACGTGGTGGCCACGGTGCTCTTCATCTGATCCAGCTCCTCCTGAGCCTGGCGGCGCACTTCCTGGGCGTCGCTGTTTGCACTGGATACGATGCCGTTGTAAGTGGCACGGGCCTCATCTGCCTGGGACTCCATTTTTTCACGGATCTCCTGCTCCATGCGCAGGGTGCGGAAGCGCATATCCATTTCAATCTGGCCCACTCTGCCGCACAGGGCCTGATAGGCCTCGGCGTCGCGCTTCATCTGCTTCATTCTGGTGCTCATCTGCTCCAACTGCTGGTTCTGGTC
Source organism: uncultured Oscillospiraceae bacterium (assembly GCA_946546815.1). Taxonomy (GTDB): domain Bacteria; phylum Bacillota; class Clostridia; order Oscillospirales; family Oscillospiraceae; genus Onthomonas. The sequence goes on from CAMNOL010000014.1 coordinate 17,541, forward strand.
GGCCAGTTTGGCAGCCTGTTCTTCCACAGAAGCATTGGCACGGGCAAGGGCCTGCTCCAGACGCTCCTTTTCCTTTGTCATTTCGCCCAGCTTCAGCTCAATCTGACGCTGCAGCAGTCCCCGCTCCTGGGAACTCTGAGCCTTAGCCTGACTGAGCTGCTGCTGCAGGTCCTCCACAGTCTGCTCCAGCTCAGGAATACGGGCGTTCTCATCCTTTATCTGAGCGTAGTCGTCTGCCATGGAGCGGATCTCTTCCAGCTGAGATTCCATGGAGGTGTGCTGCTGTTCCAGCTGTTCCCGCAGAGCATCGTTCTCCGCTCTCAGATCGGTCACCTGCTGAAACATCTCCTCGGTTTCTGCTTTGGCTTTGGCAAGCGCAGCTCTGTTCTCATTGACGGACTGCTCTACGTAATTCATTACATCTTCACGGTTAAAGCCGCCGACTACGGCGCTGCGAAATGCGACATTTCCTACCATATGTAAGCCTCCTGAACTCTTTCCTCACATAGAATCGTGGTTCCTGCTTGTGCAGTTTTCGTCATGACCTGATAGTTGGTCTCATTTTATCACAGCTTTTTGGGGAACACAATCCTTTTCTGACGGCTTGACCTGTATTTTTTGATAATCATCGGTTTTTCAGCAAATCCTTTCTCTGTGTCCCTGCCGTTCCGGGTCCGTCAGTATGATCTGTCGGCTGTGTTCTGGGTTGAACAGGGCATCCGCGTCGGGAATCTCACTTGTGCTGCTGTGAAAAATATGGTAAGGTAACAACAGAATCACCCGGCGAGTCAAGAGAAAGAAGCACTTTCTTCGGTGCCATTTTGGGAAGGAGCGAATCAACCATGAAAACACCGCTTTTAACAGAAGAACACTTTGCGCAGCAGATTCAGGAAGTGAGACAGAAGCTGGATGCAATGCGGACGTCCGGCACGTTTGCCCGCACTCCGGGAGAAAAGCTGTATTTTGAACTCTACCAGAAACCGGAAGCCAAAGGCTGGGTGGCAATCTCCCACGGCTTTACCGAGAGTACGGTGAAGTATTCTGAGGTGATCTGGTATTTTGTCCAGGAGGGGTGGAATGTGGCCATCTGCGACCACCGGGGACACGGAAAGTCCTTCCGCCAGGTACAGCCTTCCTGGCTCACCCATGTGGACAGGTTCGACGACTACAGCGATGATTTCGCCTGCTTTATTAAAAATGTCATTGAGCCCAGACTGAACGGCCTTCCCCTGTACCTGATAGGACATTCCATGGGCGGAGCGATTGCGGCCCATGTGGTGGAGCGGTTCCCGGAGCTTCCGGTGAAAAAGCTGGTGCTGTGCAGCCCGATGATCGCCCCGGTGACGGGAGGCATCCCCAAGGGCGTGGTGACTGCCATTTGCCGTTCCATGATCCTGGTGGGCAGGGGGAAAGCCTGCAACTTCGCTCAGCACGGGTTTGACGGGAAAGACGATTTCGGAACAGACTGGTGCTGCGCCACCTCCAAAGCCCGCCACGCCTGGTACCTGGAGATCCAGCGCAGCCATGAGGAGTACCAGAACGCCGCAGCCACCTATACCTGGCTGAAAGAGTCCATTCTGCAGACGAAAAAGGTGCTGAACCGGAAAAACACTGCCAAGGTGCAGATTCCCGTGCTGCTGCTTCAGGCCGGGAAGGACACCATGGTGGAGAACGACCGGGAGGATGAGCTGGTGGATCGCCTGCCCAACGCCCGGAAGGTGACCTTCCCCGAGGCCCGTCACGAGATTTTCCGCTGCACCGACCCGGAGGTGGAGCGGTTCATGGACAGCATTCTGAACTTCCTGGAGCTGTAAAGCGTTCATAGGACAACTCCGTCTGTGCATACCTTAGGCAGTGAAAGCCTTTAGGCATCACCGCACAATGAGAGCTTTGGCGCCTTGCGGACTGTTTTGCGCCAGCTTGCCCACAGCTTTCTTGAAATCCGACAGGATTACTGGGAAATCTGCGAACAATCTGAGCACAAAGTATCCTCGCAATTCGCTCTTGTCCCATTATGCGGTGAAGCTTTTACAGAATAAAGTGCTGCCGCTGCAGGTCAGAAGGGAAGACGGGGGTGTGTGTATGGAAAACACGCTGGAGGAGCTGCGCTGGAAAGAAGTGATCGGGGTCAGCAATGGCATCCGGTACGGATTTGTCAGCGATGTGGTCATTGATCTGTCCTCGGGCTGCGTCAAAGCGCTGATCGTCCCCGGGCGGGCGCGGTTTTTCGGGCTGTTCGGCAGCCGGGAGCCACAGGTCCTGAGCTGGAAGGACATCCGGCACATCGGAGAGGATATTATCCTGGTGGAAGGGCTGCCTCACCACGGCCCGCCAAGAAGAGAACGGAGAAAATTTTTCTGATTGCAGGGAAATAATGCTTGCATTGGTGGGAATAATGTGATACGATAAGCAACGTGATTACGCACACTCAGGGGATTCTGCGCCCTGTGCCGCTTTTGAGCAGCGGTTGGCGGCAGGAGATGAACCGAGTGGAGGTAACAACTAAAAAAGGAGGATATTTATCCATGGCAGTCGTATCTATGAAACAGCTCCTGGAGGCCGGCGTGCATTTCGGCCACCAGACCCGTCGGTGGAACCCCAAGATGGCCGCTTACATTTACACTGAGCGCAACGGCATCTATATCATCGACCTGCAGAAGACCGTGAAGAAGCTGGAGGAGGCCTACAACTTCGTGAAGGGCCTGGCCGCTGACGGCAAGTCCGTTCTGTTTGTCGGCACCAAGAAGCAGGCTCAGGACGCCATCCGCGAGGAGGCTACCCGCTGCAATATGTTCTATGTGAACTCCCGCTGGCTGGGCGGCATGATGACCAACTTCAAGACCATGCGCGGCCGTGTGGACCGTATGAACCAGCTGAAGAAGATGCAGGAGGACGGCACCTTCGACATGCTGCCCAAGAAGGAAGTCATTAAGCTGCTGCACGAGCAGGAGAAGCTGGAGAAGTACCTGGGCGGCGTGAAGGACATGAAGACCCTGCCCGGCGCCATCTTCGTGGTTGACCCCCGCAAGGAGCACAATGCCATTGCTGAAGCCCGCAAGCTGGGCATCCCCGTCGTGGCCATCGTCGACACCAACTGCGATCCCGACGAGATCGATTACGTGATCCCCGGCAACGATGACGCCATCCGCGCCATTCGCCTGATCTCCGGCGTGATGGCCAACGCTGTCACCGAGGGCCGCCAGGGCGAGGAGCAGGCTGCTGACGCTGAGTAATCAGCCTGCTTCAAAACCGAATCCATCAGGTATCTTTATGCCCGCCTGCTTCGGGCGGGCATTTCTCAAACACAGGAGGTAATAAAAATGGCAATTTCCGCTAAGGCTGTTAAAGAACTGCGCGATATGACCGGCGTTGGCATGATGAAGTGCAAGGAAGCTCTGGTTGCCTGCGACGGCGATATGGACAAGGCTGTCGACTGGCTGCGTGAGAAGGGCCTGGCCGCTCAGGCTAAGAAGGCTTCCAAGGTTGCTTCCGAGGGCGTCTCCAAGGCTTACTGCATCGACGGCGTGGGCGTGGCCATCGAGGTCAACTCCCAGACCGACTTCGTCGCCAAGAACGCCACCTTCCAGGCTTTTGTTGACGATGTGGCTTCCGTGGTTGCCACTGCTGATCCCGCTGACGTGGATGCTCTGAAGAACGCTGAGTACCCCGGCGAGGGCCGCACTGTTGACGCTGTCACCGCTGACAAGGTTCTGGCCATTGGCGAGAACATTCAGATCCGTCGTTTCGTCCGCTATGCTGACGGCATCAACGTGCCCTATATCCACATGGGCGGCAAGATTGGCGTTCTGGTCAACCTGAAGGCTGAGGGCATTGCTGACGAGGCCGGTGTTGTCGAGCTGGGCAAGGATCTTGCTATGCAGATCGCCGCTATGGCTCCCACCTATGTCCGCTCCAGCGAGATCCCCGCTGAGGAAGTGGAGAAGGAGAAGGGCATCCAGCTGGCCAAGGCCATCGAAGAGGGCAAGGCCAACACCAAGATCCCCGAGGCCAAGCGTCAGATGATCGCTGAGAACAAGGTCAAGGGCCGCATGAACAACTACTTCGCTGAGGTCTGTCTGCTGAACCAGCAGTACGTCAAGGAGAACAAGACCACTGTCGAGCAGCATGTCAAGGCTGTTGCCAAGCAGCTGGGCGGCACCATCGAGGTTGTCAAGTTCACCCGTTTCGTCACCGGTGAGGGCATTGAGAAGAAGGAAGAGAACTTCGCAGATGAAGTGGCTTCCATGATTAAGTAAGTATAAGCGCTTGCTAATCACCGCTAAAAGTCTTAAATTGTTTGTAAAATGTCTAGTTTCTGACGTTTATTACAAAAAATGATGAAAAGCATTGGTGAATAATGTAACGTCAGCTATCGCTAATCATCATTTGATGTTGCGTAAATTTTGAGTATGAATTTGCGTACGCAATCAAAAAGAATCCTACGGCGAAGTTTACGCAAAAAAGGGTTACGATAAACAATCATTAGAATAGCTCCTATCCGTGTAATAGCGTGATAGGAGCTTTCTTTATATGGTGATCTCAACAATATGAATATTTTTGCTCTACGCAAATCAAATACGCAAATCGTGGTTTGCCAATTTCCATTGTTTTCCAGCAAAAAAATCACAATCTCTGTGCCGCAGGAGAATGCAGTTTTCTTTTCCCCAGTGCTTCCCGACATTGGCAGGTGTGTCATGGGTTTTTCCCGGCGGTTCGTGACATAGTAACTGCGGATGAGGGGCGCAGCGTGGCGGCCATTGCGCGGGCTGTGACACCGGTCGGGATCGAGGTATACGGAAACCGGCTGCTTTTACCGAAAAAAGATCTGACAAGTCGGAGAATCGGCAGCGGTTCACTTGACAGAGACGGTTGGCAGTTTTTGTCATTCCGGAAAAATGACCCATCAACGCGCCGCCGCTGGCAGCAGAAAGCGGCGCTTTTTCCATGTCCGTTTGCGCACTCGTCCAAACAAGAAGCGGAGGACAGAGTATGAAACGAAAACGGAAAAAACGGCATTTGGCCGCGGTGCTGTGTGCAGTGCTGTGCATGGCGCTGCTGCTGACGCCGCTGAGGAGGATGTCCGTCCGGCAGGAGGCAGTGGCGTGTTCCTCAGGAGCAGCGGCGCCTGCAAAGTTGGTGCCGGTGGGGCAGGCAGTAGGCATCAAGCTGTTTTCCCACGGCGTGATGATCGTGGGACTGGAAGAAGTTGCCACGAAGCTGGGCAGCGTCTCGCCCGCCAAAGAGAGCGGCCTGAAGGTGGGTGATATCATCACACAGATGGATGGACAGCCGGTCAACTCCATTGAGGATGTGGCGGAAATCGTCAACCAAAAGGGCGGAGCGCCGCTGGAACTGACCGCCCTGCGAAAGGGAAAGACCATGGAGATGACCGCCGAGGCTGCACCCTGTCTGGCAGACGGCAGCTACAAGCTGGGCGCCTGGGTTCGGGACTCCATGGCGGGAATCGGCACTGTGACCTGGTATGAACCGGCGACGAAAACCTTCTGTGCGCTGGGCCACGGCATCAACGATGTGGATACAAACCTGTTGATGCCCCTGAAAAACGGCGGGATTATGGCAGCTTCCGTCACTGGAATTCAGCGGGGCAGCAGCGGCAGCCCGGGACAGCTTCACGGCAGCTTTGACCTGACAGAGGATCTGGGCAGCCTGACCGGAAACACCGATTGCGGCGTCTTTGGAACGCTGTACGGGGACGAATTCTCCGGAAAAGCCCTGCCTGTGGCCAGGAGAAGCGAAATCAGGACCGGAGCGGCGACGATTCTGAGCAATGTGGAGGAAGAAACGGTTCAGGAGTATTCTGTGGAAATTCTGCGGATTTATCCCTCTTCCGCCTCAGAAACCCGAAATATGATGGTGCAGGTGACAGATGAGCGCCTGCTGGAGCAGACCGGCGGCATCGTGCAGGGTATGAGCGGTTCTCCCATTCTGCAGGACGGAAAGATTGTCGGCGCAGTCACCCATGTTCTGATCAATGACCCGACAAGGGGCTATGGAATACTGGCGGAAAACATGGTAGCGGCGGCCCGATAATCTTGGCCAATTCGTGACATTGACCCCATAAAAATGGCCGGCTTGTGTGAGAGCCGGCCATTTATGCTGCTTTTTTTGATGTGAGACGAATGGATTTTATGCCTCGGCTCCGCTGGTTTGGTAGTGGGTACACCATTCCGTCAGCGGACACAGCTCGCATTTTGCTTTTCGCGCCGTGCAGACCGAGCGTCCGTGCAATACCATGCGGTGGCAGAAATCATTGGATTCTTCCGGCGGCAGCGCGGCCCGGAGCTGAGGTTCCAGCTTTGCCGGGTCCTTTGTGCCGTCGCTGAGTCCCAGCCGCCCGGTGATACGGATGCAGTGGGTGTCGCATACCACGCTGCCCGGTTCATGGAAAATATCTCCTCGAATCAGGTTGGCGGTTTTTCGGCCAATGCCGGGCAGCTTCAGAAGGTCTTCCATTTCACGGGGCACCTTGCCTCCGAAGTCAGACAGCAGCATCCTGGCGCATCCCACCAGGTCCTTGCTCTTGCCGTTGTAGAAGCCGCAGGAGTGGATGTACTCGGCCACCTCTGCAGGGTCCGCCGCCGCGAAGTCCTCCAGGGTGGGAAAGCGTTCAAACAACGCCGGGGTGACCTTATTCACCCGTTCATCGGTGCATTGGGCGGATAGCCGCACGGCAAACAGCAGCTCATAGTCTTTCTGATACTGCAGGGAGCAAAGCGCGTCCGGATACAGCTCCTTCAGGGCGTTGACGATATTCCAGACCTCTTCCGGTGTTTTCAAGACAGTCACTCCGTTCTGTGATTTGGTCTTTTCGCTCAGCAGGCGAAAGGTAAGATTTCTATCATTTTAACATAATCTGAGACAAATACAAAGTTAATCTTTTCCATAGATGAAAAATGTGCTACAATACACAACAGTAAATGAGTGGATCAAGAGAAAAGAGGCGAGAACCATGAATGACCGTCCGCTGGCGGATGAAATCCGTCCACAATCCCTGGACGAAGTGGTAGGGCAGAGGCATATCCTTGGTCCCGGCGGTGTGCTGCGGCGCATCATTGAGGGCGGGAATATTCCCAATATGGTGTTTTACGGTCCCTCCGGCACCGGAAAGACCACTGTCGCCAATATCATCGCCAATCGTACCAACAAAACCCTGCACAGGCTGAATGCTACCACAGCGTCCATATCAGACATCCGGGACGTGATCGCAGATGTGGACACGCTGCTGGCACCCAACGGAGTGCTGCTGTATCTGGACGAGATTCAGTATTTTAATAAAAAACAGCAGCAGTCCCTGCTGGAGTTTATGGAAAACGGAAAAATCACCGTCATCGCCTCCACGACGGAGAATCCGTACTTTGCGCTGTTCAACGCGATTCTGTCCCGTTCTACGGTGTTTGAATTCAAGCCGGTGGAGCCGGAGGACATTGAGCCGGCCGTCCGCAGGGCGTTCCGGCTGCTGGAGGAGCGGCGCAGATTTGTGCCCGACCCGGAGGAGGGTGTGGTGCGGTATCTGGCGGAATCCTGCGGCGGAGATGTGAGAAAGGCCATCAACGGAGCAGAGCTGCTGTACACCGCAGGGCGAAATGAATCGGGCCATGTGAAAATTACCATGGAGGACGCGCTGATGCTGGCGCAGAAGTCTGCCATGCGCTACGACAGGGACGGAGACAGTCATTACGACATACTTTCCGCTCTCCAGAAATCCATCCGTGGCAGTGACCCCGATGCGGCTCTGCACTACCTGGCGCGGCTGTTGGAGGCCGGGGATCTGGTCTCCGCCTGCCGCCGGTTGATGGTCATCGCCTGCGAGGACGTGGGTCTTGCTTATCCACAGGCTGTGAACATCGTCAAATCCTGCATCGACGCGGCAAATATGCTGGGGCTGCCGGAAGCGCGCATTCCGCTGGCGGAGGCGGCAATTCTGATGGCCACGGCGCCCAAGTCCAATTCAGCCATCACAGGTATAGATGCGGCACTGTCCGATGTGCGCCGGGGCAATTATGGCCCCATTCCGTCACACCTGATGGATGCCCATTATCATGGGGCAAAAAAACTGGGGCGCGGCTTGACCTACGCCTATCCTCACGACTGTCCCAACCATTGGTGCCCCCAGCAGTACCTGCCAGACCGGATCAGGAACGCTGTCTACTACGAATTCGGTAAGAACAAGGTAGAGCAGGCGGCAAAAGCCTATTGGTCCCGGGTGAAAAGCGGACAGGGGGCCCCTTCAGAGCCGGCAGATGCGGTAAAACAGAAGCAAAACTGAGTTGCCCTCAAAGCTTAAAATAGTTCAAAATCCTGTTTCAAGTGAAAATGTTATTCTGGCAGATTATGAGGACTATTATGGGATTATTTGATATTTTTAAAAGAAAAAAAGCAAATGCAGATGCTGTAAAGGAAAATGACATCACACATGAAAAACAGGCAGAAAACGACTGTCTGATGGAATTTGCCCGTCGCCTGTCCGACAATGACCGCCTGGTCCTTCTGGATTTGAGGAATTACTATGCCAACCCGGAGGAGTGGCTGACCGATCACCGCCCCCAAATGGCAGAACGTGGGGCAGAGTCTGGTATTTCAAGGCTCACTCCCTGGCTGATTCTGGCAGATGGGCTGGTAGAGCAGGGGGATGCCTGTGAGCTGGACTGGAACTGTGATGCAGACACCTTTGTGTGGTCACTGAACCTCTTATTTGGTGTAAAGTCAAACGCCTTGCCAGTGAGAACCCAATGGATGGACCCCGAGGAGGCGGTTCCCCAATGGTGTAGAATCCTGGAGGAGAAGTGGGCGGCACAGGGATTCTGTCTGGCCTCATTGGACATCGGCGGTGACAGCTATGTAATGCTCCCGGTGAAAACCTCAGAAATGGAAGAATTATCTCTGCTGGCACAGAACGGGGGCTGTCGATTTGTCCGCGTGTCAGAGACATGAGCTCGTTAAAGGAGATTACTCCGGTGCTTGACAAAGCGGTTGATCTGTGATAGCGTATTAGCGAAATAAAGAAAGGGGCGGAGACGATGGACATTCGGGTAGGGGATACGTTGCTGATGAAGAAACCCCATCCATGTGGCAGCCGGGAGTGGCTGGTGCTGCGAGTGGGAATTGACTTCCGCCTGC
>CAMNOL010000015.1 GCA_946546815.1 uncultured Oscillospiraceae bacterium
GACGACGGCTGCCATAGCTGCGGGGCCCCTGGGGGCGATAGCCGCCGCCGAAGCTGCCGAACCCGCCGGGCGGGTAGGGGGGACGGCGGTACCAGTTGTGCCAGAAGAAAATGGGCCGGAACACCACGGGGGGGACGGGCATATGCCCGTATTGTCCGTACCAGCTTCGGTATCTGGCCCGGTCAATGCCCCGGATGAGAAACAGCAGGATGAGAACGAGCAGCAACACGCTCATAAGGGAAAAACCTCCTTTGGAGTCCTCATACGCATCCCCCTGTGTGTGGTAGCCGGAATCGTAGTAGGTGCTTCCGGAGCGTTTGACGTTTTCCGCCAGCCAGCTGTCCATGGCAGCCATCAGATTCAGCACTGCGCTGTCGCAGTCCCCCTTTGCAAAGGGGGTGTCGACGTATTGGGTCAGGTAGGAGTCGTATGGGAAATCACTGTAATTGCTGCCGTAGTAAAGGTTGTCCGTTCCAGCGCCGGTGTCCAGCACCAGCAGAAAGTCGTTGCCCTGGAGTCCCCAGCGGTCAAAGACCTGAGCGGCAAACTCCGTTTCATCCCAGCCTTTGGTGCTGGGGACGGTGAGCACCGCCACATAGGAGCTGTAGCTCTTGTCAAAGCTGGAATTATAGCTTTTGATGGACTGTTCCGCGGTGCTGCTCAGCACATCGGCGCCGTCATAGACGTAGGTGCCGGCCTTTACATCGGGCAGCTTCACCGGAGTGTGGATGAGGGCGTAGGTTCCGCAGCCGATCACCACCAGCGCGGTCAGCGCCACAGCAACCGGAAAGCGCTTGAGAAAACTCATATCTGTCACCTCGCGACGGTTTGCATCTGCTCCTGTGAAAAGCGATCTCAGACAAGGCCTCAGGACCTTGCTGATATGGGCTATTGTAGCAGGGATTCCTTAGATTATCCTTAAACTAGAATAAAAACTATCACAGGAAACTTTTTAAAAAATTCGGAGTCCGGGTGCCGCGGCACGATCTTCCGACCACGCCGGGGCCTTCCGAACTCCGAAGGGAATTCTTATTTCCGCAGCTCCAGCAGCTTCTGGCGCAGCTCGGCCTCGATCTTGCCCAGCTCCACCTCGGCCTCGGCGCGCTTTTTGCGCCCGTCGCTCTGGATCTGCATGACCTCGTCCAGGGTGGAGATCAGATCCTGATTGGTCTTGCGCAGGGTCTCCAGATCCACAATGCCCCGCTCTGCCTCCCGGGCGGTGTTGATGGTGCCCATTTTCAGCATTTCGGAGTTCTTTTTCAGCAGGTCGTTGGTCATATTGGTCACCGCAGTCTGGGCGGCAGTGGCCTGACGGGAGCGCTCCAGGCCCAGGGAGATGACCATCTGGCTCTTCCACAGCGGAATGGTGTTCAGCAGGGAGGTGTCGATCTTCTCGATCATGACGGTGTCGTTGTTCTGCAGCAGCCGGGTCTGAGGGCCCATCTGCAGGGAGATCATCCGGGTCAGCTCCAGATCGGAGATTTTCTTCTCAAAGCGCTCCACCATGTTTGCCATATCATTGTAGGCTTCCGCGTCCTCCTGGGCGCCGGAGGCGATGGCCTTCTGCCGCAGCTCCTCCAGCTCCCCGGCCTTGACCGCGGCGACCTTCTTTTTGCCCGCAATGATGTACATGGTCAGCTCTTTGAAGTACTGCTGGTTCAGGTCGTACATCTGGTCCAGCATGGCCACATCCTTCATCAGGTTCAGCTTGTGCTGCTCCAGCACAGCGGAGATCTTGTCCACGTTGGCCTCAGCCTTGGCGTTCTGGGCGCGGACCTCGTCCGCCTTCATCTTGGCTCTGCCAAACAGCCCCTTCTTCTTGGGAGCCTCGCCGGGGGTGTAGTTTTTCAGCTCCACCACCAGGCTGGACAGGCTGTCGCCGATGTCCCCCAGATCCTTGGTGCGCACCTGGTTCAGCGCATTTTCGGAGAAGGAAGCGATGTTCTTCTGGGCAGCGGTGCCGTACTGCAGCACCTGGGCAGAGTCGGTGATGTCGATCTTCTCAGAGAACTCATTGACGATCTTCTTTTCCGCCTCAGAGAGCATGGAATCGTCGATGACGACGGGCTTGACCTCCTGCTGGGCCGGCTCCTCTGCGTTGAGGGTCAGTGCGGGAGCAGCGGGAGCGGCAGGGGCGGCCTGTGCGGCGGTGGCGGCCTTCTGCTCGTCGCCGATGGGATCCAGGGTCAGGCTGGGGATGGCATTTTCACTCATTTGTTGTTCCTCCGTTTATGATAATCTTCCTCGGTGTGGAGTATTTCTAGGGGTTTGGTCACTGTGCAGCCCAAGCGGCAGCGGGTCAGGAAAGTCCCTGCTGCTGCATCATCTGCTCCAGAACGGTGACGTCAGCGGAGATGTCCATGGCAGAGTCAGAGAACAGCGCGTCCAGCTGCCGTTCAAAGGCGATGACAACGGTGTCCATCATACCGGCGATTTTTTTCCGGCTGGCGTCCACATTCTGACCGGAAATGCCCAGATCCGTCATGTGCTCGTACTCCCTGAGCAATTTCAGGGTGGTGGGCAGATAGTAGTTCAAAAAGGTGCGAAGCTCCGACTTTTTCTCCGGTTTTTCCATCACCACCTGAAAGATCTTCCGGGTGGCGGCTTCGATGCGGTCGATCTGGAGGCTGAGGGCCTCGTCCTGGATGCTCTGGTTCAGGCGGCGCATTTCCTTCAGCGCGTCGTCCCGTTCCCTTTTCAGCGCGGCGATCTGGGGATCCTTGGGCTCCGGCTCCGGTTCCTCTACCACCAGAACGGTGTCCGGAAAGGCGTCCCGCAGCAGAAAAAACGCACCCACAGACACGGCGGCCAAAATCAGCAGACCGGTCAGTCCCCGGGCCTTGGACAGAAACGTTCCCACCAGCCAGACGGCGGCCACGCCGTAAACCGGTACAACGCTTCTCTTTTTTACCGTTTTTTTCATTCGGGCCGCCCCCTTTTCCGGCTGGAAGTGTCTCATTTTATTTTATCGTTTCCACACATCCCTGTCAAGCTGAAAGAGCGCCCCGCTGCTGTGAGAAAAGGGACTTTTGTGTGCAGCTCAGTGTGTGCATTCCGCGGGCCGGTTATGCCGGACCGGCGGAAAAATGGAATCTTCAAAAACCTATCTGAATACAGGGTTGAAAAAGGGAAGAATGGAAAAAACCACGAAGTTAGCGTCGGTCAACACTGGGTTTCCCACGCATTATTCCAGTTTTTTCAGGATTTTTTTAATTCCTACTTGACAAGTGTGAATTTCTATGTTATATCCTATACTGTTACTAGGATATTCCGAAGGGAAGGTATTTACTGATGACCATATATTTTGACAACGCGGCGACCACCTCTGTGAGCAAGACTGCTCTGGACGCGATGATCCCCGCGCTGACGGAGAATTACGGCAACCCCTCCAGCCTCCACGCCCTGGGACAGACCTCCAACCAGGCGCTGGATGAAGCCCGCCGGACGGTGGCGGAGTGCCTGGGGGCTCAGCCCAACGAAATCTATTTCACCTCCGGCGGCTCCGAGGCCGACAACTGGGCCATCACCCAGCTGGCGGAGCAGGGAAAGAAGAAGGGCAAGAACCACCTGATCACCACCACCTTTGAGCATCATGCAGTGCTGCACACCGTGAAGCGGCTGGAAAAGAACGGCTTTGAGGTGACCTATCTGGACGTCCACGAGGACGGCATCGTCCGCCCGGAGGAGCTGGCTGCCGCCATCCGTCCCGAGACCGCCCTGGTGACCATCATGTACGCCAACAACGAGATCGGCACCATCCAGCCCATTGAGGAGCTGGCAAAGGTCTGCCACGAGAAGGGCGTGCTGTTCCACACCGACGCCGTCCAGGCGGTGGGCCACCTGCCCATCAACGTGAAGGAGCAGGGCATTGACCTGCTGTCCCTGTCCGGCCACAAGTTCCACGGACCCAAGGGCGTGGGCGCGCTGTACTGCCGCCGGGGCGTCCGTCTGACCAACTTCATCGAGGGCGGCGCTCAGGAGCGCAACCGCCGCGCCGGCACCGAAAACCTGCCCGGCATCTGCGGCATGGCCGCCGCGCTGAAGGAGGCCGTGGACCATCTGGAGGAGAACACCCGGAAGGTCACCGCCATGCGGGACAAGCTCATCGAGGGCATCCGGACCATTCCCTGCTCCCGCATCAACGGCTCTCTGGAGCACCGTCTGCCGGGCAACGTGAACGCCTGCTTTGAGGGCATCGAGGGCGAGAGCCTGCTGCTGCGCCTGGACCTGATGGGCATCTGCGCCTCCTCCGGTTCCGCCTGCACCTCCGGCTCTCTGGACCCCAGCCATGTGCTGCTGGCCATCGGACTGCCCAAGGAGATCGCCCACGGCTCCCTGCGCCTGTCCCTGGACGAGGTGAACACCATGGAGGAAGTGGACTACACCCTGGAGCAGCTGCCCAAAATCCTGGAGACCCTCCGGGATATGTCCCCGGTCTGGGAGCAGATGAAAAAAGAGGGCCGCTGCTGAGTTACAGCATCGCAGCAATATGACAACCGCTGTCACCCAATCGCATCGAAACGATAAACGGATTTTTGAAAGGACGTAATTACTATGGCAATGGCATACAGCCCCAAGGTGCGCGAGCACTTCGCAAATCCCCACAACGTGGGCAAAATTGAGAACGCGGACGGTGTCGGTGAAGTCGGCAACGCCGTCTGCGGCGACATCATGAAGATGTACCTGAAAATTGAGAATGACGTGATCGTTGACGTAAAGTTCAACACCTTTGGCTGCGGCGCAGCCATCGCAACCAGCTCCATGGCCACCGACCTGATCAAGGGCAAGACCATTCATGAGGCCATGCAGCTGACCAACAAGGCCGTGGTGGAAGCGCTGGACGGTCTGCCCGCGGTGAAGCTGCACTGCTCCGTGCTGGCGGAGGAAGCGGTGAAGGCCGCCCTGCTGGACTACTACACCAAGAACAACCTGCCGGTGCCGGAAGAACTGCAGAACGCAAAATGTGACCATGACTGTGAATCCTGCATGCACTGAGCCTGTCGCAGTTGTCGGAATGAGCGGCGGAGTGGACAGCTCCGCCGCTGCGCTGTTGCTGACAGAGCAGGGCTATCAGGTGGTGGGCGTGACGCTGCACCTGTACGACAATGAGACGGTGGGGCTGAACAGCCGCACCTGCTGCTCCCTGGAGGACGTCACCGACGCCCGGCGCACCTGCTGGTCCCTGGGCTGCCGGCACTACACCCTGAACCGGAAGGATCTGTTTCTGAAAGAGGTCATTGAGCCCTTTGTCGCAACCTATCAGAGGGGAAACACCCCGAATCCCTGTATCGACTGCAACCGGGAGGTGAAGTTCCCGGTGCTGTATCGTGCCATGCAGGAATTGGGCGGACAGGTGCTGGCCACCGGGCACTACGCCCAGGTGGAGCGCTCCGGAGACCGGTTTCTGCTGAAAAAGGGCAAGGACGAGAAAAAGGACCAGTCCTATATGCTCTACACCCTGTCTCAGCAGCAGCTTGCTCACACGGTGCTGCCGCTGGGCGGTTTTACCAAGGACGAAATCCGTCAGATCGCCCTGGAGCACAACCTGACCAGCGCTGAAAAGCCGGACAGCCAGGACATCTGCTTTGTGCCCGACGGGGATTATATGGGGTTCCTCGCCCGCCACACCGGGCAGGAGTCGGAGCCCGGTCCCTTCCTGGACCCGGAGGGAAAGCAAATCGGCACCCACCGGGGCTATATGGGCTACACCATCGGACAGCGCCGGGGGCTGGGGGTACCCGCCGCCAGCCGGCTCTACGTCTACGAAAAGGACCCGGAGCACAACATCGTCCGGTTGGGAGAAGAGCGGCGCATCTACAGCCGGGAGCTGGACGCCGGACGGGTGAACCTCATCGGTATGGATTCCATCCGCCAGCCCCTGCACATCAAGGCGAAAATCCGCTATCATCACCCGGAACAGCCCTGTACGGTGGTGCAGACCGGGCCGGATACCATCCATGTCACCTTTGATGAGCCCCAGCGGGCCATCGCTCCGGGACAGTCTCTGGTGCTGTACGACGGGGCCTATGTGCTGGGCGGCGGCGTGATTCTCTGAACGACATTCCATATGTAAAATCCCTCTGACACCACGTCAGAGGGACTTTTTTGACTATTTCATCAGTTCCAGCGCCGCGCTGACAAAGGCCTTCACCCCAGTGGGCAGCGCAGATTCGTCAAAGTCGAAGCCCGCCTGATGCAGTCCTGCGGTGCAGGCGGACAGCACCCGGAAGTAACAGGATTGACCGCCCTGCTGCTGCACCCGCTGGGCCATGCAGGCGAAGTCCTCGCTGGCGGTCCACAGCTCGTCAAACCGCCGCTGAACGGGGAGCCCCATGGACTCCCACACCCGGGCCAGCTGTTCACTGAGGGCTGGGGTGTTTTCCACCGACACCGCCTCACCGGCAAGGGTGATGTCCACCGTGCAGCCGTGCATTTCCGCGGCGGAGCGGAGGATTCGAAAGGCGTATTGTTTCATATACGTATTGGCTGCGTCGGTCTCACCCCGGACCTCTGCCTCCAGCCGCACCTCAGAACACACCACGTTCCGCCCGGAGCCGCCCCGGATGGTGCCCACATTGATCTGGGTGCCGGCGGTGCCGTGGCGGGGAATGGCGTAAAGGCCCTGAATCGCCGCTGCCGCAGCGAGAAGGGCGTTGTTCCCCTGCTCCGGCGCCTGCCCGGCGTGGGAGGGGGTTCCGTGGAACACGGCGTCAAATTTGCTGGTGGCCAGGGTCTTTCCGCTTTGGATGCGAATCTGACCGGTGGCGGTCTCCGGGCCGCCCATCATGTGGGCCCCCAGCACATACTCCACCCCGTCCAGATGTCCGCTGTCCACCACCGCCCGGGCGCCCTGTGCGCCCTCCTCCGCAGGCTGAAAAATCAGCTTTACTGTGCCGTGAAGCTGCTCTCTGACCTGCATCAGCGCCCACGCCGTGCCCAGTCCTATGGCGATGTGACCGTCGTGGCCGCAGCCGTGCATACAGCCTTCGTTCCGGGAGCGATAGCCCTCCCGGTCAGAACGGTGTCCGGTGGCTTCTGTCAGCGGCAGGGCGTCGATGTCAAATCGCAGCGCCACCGTCGGCCCCTCTCCCCGGCGCAGAATGCCGATAACACCGGTGAAGCCCCCCTTCATGGACTCCAGAAAAACCGGGTCCGCCCCCTGGGCCATCGCCCGGTTCCGGGCGGCTTCCAGTACATCTGCCTCCGGCGCTGCCATGCGGCACTCCGGTTTGCAGACCTGCTGTCCCATGAGCACCTCATACCCCAGCCGGGTCAGTATTTCCGCAATTCGGGCCGAGGTGCGAAACTCGGTCCAACGGGTCTCCGGGTACCGGTGAAAGTCCCGCCGCAGGGCGGTCAGCTCCGGGGCTTTTTGGTCAATGGCGGTGAAAATGCTCTGATTCATAGAATTCTCCTGAAAAAGCGCACTGAGGAAGGCCCCAGTGCGCGCAATCTGTTATAGGGGAGTGGGGAACAGGCTCAGCCCTTTTCCCGCATCCGGATCATCTGCTCCATCAGCTCCACGGTGCCGTCAGAGCCAAAGACGGAGCTGTCCAGAACGAACTGATACTGAGAAATATCGCTCCACTTCTGATTGGTGCGGTAATAGTAGTAATTGCTCCGCTTCCGGTCTGTGGATGTCACCATCTTTTCCGCAGAGGCGGAATCCAGATTGTACCGCTCCATAATCCGCTTCACGCGCACCTCCATGGGGGCGGTAATGTAGAAGCTCAGGTGGGCCGGATCGTCTTTGAACAGATAGTTGCCGCAGCGTCCGATGATGACACAGGAGCCCTTTTCCGCCTGACGGAGCAGGAAGTTGGACTCTTCTTTGGCTAGGGTCTCCTCAAAGGGCGCAATCTTGGTGCTCATGACCAGAGAGTAGAGCAGGCTGTTGTAGCTGGACTCGTCCGCATGGGTCAGAATTGCCTCCGGCATATTCAGCTTTCTTGCCGCCGCGCGCAGAATGTCCTTGTCATAGAAATTGTACCCCAGTTTTTTTGCCAGTTTTGCCCCGATTTCCCGGCCGCCGCTGCCAAACTGACGGCCTATTGTGATGATCTGCTTCATAATGGACCTCCATACCTTTGCCGCTTCAAAGTTGGAACTGCAAAACGCCTGCGGAACGGCAGGCAGACGCTGCAGGATCTCTTCCTTGCTTTCATTATATCAGACTAAGACAAAAAAGCAATGCTCATTTGCAAAAGCTTTGGAAATATGCCCGCAATCAGCGCACCTGACCGGTTCCGGTGATGATGTACTTGTAGCTGCACAGCTCCTGCAGACCCATGGGGCCCCGGGCGTGGAGCTTCTGGGTGGAAATGCCCATTTCGCAGCCCAGCCCGAACTCGCCGCCGTCGGTGAAGCGGGTGGAAACGTTGGCATAGACAGCGGCGCTGTCCACACCGGCAGTGAATCTGGCTGCGGCGGCATCATCGGCGGTGACAATGGCGTCGCTGTGGCCGGTGGAGTGGGCGGCGATGTGGGCGATGGCCTCCTCCAGGCTGTCCACAACCTTCACCGCCAGGATGTAATCCAGAAACTCCGTGTCGAAGTCCTGTTCCCCGGCGGGGGTGCCGGAGATGATCTGCCGGGCCCTGTCGTCCAGCCGCAGCTCCACCGGATGGCTGTCCTTCCGGTCGTCCACCAGCCGCTGCTTCAGCCGGGGCAGGAACTGCTCCGCCACGGCGGAGTGGACCAGGCAGACCTCCTCAGCGTTGCACACCGAGGGACGGCTGGTCTTGGCGTTTTCAATGATGTTCAGCGCCATGTCCAGATCGGCGGCCTGGTCCACATACACATGGCAGATGCCGGTGCCGGTCTGAATCACCGGGACCTTGGCGTTGGCGACGCAGGCGGAGATCAGCCCCTTGCCGCCCCGGGGGATCAGCAGGTCCACCAATCCCACAGCGGTCATCAGCTCCGTGGAAGAGGCACGGGTGGTGTCCTCCACCAGGGAGACAGCGGTTTCCGGCAGGCCCACGGACCGCAGACCCGTCCGCATGGCGGCCACAATGGCGGCGGCGCTGCGATGGGCTTCCTTGCCGCCCCGCAGCACGCACACGTTGCCGCTTTTCAGCGCCAGTGCAGCCGCGTCGCTGGTGACGTTGGGACGGCTTTCGTAGATGATGGCAACCACCCCCATGGGGACGGCGGTGCGGCGAATGACCATGCCGTTGGGGCGCTTAACCTCGGTGAGCACCTGTCCCACCGGGTCGGGCAGCAGCGCCACATCCCGGATGCCCTGGGCCATGCCGGAGATGCGCTCCGGGTTCAGGGCCAGACGGTCCAGCATGACGGAATTGATGGTGCCCTTTGCCGCCTCAAGGTCCAGCCGGTTGGCCTCCAGAATGGAATCCTGGGCCGCCTCCAGCGCGTCGGCCATGGCGGAGAGGGCGGCATTTTTGGTTTCGGAAGAGGCGGCAGCCAGCGCGCCCTTTGCCAGCTGTGCAGCGCGCAGCAGTTCCAGTGTGGTCATAGATCTCACTCCTGTTCAAAGAAAATGGGGATATCTGTGGAATTACAGTATCGTTTTGATGCCTTACTCGCAGATGCCCGCGGAGGACAGGCCGGTTTTTCCGATGAATCGGGTGCCCACAGGCTTTCCGTCCACGATGTCATAGAGGTCCTCGGGTCGGGCGCCGTTGCTGATGACCATGTCAAAGCCGTTGTCCATGGCGGTCTTTGCCGCCCGGAGCTTGGTGGACATCCCTCCCACCGCCAGGTCGCTGCCCTTATCTCCGGCCAGCGCATAAATCTCCGGCGTCAGCGCAGCCACAAAGGAGATGAGCCGGGCGCTGCTGTCCCGTCTGGGGTCAGAGGTGTACAGCCCGTCAATATCGCTGAGCAGCACCAGCAGGTCCGCGCCGGCGCACCGGGCGACGATGGCGGACAGGGTGTCGTTGTCTCCCACACCGAACTCCTCGGTGGCGACGGTGTCATTTTCGTTGATGATGGGCAGGGCCTGCAGCTCCAGCAGCCGGTACAGGGTGTTCTGAAAGTTCTGCCTGCGCTCATCGTTGTCCACGTCTCCTTCGGTGAGCAGGATCTGGGCCACGGTGTGGTTGTACTCGCTGAACAGCTTGTCGTAGATGTACATCAGCTCACACTGTCCCACTGCGGCGGCGGCCTGCTTGGTGGGGACGTCCGTGGGGCGCTGGGGCAGCAGCAGCTTGCCCACCCCCATGCCGATGGCGCCGGAGGAGACCAGAATGACCTCATGCCCGGCGTTTTTCAGGTCGCTGAGCACCTTGCACAGGTGCTCCACCTGCCGGATGTTCAGCCGGCCCGAGGCGTGGGCCAGGGTTGAAGTGCCCACTTTTATGACAATTCTCATGAAAATCTACCCTTCTTTTCAGTTTTTCCCCAGCTCTTTTGTCTTTTCATAGGCGGCGATGACCGCCTCCATGGCGGCAGAGCGGAACCCGCTCCGCTCCAGCGCCCGGACGCCGGCAATGGTGGAGCCGCCGGGGGAGCAGACCGCGTCCTTCAGCGCGCCGGGGTGTTCCCCGCTCTCCAGCACCAGCTTTGCCGCGCCGATCAGCGTCTGGGCGGCGTACTCCTGTGCCTTGGCCCGGGGCAGGCCGCAGGCCACCGCACCGTCGGCCAGCGCTTCAATGAAGGGATAGACAAAGGCGGGGCCGCAGCCGGACACCGCGCTGCCCGCGTCCATGAGGTGCTCCGGCAGCGGGTCAAAGCGCCCTGCGCCCTTCATCACCGTCAGGAAGGTGTCCAGCTCCTCCTCCGTGACCCCTTCGGCGGTGTACAGGATCATGCCCTCCCCAATGGAGGCGGGGGTGTTGGGCATGATGCGGATCACCGGATACGGCCCGCCGGCCATCTCCCGAATGCGCTCAATGGTCAGTCCCGCGGCCATGGTCACCAGAACGAACCGGTCCGCCCGCTTTTTCAGCGTGTCCCCAATGGATTCCAGCAGCTCCGCCATCATCTGGGGTTTGACGCCCAGAAAGAGGAAATGGGCATTCTGGGCGCAGTAGTGGTTGTCGCCGGACAGACAGTCCAGCTCCCTTGCCAGGGCTGCGGCCTTGCCTGGCGTGCGATTGGCCAGAATCAGCCGCTCCGGGTCCAGCTCTTTTGCTGCGGCACGGGCCAGGGCTCCGCCCATATGGCCCACCCCGATCAATCCAAAGATATCGTTCATTGTTCCGCTCCGTTCCCTATGGGCAGTCTGTGGGGGGAGGAAGCATCCGCCCGGGGTCCCAGTTCGGAGAAATCCCATGCAGATTCCTGGAAATGCCCTCCGGAAGTGGCAAGATTG
This sequence comes from uncultured Oscillospiraceae bacterium, assembly GCA_946546815.1. Classification (GTDB taxonomy): domain Bacteria; phylum Bacillota; class Clostridia; order Oscillospirales; family Oscillospiraceae; genus Onthomonas. The sequence continues at coordinate 11,279 of CAMNOL010000015.1, forward strand.
GCGCAAATAGCCGGAATACTTGCACGGTTTTCTCGAATTGCAGAGAGAAAACCATCCGGAGGACCCCCGGGGGACTGCGTCCTCCGCCCTGTGCTGCTGCCCATGGACTTTTTCAAGATTATAGCAGAGGCAAACGGTCTTTTCAAGGGGGATGTTTATTTCACTAGAGTGTTAAAACGACACGGCGGGATGCGCCGGTGAATGGAATCCTCTGCCAGCGGGCATACTGGACAGAAAACCATACGGGTTTTATCGGAGCAGCAGCCCGGAGGAATCGGACTGTATCCGGTGAAATAACCGGGAAAAAGACGCTGAACGCTCACGAAAAAGTGATGATGCAAGGCTTGGAGGAGGAAACACAATGACGCAGCAGCAGGCGCGGGAATGGGGAACAAAGGCCGCCGGACAGTGGCTGTTCAAAGGAACGGTATCGGGGAAGAGCATCGCCCGGCAGGGGCGGGGGGCCCTCTCGGCGGTGTTCCGCTTTTGCCGGGAGCTGCAGAAACAGAAGCACACCGGCCCGGCGGCCAACTGGCTGCTGGACCAGCTTTGGCTGCTGAGACGGGAGTCGGAGCAGGCGGCGGAGGCGGTCCGGGGGGCGGGCAGGCTCCCGGCTATTCCCCATCAGGGGCGCTGCGCCCGGGTGCAGCAGCTGGGAGAGGCGCTGGCGGAGTCCGAACTCCGGGACAGGGAAGGGCTGCTGGCCGCTCTGGAGGCGATTCAGCAGGTCAGCCCCCTGAAGGAAGAAGAGCTGTCCATTTTACTGCCCTGCCTGACCCTGGGCATCCTGCACCGCATCCGCACACTGACGGAGCACTGGCAGGACAGCGAGGACGCCGCGGCGGTGCTGAAGGACTGCTTTGACCGCCTGCGGCTGTACTCCGGCCGGGACTGGTCCAGAGAGCTGGAAGGGCTGAGCGTGATTCATCAGGCATTTCTTGGGGACGAGATTTATACACAGATGGACCCCCGGGGACGCATGGGCTACCGGCGCAGGCTGGCAAAGCTGGCCCGGAGGAACCGGCTGACCCAGAAGGAACAGGCACAGGCCATTGCAGAGCAGGCTAAAAAAGAGGGGAAACACCTGGGATTTGCCCTGTTTCCCCCAAAGAATTACAACGGAACCTGGTATCCCGTTCTGGTGGCGGCCCTCAGCATTGGCCTCACCGTGCTGGCGGCGTGGGCTGGGGGGCGCTGGTGGGTGGCACTGCTGGTGCTGCTGCCCGCTGCGGAGCTTGCCAAACAGGCGGTGGATTGGGCGGCGCTCCATATGGTCCCCCGGCGGCAGGTGTTCCGGCTGGAGCTGAAGGAGGGGATTCCCCGGGAGGGAAAAACCCTGTGCGTCATCTGTGCCCTGCTGAGCCATGCGCTTGCCGCAGAGGAGCTGTGCGGCAAGCTGGAGCGCTGCTGGCTCTCCAATCGCTTCGCGGGAGAGAACGTGAGCTACGGCCTGCTGGCAGATCTGCCGGACGCGCGCACAGAGCCGACGGCGGAGGAACGGCAGTGGATCGCCCAGGCAAAGGAGCGGGTCGAGCAGCTGAACAGCCGGTATGGGGACCGATTTTTCCTCTTCACCCGGGAGCCGAAGTATGTGTCCTCCGATGACCTCTATCGGGGGTGGGAGCGCAAGCGGGGCGCGCTGATGGAGCTGATCGGCCTGCTGCGGGGAGCGCCCACAGGAGTGAACATCGCCGCCGGAACACAGGGGCGGCTGACGGGGACCGCATTTCTGCTGACGCTGGACAGTGACACCGTTCCCGGAGTGGATTCCATCCGGGCGCTGGCGGGCACGCTGCTGCACCCGCTGAACCGGGCTGTGGTTGACGAACACAGGCGGGTCGTCACCCGGGGATACGGGCTGCTGCAGCCGAAGGTGGTTACCGCCCTGGGGGACGCAAACGCCTCTGCCTTTGCCGGCATTTTCTGCGGACCGGCGGGCAGCGACCCCTACACCACCTGTGCGGCGGAGCTGTACCACGACCTGTTCAACCGCTGCAGCTACTGCGGCAAGGGCATGATAGACGTGGAGGCCGCCGCTCAGTGTCTCACCGGACGGTTTCCTGAAAACAGGATTTTGTCTCACGATCTGCTGGAGGGGGCCTTTCTCCACGCCGGCGCCGCTGAAGCGGAGGTGTCCGACGGCTTTCCCGCTTCAGTGAAGAGCTATTACAGGCGGCAGCATCGCTGGGTGCGGGGGGATTGGCAGGCCGCCGAATGGATCTGCCAAAAAGTGCCAAATCAGGCGGGAAAAAAGGAAAAAAATCCCCTTTCTGCCATTGACCGATGGAAGCTGCTGGACAACCTGCGCCGATCCCTGCTGCCGGAGGCGCTGCTGGTGTGCCTGGGGGCCGGGGCGCTGGTTCCCGGCAGGGCGTTTCGTTTCGGCGCGTGGGCGGCGCTGATGGCGCTGGCCGCGCCGCTGCTGCTCTCCGGGGCGGAGCTGAGCCTGCGCCGGTTCCGAGGGTGCGGACAGCGGACCTTTTTCCCGACGTATGAGGGTTTATCCGGGGCAGTTCTGCGCCTTTGCCTGCAGTTTCTACTGCTTCCGGTGGAGGCGTGGACCAACGGCTCCGCCATGCTCACCGCGCTGTGGCGGATGAACGTGTCCCACCGGGGCCTGCTGGAGTGGACGGTGTCCGGACAGGAGCAGGCGAAAACCTGGTTCTGGGTGCCCAATCTCACCGCAGGGGTGCTGCTTCTGCTGCTCGCTCCCCATCCGCTGGGAAAGGCGCTGGGAGCGCTGTGGACGGCGGCTCCGCTGGTTGTGGAAAAGCTCAGCCAGCAGAAGAAAAAGACAGAATCGGCCTTTGACCAGCGGGAGCGGGCGTTTCTGCGCCATCAGGCGGGAAAAATCTGGCAGTATTTTGACACCTGGCTTCGCCCGGAGGACCACTGGCTGCCCCCGGACAATGTGCAGGAGCGCCCCTCTGTGGGGGCGGCCCGGCGCACCTCACCCACCAACATCGGACTGGCCCTGCTGTCCTGTCTGGCGGCGTGTGATCTGGAGCTCACCGGCCGGGAGCGGGCGTTGGAGCTGATCGCCCATCAGCTTGACACGATAGAACAGCTGGAAAAATGGCAGGGGCACCTGTACAACTGGTACGACACGGAGACGGCGGAGCCCCTGTTCCCCCGGTATGTCTCCACCGTGGACAGCGGGAACCTGTGCGGCGCGCTGCTGGCGCTGGAGACCGGCCTGCAGGAGCTGGAACAGCCTGAGCTTGCACAAAGAGCGGCAAAACTGGCGGAAAAGATGAGATTTCGCCCGCTGTATGACCCGGAACGGGAGCTGTTCTATATCGGCTGGGACGCGGAGGAGAACGCCTTTACCGACAGCCGCTATGATTTGCTGGCCAGCGAGGCCCGGCAGACCAGTTTTCTGGCGGTGGCCCGGGGAGAGGTGCCTGTGCGGCACTGGCAGCGGCTGAGCCGGGTGATGACCAGCCAGCACCGCCGGTTTGGCCTTGCCAGCTGGTCGGGGACCATGTTTGAATATTTCATGCCCCACCTGCTGCTCCCGGCGGAGGACCGCTCCCTGCTGGCGGAGTCCCTGCAGTTCTGCGCCTGGGTGCAGAGGGGCTGGGGACAGCGGCTGGGACTGCCCTGGGGCGTTTCGGAGTCTGCCTTTTATCAGCTGGACCAGGGGCAGAATTACCAGTACAAGGCCCACGGCGTGCCGCCGCTGGGACTGCGCCGGGGGCTGGAGCAGGAACGGGTGGCTGCGCCCTATGCGTCCTTTCTGGCGCTGAGTGCACTGCCCCACAGCGCGGTGAAGAACCTCCGGACGCTGGCGGCGCTGGGCGCCGAGGGGCGGTACGGGCTGTACGAGGCAGTGGACTTTACCCCCGCCCGCACCGGAGGGCAGGCGGCGGTGGTGCGCAGCTGGATGGTGCATCATCTGGGCATGAGCCTGCTGGCCATCGACAACGCCCTGAACCAAAACCCAATGCAGCGCCGATTCATGGCCCGCCCGGAGATGCAGGCCCACCGACTGCTGCTGCAGGAGCGGCTGCCCCTGGGACTGGTGCCGCCCAAAACGCTGAACCTGCGGCTGAAAAGGACAAAAACAGACAAAATCAAAGGATATCAACGGGCCGGTCAGGGCTTTGACCCGGCCAGACCTGCCTGCCACCCGCTGGCTGCGGGGGACCTGCTGCTGCCGTTGACGGCGGAGGGCGGCGGAGCCCTGCAGAAGGAGACTTTGCTGCTGACGGAAGGGGCGGAGCTGTCCTTTACCAGTGACAACCGGCGCCGGAGACTGGCTCCCTCGGGGGCAGGGGGCCGGGAACTGCAGTGGCGCTTTTCCGGGAATCAGGCGGAGGTATCATTGAAGCATCCGGAGTGTTCCGTTCAGCACCGTTACACCCTGGACGAAACCGGACTGCTTCAGACCCTTTGTCTGGAGACCCACCGGGCAGGTACGCTGGAGCTGACCATCATGCCGGTTCTGGACCAAAGGGCGGACTACGAGGCTCACCGGGCGTTCTCCCGGCTGGGACTGGGGACGGAGACGCTGCCCCGGGGCGTGTGCGTGACACGTCGGCCCCGGGCGGGACGGCCGGTTCCGGCACTGGTGCTGCTGTGGGAGGGAGATGCCTCCCTGACAGTGACAGAGGAATGCGTGTTACAGCTGAAGGTGCCGGTTTCTCCCGGAACGACCAGGCTGAACTGGGCGCTGACCGCCGGAGACCGGGAGGAGGCGTTTTACGCCGCCCAGGGGCTGCTGATGGGGATGACCACCGGCGCCGCCGACACCTTCAGCGCCCTGTGCGCCCGGTACGGACTCAGGGACAGGGAGCGGCAGCAGCTGGACGAGCTGACCTCCCGGCTGCTGTTCCCCGGAAAGGGGCAGGGGGTTCCCAAGGGTCAGCCCGCCCTGTGGCCCTATGCCATTTCCGGGGACGTGCCCATCTGGGCGGTGAGCGGGGCGGATGCGGGGACCGGCGAGCGCTGCATCCGCCAGTGGGCGGTGCTGCAGGGCTGCGGACTCCCCTTTGACCTGGTGCTGCTGTGTCAGCAGAAGGAGCTCCCATCCCTGGGGCAGGTCTGTGAACAGCTGTCGCTGGCCCATCGAATCGGCGGGACAGGCGGCGTGCATCTGGTGGAAGCTGTGGGGGAGGCGGCGGAGACCGTCACCGGAATGGCGGCCTTCGCCGGACTGCCCGGCGTGCCGGAAAACCGGTTCGACTGCCCCCCGGAGCCACCGGAGGAGATTGTTTCCGGAGGCACCCCCCACTGGCGCTGGGAGGGGGACGAGTTCGTCATGGAGACCAACGGCGGACTCCTGCCCCGGCGCTGGAGCCAGGTGCTCACCAACGGGCGCTTCGGCTGGACAGCGGATGACTGCGGCACCGGACACCTGTGGAGCGGAAACGCCCACGAAAACAAGCTGACCCCGTGGAACAACGCCCCCTATGCCCATTCCGGGCCAGAACAGTTGTATTTGGAAGAAAATGGGCAAAAAATCTCCCTGTTTGCCGCAGAGGACGGCGTCAGCACGGTGGTTCGGTACGGGCCGGGGTTTGCACAGTGGAGCAAGGCCCGGGAGGGACAGTCGGTTTCCCTCACCGCCTTTGTGCCCCCGGAGGGGGCGCAGCGGATTTTTCTCATTGAAACCTCCGGCTTTTCCGGGGACACTGTGCTGCACTGGAACGCGGAGCTGCAGATGGGGCCCCGGCAGCGGGACAGCCGGTTTGTAAGGATGCAGGCGGTTCAAGGGCAAATCGTCGCAGAGAACCCGGCCAATACCGACTTTCCCGGGGAAAAACTCACCTTTGGGGCCAGCGTGCCCCTGCAATTGGAAGAAGCGCCGAAGCCCTCCCTTATGGCGGCGCAGCTGCCTGTGGGTCAGGAGCTGGTGCTCTGGGCGGGAACGGGGGAGCCGCTGTGTGGATCGGCAGCGGAGGCCCGGGGACTGCTGGAGCAGACCAAGGAGTTCTGGCGGCGGCAGGCGGGCTTTCTCACGGTGGACACACCGGACCCGGCGCTGAACCACTATCTGAGCTTCTGGGGACGGTATCAGACCATCGCCTGCCGGCTGATGGCCCGCTCCGCCCTGTACCAGTGCGGCGGCGCCTACGGGTTCCGGGACCAGCTGCAGGACGCCTGCGGGCTGCTGCCCAACCACCCGGAGCTGGTCCGGGAGCAGATTCTGCGCTGCTGCCGGCATCAGTACACCCAGGGAGATGTGCAGCACTGGTGGCATCCCCTCGCGGCGGAGGAGCGGGGGGTCCGCACCCGCATCAGTGACGACCTGCTGTGGCTGCCCTGGGCGGTGTGCCGGTGGGTGAACGTCACCGGAGACCGCACCCTGCTGACGGAGCAGGTGGGCTGGCTGACCTCAAAGCCCCTGCAAAAGGGAGAACACAACCGCTATGAGCCCGCAGTACCCTCCGGCGACACCGGAACGGTGTTTGAGCACTGCATCCGGGCCATCGAGTGCTGCATGGGCCGGGGCGCCGGCGTCCACGGACTGCTGCTCATGGGCACCGGGGACTGGAACGACGGCATGGACTGCCTGGGCGCCGGGGGAAGGGGCGAAAGCGTCTGGCTGACGTGGTTTGCCGCCCTGGTGCTAAAGGAGTTCGCCGTGCTGTGCAGGCCGGAGCGCCGGAAGCGGTATGAAAATCTGTCCCAACAGCTGGCCGCTCAGGCGGAGCAGGCCTGGGACGGGGGGTGGTACCGCCGGGCCTATGACGATGAGGGGAGGCCCATCGGAAGCCGGGAGAGCCGGGACTGCCAGATGGACTCCATCGCCCAGAGCTTTGCGGTGTTTGCGCCAAACCCCGACAAAACCCACGGAAAAGCCGCGGTACAGGCGGCAATTCAGCGCCTTTATGACCCGAAAACCGGAACAGTTGCGCTGCTGACGCCCCCCTTTGCCGCCGGGACGGGAGCGGGGTATATCAGCGCCTACCCGGAGGGCGTGCGGGAAAACGGCGGACAGTACACCCACGCCGCCGTGTGGTTGGCCATGGCGGCGCTGCGGCTGGGAGACGGGGAGCAGGGCTGGACGCTGCTGAGGACCCTGCTGCCGGAGCATCTGGACAACGGCGTGTATCAGGGGGAACCCTATGTGCTGGCAGGGGATGTGTCCACTGCCCCGGGAAAGGAGGGCCGGGCAGGCTGGACCTGGTACACCGGAGCCGCGTCCTGGTACTGCCGGGCGGCGGCAGAGGAGCTGCTGGGGCTGAAGGTCCGAAAAAACCGGCTGTATGTGGAGCCCCGGCTGCCCCAGCGCTGGCCGGGCTATGAGGCGGAGTGGAGGCTTGGACAGGCGCAGCTGCACATCTGCGTCCGGCGGGGCAGCACTCCCTCGCTGACGGTGAACGGCGTCCCGGTGGAGCAGGGAATCCCCCTGAACGGCCTCAGCGGAAGGGCAGACATTCAGGTGACCATTTGAATCTGGGCGCACAGGGAAAACAGAGAATGACCCTGTGCGCCCGGTTGATTTTGTGGTATAATGCGACATACGCCAACTGTGCCGGGGCGACCCGGCAGAGAAAAAACGCCCTGCAGCGGGAAGGGAGGGGAGTTCATGCCGGACGAACTGCTGCTGCTCCACGAATACTTTGGACACACGGCCTTTCGGCCCAGCCAGCAGGAGGTCATCTCCCACCTGCTCAGCGGACAGGATGTGCTGGCGGTGATGCCCACCGGAGCGGGAAAAAGCGTCTGTTACCAGATTCCCGCGCTGATGCTGGAGGGCGTCACCTTGGTGATCTCCCCCCTGATCTCCCTGATGAAGGATCAGGTGACCGCGCTGCGGCAGAACGGAATCGGAGCCGCCTACATCAACAGCTCCCTGACCCGGGAGCAGAGCGCCGAGGTGCTCCGCCGGGGGGCGGCAGGGGCGTACAAGCTCATCTACATCGCCCCGGAACGGCTGGAGACCCCCTCGTTTCAGCGGTTTTGCCAACAGATCTCCATTTCCATGGTGACGGTGGACGAGGCCCACTGTGTGTCCCAGTGGGGACACGACTTCCGCCCCAGCTATCTGCAGATCGCCCGGTTTGTGGAGGGGCTGGCGGTGCGTCCGGTGGTGTCCGCCTTCACGGCGACGGCGACCCGGCGGGTGCGGCAGGACATCCGCAGCCTGCTGAAGCTGAACCGCCCCCACGAGCTGGTCACCAGCTTTAACCGGAGCAATCTGTACTTTGAGGTACAGCGCCCGGAGGACAAGGACGAGGCGCTGCTGAAGCTGGTCCGGGACCGGGCCGGGGACAGCGGCATTGTGTACTGCCTGACCCGGAAAAATGTGGAACAGGTCTGCGCCCTTCTGTGCCGCCACGGAGTTCCGGCCACCCGCTACCACGCGGGGCTGCCGACGGAAGAGCGAAAGAAGAACCAGGAGGACTTCCTCTTTGACCGCAGGCCGGTGATGGTGGCCACCAACGCCTTCGGCATGGGCATTGACAAGTCCAATGTGAACTATGTGATCCACTACAATATGCCTGCCAACATGGAGAGCTATTACCAGGAGGCGGGGCGGGCCGGACGGGACGGAAGCGCAGCGGACTGCATCCTGCTCTACGGCCCCCGGGACCTGCGGCTGATCCGGTACCTGATCCAAAACGGCGACACCCGGGAGGGGGCGGAGCTGACAGCGGAGGAACGGGAGATGCTGAGAAGGAACCGCCTGCGCCAGCTGGACCAGATGGAGCGTTACTGCACCGGCGGCGGCTGCCTGCGGGAGCGGATGCTGGAGTACTTTGGAGAGCGGCTGGAGGAACCCTGCGGAAACTGCTCCGGCTGTCTGGCGGGATACGAGGACGTGGATGTGACGGAGGAGGCGCAAAAGCTGCTCTCCTGCGTGGTCCGGGTAGAGCGGGCAGGATACCGGGCGGGAAAAGCGCTGGTGTATGCGGTGCTGCAGGGAAAGAACACCGGTGCGGTCTCCCGGCTGGGACTGGACAGGCTGTCCACCTTCGGCCTGTTGAAGGGCCTGTCCGATGCGCATCTGGACATTCTGACGGAGCGGCTGACGGAACGGGGCATGCTGCTGGAGAGCGGCGATTCCATTCCGGTGCTGGAGCTGACCGCCCGGGCAAAGCCGGTGCTGTTCGGGCGGCAGAAGCTGACGGTAAAGCGCCGGAAACCGGCGCAGCCGGCGCATCCGGCCCTCAAGAGCGCAGCAGACCCGGTGCTGCTTGACCGGCTGAAGGAGCTGCGTGGCAGGCTGGGCCAGCGGCAGAGTGTGCCGGGCTTTGCGATTTTTTCGGACGCGGTGCTGCGGGAGATCTGTAAGCGTTTGCCCACCACCCAGAAGGAGCTGCGGGGCATTTCCGGGCTCAGCACGGCCAAGTGCGACCGGTACGGAGAGGACGTGCTGGCGGTGGTTCGGGCGTATCTGGCGGAAAAATGACGGAAGCTGCGCCCTGCGGCAATGATTTCCATTTTTCTACCCAGCCGAGGTGTTGAAACAGGCGGTGGAAAATGGTATGATAAGTCAGAAAAGGAAGCCGTGACACGTCCCCCCGGAAAAGGAGGTACTACCGTGAAGAATCGATGGAAACGGGTTGTTTCCCTGCTGCTGGCGCTGACCATGGTGCTGAGCCTGTTCTGCTCCGCCGCATGGGCGGCAGAGCTGGGGGAATCCGATTGCACTGTCCAAGAAGAGATTGCTGAGGCTTTGGAGGCGGAAGAGCCTGAGGAGACCCCCGAGGAGGAGTGCCCGGACCTGCCGGAGCAGCAGCCGGAAGCAGAGGCAGAGCCGGAGGCGGAGCTCCCTGCCCAGCCGGAAGAAAATTCGCCTGAACCGGAGCAGGAAGTGAGCCGGGACTCCGCCGCCGCTGCGCCCGCCGGAGCGGTGCCCGAAAAGGCCGCGGAGGAAGCTCCCGCAGAGGCTCCCGAACCGGAAGAGGCGGAGGAGACCGGGCTGGAAGTGCCTGCGGACGTGGTCATCGAGGGCGAACTCGCCCGTCTGGACACCCAGGCGGCCAACTACCTGAAAAAAGGCGTTGCGGAAAACGCGGACAAGTGGTTTACCACCAAAAAGCAGCAGAAGCAGTTCAACACCAAGCTGAATCAGGTGATGAAAAAGCTGAAGCTCAGCGGCAAAAGCGACTACAAAAAGGTCAAAGCCATTTATGACTACATCTGCACCCATGTCACATACGACTACAAGCACCTGAACGACGGGAGCTACACCCTGAAGCACACCGGCTACGCCGCTCTGGTGAAGGGGACGGCGGTGTGCCAGGGCTATGCCATTCTGTTTGAGCGGATGGCGAAGAAGGCGGGGCTGACCTCCCGGCTGATCACCGGAGCCAATCACGCGTGGAACATCGTGAAAATCGGCAAAAAGTACTATAATCTGGACACCACCTGGGACAGCGGACGGAAAGGCAAGTACATCTGGTTCCTGAAGTGCGACTACAACTTCACCAGCCACCCCCGGGACAAAGGCTACGCCACCAAGGCGTTCTATAAAAAGTATCCCATGTCCCTGTCCGATTACGGCAGCAAGGTCATTCCCACCAACGTCAAGACGACGGTGAAATACCGGGGAAGGGTGGATTATGCAAAGGCCTTCAAGGAGCTGAAAACCATCAACGCCCAGCGGAAAAAGAAGGGGTACAAAGCCCTGTACATGGACGAGGCCTGGATGAAATACGCGGTGGGACGGGCCCAAGAGTGCTCCGTCAATCCCACCCCCCAGGCCCATCCCAACGGAAAAGCCGTGTCCCCTCCGGGGAAAAAGGGCAAGTACACCACCTACATCGGGCTGACAGCCAGCGCCGATGAGATCACAAACTATGCGCTGTCCAAGAAGCTGACCATGATCGGAATCGGATGCTTCGTCAACAGCCGCTCCGGAAGCGAGTGCTGGTACTATGTGGTGGGTAGCCCCAAGGCGAGCACCGGCAAAAAGGTGTCCCAGCCCAAAAATCAGAATGTGAATCTCTCTACCCAGATCGTCGGCCCCCGCTATACCCTGCGGATGCAGATGGAGATTTACGGGGCGTTCCGGAACCTGGAATGGTCCACAGATTACTCTGACGGTCAGCTGAACCTGCTGGTGGGAGAAAAGATCCGGCTGAACGGCCAGTTTTCCCAGGGGAAAGCGGATGTGAACCCCCAGACCTTTACCTGGAGCAGCAGCAAACCCTCTGTCCTCACGGTGGACAAGAACGGCGTTGTGAAGGCCGTGGGGGAGGGAACGGCAAAAATCACCATAAAATCCGGCAGCTATCAGGCTTCGGTGAAGGTGGCCGTCGCGTCCAATGAAGTCCTGCTGAACTGAGGGTCAGCGCTCCAGCCGCAGGATCGTGTCGAAGAAACAGGGACCGTCTCATGAGAGGCGGTCCTTTTTTGTGCCTTCTGCTTTTTCCCCGTTTAATTGCGGAAAAACTGGCATAGAATAGTTCTGAACTGTGATTTTTACCAATCGGGGGTTGGATCAGATGAATTGTGGATCGGAACGGCTGGTGCTGAGCCGCAGCGCGCAGAACGCTCTGCGCTCGGCGAGAAACGAGGCGAAAAATCTGGGCCACGGCTATGTGGGCAGCGAGCACCTGCTGCTGGGGCTGATGGAGGAAGCGGACAGCCCGGCGGCCAAGGCGCTGACGGAGGCCGGACTGTCCCGGGAGCAGCTGCAGCAGGCGGTGGCAAAGCTGGTGGGGGTAGGCTCCGCCGGCTGTGCCCCCGCCCAGGGACTGACGCCCCGCTGCCGCCGCATTGTGGAGCTGGCGGCGGCGGAGAGCCGCAGAATGGGCCAGCGGAGCATCGGCAGCGAGCACCTGCTGGCGGGGATTCTGCAGGAGGGCGAAGGCGCGGCGGCCCGGCTGCTGGGCAGCAGCGGGGTAATCCTGCAAAAGCTGGGGCTCAGTATGCGCTCCTCCATGGGCGAAAGCGGCGGCGCCTCCTTCTGGGACCGGCGGAGCCGGGAAGGGGAGACGGTGCGGGAGTCCAAGCTGCTGGACCAGTTCGCCCGGGACATGACCCGGATGGCGGAATACGGACAGCTGGACCCGGTGACCGGACGGGAAGCGGAGCTGGACCGGGTGATTCAGATCCTGTGCCGCCGGACAAAGAACAACCCGGTGCTGCTGGGAGAGCCGGGGGTGGGCAAAACGGCGGTGGCGGAAGGGCTGGCCCAGCGCCTGGCCGCCGGAGAGGTGCCGGAAGCGCTGCTGGGCAAGCGCCTGCTGGCCATGGATCTCTCCTCCACCGTGGCGGGGACCAAGTATCGGGGCGAGTTTGAAGAGCGGGTGAAGCGCATCATCAAGGAGGTCCAGAGGATCGGGAACATCATCCTCTTTCTGGATGAGCTGCACACCATTGTGGGGGCCGGCAGTGCGGAAGGCTCCATTGACGCGGCGAATATCCTCAAGCCGGCCCTGTCCCGGGGGGAGATTCAGGTGCTGGGCGCCACCACCCAGGAGGAATACCGGCGCTATATCCGCAAGGACGCGGCGCTGGAGCGGCGGTTCCAGCCGGTGACGGTGGAGCCTCCGGACGAGGCGGCGGCAGTGGAGATCCTGGAGCAGCTCCGGGAGCGGTATGAGCACCACCACCACCTGTCCATCGCAGACGACGCCATTGAGGCGGCGGTGGAGCTGAGCGTGCGCTACCTGCCGGACCGGTATCTGCCGGACAAGGCGGTGGATCTGATGGACGAGGCCGCTGCCCGGGCGAGAATCGCGTCAGAGCTGCCGCCGGACTCCTTCCGGGACCTGGAGCAGCGGCGCAAGGACGCGGTGGAGGCACTGGAGGGCGCCATCCGCAGCCAGGACTTTGAGCGGGCGGCGCTGTACCGGGACGCGGAACAGAATTTTCGCCACCAGCTGGAGGATCAGCGGAAAAGCTGGTACAGCGCCGCAGAGCGGAAGAAGGTCACCGTCCACCGGGAGGACGTGGCCCTTGTGCTGTCCGAGTGGACTGGGATCCCCGTGGCCTCTATCACGGAGGACGAGGGCAAAAAGCTGATGTCGCTGGAGAAACTGCTGCACCGGCGGGTCATCGGGCAGCAGCAGGCGGTGCAGGCGGTGTCCCGGGCCATTCGCCGCAGCCGGTCCGGACTGAAGGAGGAAAAGCGGCCGGTGGGCTCCTTCCTGTTCGCCGGTCCCTCCGGCGTGGGCAAGACGGAGCTGTGCCGGGCGCTGGCGGAGGTGCTGTTCGGCAGCGAGGACGCGCTGCTGCGCCTGGATATGTCCGAGTATATGGAAGCCCAGTCCGTCTCCCGTCTCATCGGTTCTCCTCCGGGCTATGTGGGCTACGAGGAGGGCGGACGGCTGACGGAGGCGGTGCGCAAGCGCCCCTACCGGGTGGTGCTGCTGGACGAACTGGAAAAGGCCCACCCGGAGGTGCTGAATCTGCTGCTGCAGATCCTGGAGGACGGCGTGCTCACCGACGCCCAGGGCCAGCGGGCGGATTTCCGCAACACGGTGATCGTCATGACCACCAACGCCGGAGCGGATGCCATCTCCGCGTTGGAGCGGCCGCTGGGCTTTGGGAGCCGCAGCGAGGCGGACCGGCAGAGCGCGCTGCAGGCTGCGCTGAAAAAGCAGTTCCGGCCGGAGTTTCTCAACCGGATTGACGAAATCATCTGTTTCCGCAAGCTTCCGGCGGAGGACGTGGAGAAGATCGCCCGGCTGATGCTGGCTCAGTCCGGAAAGCGGCTGGAGAAGCAGGGCGTATCCCTCCGGGCAGAGGAAACGGCGGTGGAGCTCATCGCCCGGGAGGGACAGGACCCGGCCTTCGGCGTGCGGCCGCTGCGGCGGTATATCCGCGCCCACCTGGAGGACCCGGCGGCGGAGCTGCTGCTCACCGGACAGCTGGGAGAGGGCAGCGTGCTGAAGGTGACAGCGGAAGAGGGAACGCTGAAGGTGAAGGCAGAATAAAGGAACCACAGGGCGCACATCCGGCGCAGGGGAGCCGTTTCCCGGGCATGTGCGCCCGCTCCACAGAATTCAGAAACCTTTTTCTTGCAACTGTACCCATGTGGTGCTATAATGCGTTTAATCATTTAAATCGGAATTTGATTCTGAAGAGGAGGATGCTGCAATGAAAGAGGTATTTGAGTTCCTGAAAAAGGCTGGCACCTACTATCTGGCCACCCTGGACGGAGCGCAGCCCCGGGTGCGCCCCTTCGGCACCATTGACCTGTTTGAGGACAAGCTGTACATCCAGACCGGTCTGGTGAAGGACGTTGCCAAGCAGATGATTGCCAATCCCAAGGTGGAGATCAGCGCAATGGCCGAGGGCAAGTGGATTCGCCTGGCCGCTGAGGCGGTGCTGGATGAGCGGATCGAGGCCCAGGAGCATATGCTCTCGGCGTACCCCTCCCTGCAGGCCATGTACAAGCCCGGGGACGGCAACACGGCGGTGTTTTACCTGAAAAATGCCACTGCATCCATCTGCTCCTTTACGGAGCCTCCCAAAACCATTCAGTTCTAAAAAAGAGATTATGGGCTTATTTGACTTTTTTAAGAAAAAACAAAAGGCAAAGCGGGCAAAACTGCCGGCTGTGGTCTGTGCCCCGGTGACCGGAAGGGTCGTCCCCATGAAAGAGGTGCCGGACGAAGCCTTTGCCAGCGGCGCCATGGGCTGGTGCTGCGGCATCGTTCCGGAGGAAAACGTGATTCGGGCGCCCTTTACCGGAGACGTCATGCAGGTGGCGGATACTTATCATGCGCTGGGTGTGGAAGGCCACAACGGCGTCCAGGTCGTCATCCATGTGGGAATGGACACCGCGGAGATGCACGGGGACGGATTCCAGTGCTTTGTCCGGGGCGGCCAGCCTGTCCAGAAGGGCGAGCAGATGCTGACGGCGGATTTTGAGAAGATCCGCGGGGAGGGGCACTCCGACGTGGTGGTCATCGCGGTGCTGAACAGCGATGACTACGCCAGCGCGGAGCTGATTCTCGACGGCCTGGTGACGGCGGGCGAGGGACTGATTCGGCTGA